>CANFBG010000132.1 GCA_947444785.1 Microbacteriaceae bacterium | reverse complement strand
GCGATTCCAGCGGCACCGACGGATCGGGGCATGGAGAAGCGTTTTCTGATCTGATACGTACTCGGATCGGATGCTGCCCGGCCTTAGTTTCTCAACTGCGGCGCGAGGCAACTTGTATAACTTAGCAGAGATTTCAGACCCCGTTCACCGGATGGCATCCCGATCGGCGATCAGTGCCGGCTTGCGGATCAACAAGGCCAGCGGGATGGCCAGCAGGGAGATGAACGCCCCCACGTAGAAGGCCATATGGATGCCGGCGGCCGTCGCGGAAACGCTGGAGAGGCCATCCGTCATCAGGGCAGATGAGCGGGCGGCCATGATCGCGATGAAGAGGGCCGTGCCGATCGCGCCGGCCAACTGCTGGGCCGTCCCCACGATGGCGCTGCCGTGCGAGTAGAGCCGTGGCGGCAGGGAGCCGAGCGCCGAGGTGAACAGCGGGGTGAACAGCAGGGCGAGACCGACGCTCAACGTCACGTGGACTACGGTGACCCAGAGTGAGTCAGTACTCTCGCCGAGCCGGGTCATCGCCCAGAAGGCAGCGCTCACGATGATCGAGCCGGGCACCAGCAGCACCCTCGGGCCGAACCGGTCGAAGATGCGGCCGACGAACGGCGCCAGCAGTCCCATCGTGAGTCCTCCCGGCAACAGGGCAAGTCCCGCGCTCAGCGTGCTGAGACCCAGGACGGTCTGCATGTAGATGGGCAGCAGGATGATGCTGCCGAACAGCGCCATCATGCTGATCGACAGCATGATGATCGCGACGCTGAAGGTTCGCGAGGTGAACGTGCGGAGATCGAGCAGCGCACGGTCGACCTTCTGCAACGCGACCTGGCGGAGGACGAACACGAGCAGAGCCACAAGGCCCACCCCCAGGGGGATGAACCCTGCCGCGGGGTTGGCCCCGTTGAGCGACTCCCCCAGATGGCTGAGCCCGTAGACGAACCCACCGAAGCCGAGGGCCGAGAGGATGACGGAGATCACATCGAGCGGCACGATGCGCGGCGTGGTGACATTGCGGATGCGGGAGGTTCCGAGGGCCAACGCTCCGATGGCGATGGGCAGCACAAGCAGGAACATCCAGCGCCAGTCGAGAACGCTGAGGATGATGCCGGAGATCGTCGGGCCGATGGCCGGCGCGACGGAGATGACGATGGAGATATTTCCCATCGTGCGGCCGCGCTTGGCCGGCTCGACGAGGGTCATCACGGTGGTCATCAGGAGCGGCATCATGATCGCCGTTCCCACGGCCTGCACGATGCGGCCCACGAGCAGCACCTCGAAGCCGGGGGCGATGGCGGCGATAAAGGTGCCGGCGCTGAAGAAGGTCATGGCGGTGATGAACACCGGCCGGGTATTCAGGCGCTGCAGCAGGAAGCCCGTGATGGGGATCACGACCGCCATCGTCAGCATGAACGCGGTCGTCAGCCACTGCGCCGAGATGGCCGTGATGTCGAGGGCGACCATCAGCCGCGGCATCGCCACGCCCATGATCGTCTCGTTCAGGATGACGACGAAGGCGGAGACCAGCAGCAGCCTGATGACCAGGTTGTTTCGCGCGGTGTCCCGGCCGGGATCGATTGAGCCCAGGGCGGTGGCCCCGGTCTGGGTCAGCGTCGTGTCTGTCATTCAGTGAGGTCCCATCAATCGCGCGCGGTCCCTAGGGCCAGCACGATCGATGCTCTCATTTATTCCGGAATACCCCCAAATAGCCGGGAGCCTGGAAAACTAATTCTCCTGAACCAGCTGCACGGTCGCCTCGGAGGTCAGCTTCAACCCGTCGCCGTCGCCGGCGAGATCGACCCGAACGGTGTCGCCATCGCGGATCGAGCCGCTGAGCAGGGCGGTCGCCAGCTGATCGTCGATCTCGTGCTGCATCAGGCGGCGAAGCGGACGCGCGCCATAGATCGGGTCGTAGCCGCGCTCGGCGAGCCAGCTGCGCGCATCCGGTGTCACGGCCAGTTCGAGCCGTCGATCGGCGACACGGTTGGCGAGCCGGTCTACGTAGAGGGAAACGATCTGGGCGAGATCCTCCTCGGTGAGCGCGGAGAACACCACGATGTCGTCGAGCCGGTTCACGAACTCGGGCTTGAAGGTCTTTCTAACGAGGTTCTGCACCGCGTCCTCCTTCTGGCCCGCGGTGAGCTCGGGGTCGACCATGTACTGCGAGCCGAGGTTCGAGGTCAGGATCAGGATCGTGTTGCGGAAGTCGATCGTGCGACCCTGGCCGTCGGTGAGCCGGCCGTCATCCAACACCTGGAGCAGAACGTCGAAGACCTCCGGATGCGCCTTCTCGACCTCGTCGAGCAGGATCACCGAATACGGCCGACGGCGCACGGCCTCGGTCAGCTGGCCGCCCTGCTCGTAGCCGATGTAGCCGGGAGGGGCACCGAGCAGGCGCGCGACGGTGTGCTTCTCGCCGTACTCCGACATGTCGATGCGCACGAGCGCCTTCTCGTCGTCGAAGAGAAAGTCCGCGAGCGCCTTGGCGAGCTCGGTCTTGCCGACGCCGGTGGGGCCCAGGAAGAGGAACGAGCCGGTGGGCCGGTCGGGGTCGGCGATGCCGGCCCGGGTGCGACGGATGGCCTCGGCCACACTCCTCACGGCCTTCTTCTGGCCGATCAGCCGCTTGCCGAGCTCCTTCTCCAGCGACAGCAGGCGCTCGGTCTCACCCTGGGTGAGGCGGGCGACCGGGATTCCGGTCCAGGCGGCGATCACCGCGGCGATATCTTCGGCCGTGACCTGGTCGTTCACCATGCGCGGGCCGTCCTGCTCCTCGGCCTCGGCCTCCTTGAGCTCGCGCTCGAGCACGGGGATCTCGCCGTAGAGCAGGCGCGAGGCTGCCTCGAGGTTGCCCTCACGCTGGGCGCGATCACTGCGGATGCGCGCGGCGTCGAGCTTCTCCTTCAGCGAGCCCACCCGGTTCAGCGAGGCCCGCTCGCGGTCCCAGCGCTCCTGCAGCTCGGCCAATTGGGTGCTGCGCACGGCAAGGTCCTCGCGAAGTTTTGCCAGGCGGGCCTTGGAGGCCTCGTCCTTCTCCTTCTTCAGCGCGAGCTCCTCGAGCTTCAGCCGGTCGACGCTGCGGCGCAACTCATCGATCTCGACGGGGGCCGAGTCGATCTCCATGCGCAGGCGCGACGCGGCCTCGTCGATCAGGTCGATGGCCTTGTCGGGCAGCTGGCGGCCGGGAATGTAGCGGTGGCTCAGGGCGGATGCCGCCACGAGCGCCGAGTCCGCGATCGACACCTTGTGGTGGGCCTCGTACCTCTCCTTGAGCCCGCGCAGGATGGCGATGGTGTCCTCGACACTGGGCTCGCCGACGAACACCTGCTGGAAGCGGCGTTCCATCGCGGCATCCTTCTCGATGAATTCGCGGTACTCGTTCAGGGTGGTGGCGCCGATCAGCCGCAGCTCGCCGCGGGCCAGCATCGGCTTCAGCATGTTGGAGGCGGCGACGCTGCCCTCCCCGGCTCCGGCGCCCATGACTGTGTGGAGCTCGTCGATGAAGGTGATGATCTGGCCCTGGGCCTCGTTGATCTCCTTCAGGACGGCCTTCAGCCGCTCCTCGAACTCGCCCCGGTACTTGGCCCCGGCGACAAGGGCGGCGAGGTCGAGCGAGATGATCTGCTTGCCCTTGAGGGAGTCGGCCACGTCTCCCGCGACGATGCGCTGGGCGAGGCCCTCCACGACGGCGGTCTTGCCGACGCCGGGCTCGCCGATCAGCACGGGGTTGTTCTTGGTGCGCCGGGTCAGCACCTGGCTGATCCGGCGGATCTCGGCATCACGGCCGATGACCGGGTCGAGCTTTCCGCTGGCGGCGATCTCGGTGAGATTCACCCCGTACGTCTCGAGCGCGGTCTTGGCTTCTTCCTGCGGTGGCTGCTGTCCGGGTTGCATTTTGGGCCCTCATTCCAAGGCGCGAACTCGCATCGCGCACGTGCCTGCGCTCAAGTTTAGGCCGCGCCGGCCGCCCGGCGTCAGGCCGTAAGGCCCGTGGCCGCGAGGAGGGCCTTGGAGCCGAACGACACGCTCTGGCTGAGGCGCACCACGACGGATCCCTCGGCCGGACCCTCGGTCGCAAACCTCATCGAGAGCGTGAGCGCGAAGGGGGTCTCCGGGTAGTGGATCGTGGCCAGGAACGTCAGCGCGTCGACCCAGGCACCGGCCAGGGCGACGGGATGCGTCGGCGTCTGGCTCGTCATGATGATGCCCTTGGCCAGGAACGGCAGCCGCGACTCGATCCATTCGCCGGAGCCGCATTCGAGCGCGAAATCGACGCCGGCGAAGTTCAGGGTGAGCAGGGCGGCCCCGGCCCGGCCCGTGCCGAACGAGAGGGTCACGGCCTCGAGGCCGAGGTCGTTCGCCTCGAGCGTGTAGCGCTGGCCCGAGACGCGGCCCGCGACAACGGAGAATGCCGTGCCCACCGGATGCGGCAGCTCGAGCCCCGCGAGCGCGGTGCGAAGTTCGGCGGCGTCGTCGTGAATGCCGCCGATGGGCAGGGCTGCGCCCTCCCGCGGCAGCGCGGGCAGCAGGTGCTCCCAGACCAGGTCGAGGACGCTCTGGCCGGACTCGATCCCATTGGTGACGACCAGCACCGCATCCTGCTCGGGCAGCACGATGCACATCTGGCCGAATGCGCCGTCGGCCCGATAGGCGCCCGGAGCCTGGCAGCGCCAGAACTGGTAGCCATAGCCCTGGCTGCCGTCGGTCACGAGGCCCTCCTCGTTCCGCAGAAGGGCATCTCCGTTCGGAACCTGGAATGACGTGGCCTCATCGACCCAGTCGGCGGACAGAATCTGCTCGCCGCGCCAGAGCCCGCGCTGAAGCAGCAACTGGCCGAAGGCCGCGATCTGCTCACTCGTGAGCGCGAGCCCCCAGCCGCCCGCGTCGATGCCGCGCGGGCACTGCTCCCACGTCGCGTCCTGAATTGCCAGCGGCGCAAAGAGTCGAGGGGTGAGATAGTCGAGCACGCGCTGGCCGGTGATCCCGGTGAGGATCGCGGAGAGCAGGTACGTCGCGCCGCTGTTGTAGACGAAGGTGCTGCCGGGCACGGAGACGATCGGCTCCGCCAGGATCGCGCGCGCCCAGTTGCCATCGCCGGCCCGCGTCGCGCGATCGATCGCCTCGAGGGTGTCGGATCCGTGACCCGAGGTCATCGTCAGCAGGTCTCGCACCGTCATGGCCGCGAGGTTGTCGGAGATGACGGCCGGCGCATCCGCGGCCAGCAGCTCGATGACCCGCGAGTCGAGGGCGATGAGGCCCTCGCCGATCAGGAGTCCGATTGCGGCGGAGGTGAAGCTCTTGCTCACGGAGAAGAGCATGTGCTGGGCCTCAGGGGCGAACGGCTTCCACCACCCCTCGGCGATGACCCGGCCGTGCACCAGCAGCATCATGCTGTGGGGTGTGCCGAGCTCGGTTCCCAGCTTCTCGACGAAGTTGAGAATCGCGGCGGATCCAACCCCCTCCGCCTCGGGGGTGCTGCGGGGCAGGCCGGGACTCTGTTCGACTCTCATGAGATGACACGCTAGTCGCCTGTGTCGTTACGGGCGCTGCACCGCGCCCGGCTTCACCGATGCCGTCGGCCTGGGGAAGCTTGCCCGCATGTGATCGGAGTCGAGGTAGTCGGCCACGCCGATCAGGACCAGGCTGAAGATGATCTGCTCGGTGACCATCCAGAACGGGTAGAGATTGGGGATCGCGGCGAGCACCAGCGTGATCACCGGGAAGATCTTGCTGAACAGCCGGAGGCGGGAGTAGGCCCAGTAGAAGCCCTTCTGCGCACGCCAGGAGAAGTAGAAGAGCGTCGCGGTCATGCCGAGCACCACGACGCTGCGCATCCACACCGACCAGGGCAGCGCGGCGCCGGTGGAGGCGATCACCACGGCGACGACGACCGCGGCGAGCCCGATGATCGTTTCGAGCACGAGCAGCCAGCCGATCGCGGTGAATGCCCGCCGCGTCTTCGGGTGCACCCGGGACGAATCGGGGATCACGTGGCCTGCGTGACGGCCGCCGGCTATCCGGTCGACCCTCGCGAAGATCGGCTCGAAACTCATAGGTCTAATCATGAGGCACGCCTGCGAGACTGGTCCCCATGCCCTCGTACCGCTTCACCGCCACGGTCGGGCTGATCCGACCCGGGACCAATCCGGCCACCCTGCTGCCCGAGATCGCCGACGCCACCCGCGCGCTTGCCGTCGTCGAAGACTCGAGCATCGCGGTCGTCGCAGGCGTCGCCCGCATCACCATCCGCTTCACGGGCGATTCCGACGCGGATGCGCGCCGCGTGGGAACGGGCATCCTGTCGATAGCGGCCGAGAAGGCAGAGCTCAGCCGCTTCGGACTGACCCGCCGCGTCAAGCAGAACTGGGTTCCCGTCCCTAGCGAATCCAGCCCCCTCGACTGATAACATCTGGAATAGAATCTTTACCCTGAATATCCGCTCGACGAGCTCAAAGAAGAGGACCGCAGCATGACCGCACCGACCTATCGCCTCACCCAGCAGCGTGAGCTCGTCACCGCCATCCCCGGCCCGAAGTCCCAGGCGCTCAGCGCCCGCCGCAACGCCGTCGTGTCCAAGGGCGTCTCGTCGATGGCCTCCTTCTACGCCGCCGACGCCGACGGGGGAATCGTGAAGGACATCGACGGCAACTCCTTCATCGACCTCGGCGCGGGAATCGCCGTGACCAGCGTCGGCGCCTCGAACCCCGCGGTCGCCGCCGCCGTCATCGAACAGGCCGGCCACTTCGCCCACACCTGCTTCACGATCACACCCTACGAGGGCTACGTCGAGGTCTGCGAACTGCTCGCCGAGCTGACTCCCGGCACCCACGAGAAGCGAAGCGCCCTGTTCAACTCCGGCGCCGAGGCCGTCGAGAACGCCATCAAGGTCGCCCGTCTCGCCACCGGCCGGGATGCGATCGTCGCCTTCGACCACGCGTATCACGGCCGCACGAACCTGACCATGGCGCTGACCGCCAAGGCCATGCCCTACAAGACCAACTTCGGGCCCTTCGCGCCCGAGATCTACCGCATGCCCATGTCCTACCCCTACCGAGACGAGGCCGGACTCTCGGGTGTCGCCGCGGCGAACCGCGCGATCCTGGCCATCGAGAAGCAGCTCGGCGCAGACCAGGTCGCCGCCATCATCATCGAGCCCATCCAGGGCGAGGGCGGCTTCATCGTTCCCGCCCCCGGCTTCCTGCCGACGCTCTCG
>CANFBG010000131.1 GCA_947444785.1 Microbacteriaceae bacterium | reverse complement strand
GAGACCCGCGGGAAGAATCGCTGATCGGGAACCAGATGAACGAAGCTCGGATCAAAGAAGTACAGCGCGTAGGACCGGAAGACCTCGTCGAATTCAGAGCTCGACATGATGATGCCGTCGGGAGCGGTGTTGATGCGCCACTGGCCGTCTTCCTGGACGAAGGTGAACGGCAGGGCGACCGGGGCGTTCGACGGCACCCGGCCGTACGCACCGGATCCGTCGACGTCGGCCTCCGGGGAGATCGTCAGGCTCAGGGCGACCGGAGACACGACGGCCTGCGCCCTGGTCCCCGAGTCGATGGTGACTCCCGCATCCGGATGCCACGATGGAGAGAAGCTCGTGCTGAGGAACTCGCGCGCAACCTCGTAGTCCTTCTGCGGGTTCAAGGCCGCCCGGATGAACCCCGTGAGGATCTCGGACTGCGACGCCCCGGCAACCGGCTTGGCCGGCTGGAAGATGACATCGATCTCGTCATTCGCGGCCGTGCCGTTGCCCTGCTGAACGGGGCCGGACTGCGGGATGCCGACGCAGCCGGCCAACAGGATGCCCAGGGATATCGCCGTCGCGGTGACGAGAGATCTGACGAGGACCCGACCGCGACGGGCCCGCCGGACTGACATGCTAGGCGCCATTCTCGGGCTCCTCTGGCGGAAGGGGAATGGGCGAGGGTCCCGGCAGGACGCCCGCGGTGCGCGGCAGGGTGAGGCGGAAACAGGATCCTGCCCCCGGCTCGGACCAGACCTCGAGGTCCCCGCCGTGCAGCACGGCGTCCTCAAGCGAGATGGCGAGCCCGAGCCCCGTGCCGCCGATCGTGCGCTTTCTGGACGGATCCGCGCGCCAGAACCGGTCGAAGACGCGCTGGGAGTCGTCGGCCGTCATGCCGATGCCGGAGTCCCTGACGGCGAGGGCAACGGCGGTGGCAGTGCTGTCGACAGAGACCACGATCGGCCGGCCCTCGCCATGCTCGATCGCGTTTCCGAGCAGGTTGGTCACGATGCGACGGATCCTGCGGGCGTCGATATCCGCCTCGAAGTAGCCACCGGGCGCGGTCAGGCTGATTTTCGAGCCGGACTTCTCGGCCAATGAGTTCATCTGCTCGATCGAGTCCTCGGCGAGGCGCACGAGGTTCGTCGGCTCGGTCTCGAGCTCGGCACCCCCCGCGTCGAACCGGCTGATCTCCAGGAGGTCGGACAGCAGGGACTCGAAGCGCTGCGTCTGCGTGTGCAGGAGTTCGGCGGTGCGGCCGGTGGCGGGCGGGAAGCTCTCCCGCTGGTCGTACAGCATGTCGCCGGCCAGCCGGATTGTCGTGAGGGGCGTTCGAAGCTCGTGCGAGACATCCGAGACGAAGCGCTGCTGCACCCGGCTGAGATCGGCCAGTTGCGTGATCTGGGCCTGCATGCTGTCGGCCATGCCGTTGAAGCTGCGGGCAAGGGTCGTGATCACGTCATCGCCCTTCTCCGGGATACGCACCTCGAGCTCCCCCGCGGCGAGTTTCTCGCTCGTCTCCGCCGCCACCCGCAGCGGCTCCACGACGAGGCGCACCACGATCCAGGCGACGAGGCCGACGAGCAACATCAGCAGGGTGCCCGCAATCCAAAGGATCTGCTGAACGAAGGTGAGAGTCTGGTCGGCCTCGGTCAGGTCGTAGCCCAGGTAGAGCTCGAAGTCGCCGGCGCCCGCGATCGTCAGCGGGGAACCGACGACGATGCCGGGCACGGTTCCCCCGGCCGGGTTGGCGAGCGCGACGGACTGCCAGAACTGGGGCTGGGAGCCGTCGCCGTTGGAGACACTGGCTCGAAGCTGGGGGGTGATGACGTCGAGCAGCTCAGCACTCGTGAACGGCAGCACCGTCACGCTGCCCTGGGGCGAGCCGGGGGTCAGGTAGAGCGCCACCAGTCGGCTCGACGTCGAGGCCTGAATGGCGGTGCGGGCCGAGTTCTGCACCGAGACCGTCGAGGCCTGACCTGTCACATCCGAGGAGTCGAAGATCTGCTGCGCCGCAGCGGCTGCGCGCTTGGACTCGATCAGCACCTGGGTGAGCCTCGACTGGAAGAGGTCGTTGCTGATGCTGAACGAGACGAAGGCGCCGGTTCCGGCCAGCGCGACCGCCGAGAGGGCAACGGTGATGACGATGGTTCGAAACTGCAGGGACTTGCGCCAGCCCCGGGCGATGCGCCTGGGCCACGTTCGCCACTGTGACAGCACGATCGGACCCAGCCTGCTCTGTCGCCTCTTTGCCGCTGGCGCTGCCGGGAGGCCCTGAGCCTGGGAACGCGACGAGTACAGCTCCGCCATCGGCTACTGGTTGACCTGCCCTGCCCGGTAGCCGACGCCGCGAACGGTCATCACGATCCGGGGGTTGTCCGGGTCTTCTTCGATCTTCGCGCGAAGGCGCTGTACGTGCACATTCACGAGGCGGGTGTCTGCCTTGTAGTGGTAGCCCCAGACCTGCTCCAGCAGCATCTCGCGGGTGAAGACCTGCTCGGGCTTCGCCGCCAGGGCCTGAAGGAGGTCGAACTCCAGGGGCGTCAGGCTGATCCGCTCTCCGTCGCGGCGCACCTCGTGGCCGGCGATGTCCAATTGCAGGTCGCCCACCTGGACGATTCCGCTGGAATTGGTCGACGCGGGGCGCAGGCGGGTTCGGATGCGCGCGACCAGCTCCTTGGGATTGAACGGCTTCACGACGTAGTCGTCACCACCGGCCTCGAGGCCCTTCACGACATCGGTTGTGTCGGCCTTGGCCGTGAGCATGATGACGGGCACACCCGAGTCGAGGCGGATCTGCCGGCAGACCTCGATGCCGTCGATTCCGGGCAGCATGAGGTCGAGCAGCACGAGGTCGGGCTTGGTCTCGCGAAACACCCCGATGGCCTCGGAGCCGTCTGCGCAGAAAACAGTCTCGAAGCCCTCGGCCCGGAGAACAATGCCGATCATCTCCGCGAGGGCTGGGTCATCGTCGACAACCAGAATGCGAGCGTCCATGCGCAAAGGTTACTGGAAATCACTGAGAACCCCCCTGCACAGTCGGACGACTCCGTTTTCAGGCAATAGCCGCCGCCAACCGCCCTAGGCGGTTGCGCGCGGCTATTGCCTGAAAACGGACGGTGTCAGTAGCGGTATGCGTCTCCCTTGTAGGGGCCGGCGACCGGTACGCCGATGTAGGAGGCCTGCTCGGGCGTGAGCACGGTGAGCTCGACTCCGAGGGCATCGAGGTGCAGGCGCGCGACCTTCTCGTCGAGATGCTTCGGCAACACGTAGACACCGACGGGATAGTTCTTCGTGTCGACGTAGAGCTCGATCTGCGCGAGCACCTGGTTGGCGAACGAGTTGCTCATCACGAAGCTGGGGTGCCCGGTGGCGTTTCCGAGGTTCATCAGGCGGCCCTCCGACAGCACCAGCACGCTCGTGCCGTTCGGCAGGCGCCACTCGTCGACCTGCGGCTTGATTTCGACCTTGACCGCGCCCGGGAGCTTCTCAAGCGAGGCCATGTCGATCTCGTTGTCGAAGTGGCCGACGTTGGCGATGATCGCCAGGTGCTTCATGCCGAGGATGTTGGACAGCGTGATGACGTTCGCGTTGCCGGTACCCGTGACGAAGATGTCGACCTGGTCGATGACGGTCTCGATGCGGGCGACCTGGTAGCCGTCCATCGCGGCCTGCAGTGCGCAGATGGGGTCGATCTCGCTGACGATCACTCGGGCGCCCTGGCCGCGGAGCGCCTCGGCGGCACCCTTTCCGACGTCGCCGTAGCCGGCCACGAATGCGACCTTGCCGCCGATGAGAACGTCGGTCGCGCGGTTCAGGCCATCCGGCAGTGAGTGGCGGATGCCGTACTTGTTGTCGAACTTGCTCTTGGTGACCGAGTCGTTGACGTTGATGGCCGGAAAGAGCAGCTCGCCCGCGGCGGCCAGTTCGTAGAGGCGGTGCACGCCCGTGGTCGTCTCCTCTGAGACGCCGAGGACGTCTGCTGCAATCGTGGTCCAGCGATCGGTGGACGACGCCAGTGAGGAGCGCAGGAGATCGAGCACCACGCCGTACTCGACGCTGTCGGTGTCGGTCGTCTCCGGCACGGCACCGGCGAGCTCGAACTCGCGGCCCTTGTGCACGAGCATCGTGGCGTCGCCGCCATCGTCGAGGATCATGTTGGGCCCCGTCCAGGATGCTCCGGCGTCACGCGCCTCGGCAGACCAGTCGAACGCGCGCTCGGTGCACCACCAGTACTCCTTCAGGCTCTCGCCCTTCCAGGCGAAGACCGGCACGCCCTCGGGTGTATCGACACTGCCGGTGCGGCCGACGACGACGGCCGCGGCAGCATCGTCCTGGGTCGAGAAGATGTTGCAGCTGACCCAGCGAACGCTCGCACCCAGGTCGATGAGGGTCTCGATCAGCACGGCGGTCTGCACCGTCATGTGCAGCGAGCCCATGATGCGGGCGCCGGCCAGGGGCTGGGAGTCGGCGAACTCACGTCGAAGGGCCATCAGGCCCGGCATCTCATTCTCGGCGAGGCGGATCTGATGACGCCCGGCGGCAGCGAGGGACAGGTCGGCGACCTTGAACGGCAGAGTGGTCACCGAAACAGCAGAGGCAATTGTCATGCGCCTAGTTTACGCAGGCGATCCGTCAAAGTCGTGGGGGGTGTGCCGCATGATCAGCCACCCTTTCGGGACGGACAACGACGTGGAGTGACGGCTGCAGAGGTCATAGCCGTGCGGCTCGACAACGAAGCTCAACGGCCCGATTACCGCGAGCGAATCCGCGTAGTCATAGGTCAGCGTCGACACCGCCTCGGCCGAGCACGCAACCCGGGAACACTGCCGCTTCTTCATCAATGCAAGCGTATTCGAATCCACCGGTCGCCTCGCGCCGCACACCGGAATAGACTTTCCCCCATGCCACGATCACGACGCGCAACTCCGTCTGCGGCGCGAGGCTCACGGCACAATCGTCACGGCCGGGGACTGCGCTCCCCTGTGACCGGGCCGCACCTGCCGTTGCTGAATACCCGAATCGACTTCTTCGACATGACTGTCGCCTCGACGGCGGAGTACATCCGCGGTGTGTGGTCGACCGAGCTGGCCGACGTGAGTTTCGAGATCGGCGCCCTGCCCTATGCGGCCAATGGCCGACCGGGAACGACCCCCGACAAGGTCGAGCGCTGGCGCATCGACGGCAACCGCATCATTCTGTACCGCGTGCCGATCGAGCGCCTGTCACACCTGCACATCAACGATGACACCCACCGACGGATGCTCATTGAGAGCTGCGTGTTCCGCGCGGTCGCCGAGTTCCTCGGAAAAGACCCCTGGGACCTGGCCCCGGACGGTTTCCGGCCCTTCTAGGCCGTCACCCCCTCCCGGCCGGGCGCCGCTCACCTAGGGGTAGACGACAATCGGCGCCTCGAGCGCGTTCGGTGCGACGAGGCTGTACGCCGAGAGCTGACCGCCCCCGGCGAAGCCGACGGATGCGACCAGCGCGCCGCTCGCGGCCGCCGCGTAGGTGGACCCGCCGGCAACGACGACGGCGACCGTGGCGCGCGCTGGCACCTTGACCGTCAGTTTCGCTCCCGTCGTCGGCGTCAGGACAACCGTGACGGCGACAGGCCCGGGATTGTTCAGATGCAGTCGCGGGTTGGGGCCCATCGCCACGGGAGCCACGAAGTCAACCGGCTGCGGCAGCGCCGACTGGTACCAGGCGAAGTCGAGTGCGCCGGCCTCGATCACCGAGGTGCGCGCAGCGGTGACGACCGGCACAGTGGAATCGACGCTCAGGGTGTAGGTGCCATCCCCCAGGTCGCGCAGGGGCAACTCGGTGACCCGTCCGGCAGCCGCCGTCAGGTTGAAGGTGACGCTCTGGACGTTGGCCTGCTCCGACGTCGCTGTCACCGTGAGGCTCGCATCGGCCGTGCCGGGAACGAAGACCCTCAGCGCCGCCTGCATATCGCCGTTGCCGTCGGTCGGCAGTCGCTCGGCGATCGCCGATGTACCGGCGATGCTGACCCCGGTCATGATCGCGGCCTGCGACGGTGCGGCTGACGCGCCAACGAGTTCGACCCCGCCCGTCTCGAGCCCGCGGATGATTCCCTGCTGAACCGACGCGAGAACAGCGCCCCCGGTCGATTCGACATGAACGACGGGAGAGGACACGTTGGGGGCGAGTCCCGCCAGCGAGACGACCTTCTGCGACTGCGCGGGGACGAGGATCGCCGAGGCCCCGGGTGCATCGACCACACCGTTCTCGGCGTAGACGGAGAGCCTGACGTTGGCGGCGACCGCCGTGGGATTGGACAGCAGGATGAGGCTCGTGCGGCCGACCGTCGTTGCGCCGCCCACCAGCCAGCTGTCGGCCGTCGCCTCGCCACATGCCGTAGCCGCGAAGCCGCGGAGATCGTTCGCCCCGGCCACCGCAGACTGGCTCGCGGCCAGCAGTGCTCCGCTCGAGGCATCCGTGGCGGCAAGCACCTGAGGGGCGTTGCCCGAGAGAGCGCTGGAGTTGTCGGGTGCGGCCAGGGGGTTCGTGGTCACGGCAGTTCCGGATGATCCCCCCGCCGCCTCGCGGACGGCGCTGGTGATTCCGGCGTCGCCAACGGCAGAGGTCACCGGGCTGGGCTGGCCGGACGCTTGGGAGTACTCCAGGATCGGCCCCGGGCACACTCGATACTGCGCCTGGGGTGCCGGTGCCACCGCGACCGTCGCGGCGCTTGCCACGACACTGGGGATCGGCACGAGGACAGCGGCCGCGATGACGGCGGCGATGGCGCCCACGAGTACAAGTCCGGCGGCCACGCGGGCTCCGGCGATGGCGACTCCGCGCTTAGATACCACGGGTCTCTCCTTCGCTGTTCGGCGTTTCGGTCGTCCCGACGGCTGACGGAACCCTGAGGATGGTTTCCGCATCCGGGTCGTAATCCTCGGGATCGGTCTCGGCTACCGGCGCCTCATCGGCAGAGGCAACAGGGGCAGCAGGCAGGCCGTCCGGCTCAGACATCGAAGGCTGCTCGACAGGTTCCGTCTCGTCCCGGATCACCTCTTCTTCGGGCTCGGGCTCTGGCTCTGGCTCTGGCTCTGCAGGCTCCTCGGGCTCTGGCTCTGGCTCTGCAGGCTCCTCGGTCTCAGCCGCCTCGGCAGGCTCCTGCTCCCCGGGCTCTGAATCCTGGTGGCCGTCCTGGACCTCCGCGCTTCGGCGGGATACGGGCAGGATCGGGCTCATCACGCGGGCG
>CANFBG010000130.1 GCA_947444785.1 Microbacteriaceae bacterium | reverse complement strand
GGATGGAAGTTCCAGCGGGCGATCTCGCTCGGATAATCGTGCTCGATCCAGCGAAACGACTCGTTGGCCCGGTGCCCGATCACCTCTCGCGTGGCGGGACGCTCGATGAAGCGACGGGCGTGAGCCTCGGATGTGCTGGTCATTGGTGCCATGTTCATTCTTGCCTTCGTGAGCCCTGATCCGCCTGGATTGACCCTCTACCCTACGTCCCCCGAGAGTGGGGCAAGAAAGTATCAGAAGTGTGTTCCAGGCGGTCTGGTGTCGCCTGTCGATCGCAAATAGTTTCATCACAGTGCACTGACAGCCCGCTCATCGGGGCGTATTGAGGCCTGTCTTTCTGCCGCACGACCACAGTAGGCAAAACAAAGGAGTTCCAATGCTTGTGAAGAAACGCGCCCTCGTTATGGGGGCAGGACTGGCGATCACCGCCGTCCTCCTGAGCGGTTGCTCGGGAGCCGGTGCCGGCGCGGGAGCCGCCGGGCAGGACGTCACGCTGACGCTCGCGACGGTGAACAACCCGCAGATGAAGGACATGGAGTCGCTGAAGGGGACCTTCGAGAAGGAGAACCCGGGCATCAAGGTCAACTTCGTGCAGATGGAGGAGGGGGACCTGCGCGCTGCCGTCACCGCTGACGTCGCATCCGGTGCGGGCCAGTACGACGTGGTCACCGTCGGCGCCTACGAGGTTCCGCAGTGGGGCGCCCAGGGCTGGCTGACCGACCTGACCCCGGCGCTGACCAGCGACGCGGCCTACGACGTCGGAGACATCCTGCCGCCCGTGAAGACCGCTCTCTCGGTCGACGGCAAGCAGTACGCGGTTCCCTTCTACGGCGAGTCGTCCATCCTGATGTACAACAAGGAGATGTTCGCCGCCGCGGGCCTCACCATGTCGAACAACCCGACGTGGCAGGAAGTCGCCGCAGCGGCGAAGACCTTGAACACCCCGGACCACGCCGGCATCTGCCTGCGCGGCAAGCCGGGCTGGGGCGACCTGTTCGCACCCCTCACCACGGTCGTTCAGACCTTCGGTGGCGCCTGGTACGACAACAACTGGAACGCCCAGGTCAACTCACCGGCATTCACCGAGGGAGTCAACTTCTACGTCGACCTGCTGAAGAGTGCCGGCGAGAAGGACCCGGTTTCCAACAGCTTCACCGAGTGCCTCAACCAGCTCAGCGCCGGCAAGGTCGCGATGTGGTACGACGCGTCGGTAGCCGCATCCATCCTTGAAGACCCGACGACCTCCAAGGTCGCCGGCAAGATGGGCTACGTTCACGCCCCCGTCTACAAGACCAAGGAGAGTGGCTGGCTGTGGTCCTGGAACCTCGCGGTTCCCGCAACGAGCAAGCACGCGGATGCCGCGGTCAAGTTCGCCAAGTGGGCCACGAGCAAGGAATACCAGCAGTTGGTCGGCACAACCCTCGGCTGGACCCGCGTTCCCCCGGGAGCACGCACGTCGACCTACTCGATCCCCGAGTACAAGACCGCCGCTGCAGCCTTCGCGCCGATCACCCTCGAGGTCATGAACGCCGTGAACCCCGTGCAGCCCGGCCTGAACCCGCAGCCGTGGGTCGGTATCCAGTACGTCACGATCCCCGAGTTCCAGGACGTCGGAAACCAGGTAGCCCAGCTCGTCGCCGACGCCATCGCGGGTCGGACAACGGTCGAGGAAGCACTCGCCAAGGGGCAGGTCATCGCCCAGGCGGCCGGAGACAAGCAGAAGAAGTAGCTTCTCTCCCGCTTCATCCCGGGGGTTCCCGGCCACTCAGGTGGCCGGGTGCCCCCGGGCTCTCGCAGTGAATCCGCATGTAGCAGAAGGAAAGCCATCATGACCACCGCAAGCATTGCCCCGGTTCGGCAACGGACACCCGTCCCGCCCGGTGAAGAATCGGGAACCGCGACCCGACTCGCGTTGAAGAAGAAGGGCAGGCAGGCCCGCGCGCTCGTCATGCCGGCGCTGATCTTCTCCCTCGTGTTGACCCAGGTTCCGTTCCTCGTCACCATCGTCTTCTCCATGCTGCAGTGGAACCAGCTGCGCCCCAGCGAGATCAAGTTCAACTGGTTCGAGAACTACGCCGTCGTGTTCACCGGCCCCGACTTTCTGCCGTCGCTCATGTCGACGGTCGTTATCACCGGTTCCTCGGTCGTGCTCTCCCTGTTGCTCGGCCTGTTCTTCGCGGTGCTGCTCGATCGCAAGTTCATGGGCCGCGGGCTCGCCCGCACGCTGATGATCACGCCCTTCCTGATCATGCCCGCCGCCGCCGCCCTGCTCTGGAAGTGGAGCATGCTCGATGTCAACGTCGGCATGGTCAACTGGGCACTGAACGCCCTAGGCCTGCCCTCCGTGGCGTGGAATACCGACCTGCCCGTCGTGACCATCGTCATCCTGCTCACGTGGCAGTACACGCCGTTCATGATGCTCATCCTCCTGGCCGGGTTGCAGAGCCAGAGCCGCGAGGTGCTCGAGGCCGCATCCGTCGACGGTGCAGGCCCGTGGCGCACGTTCCAATGGATGACCCTGCCGCACCTTCGCCAGTACATCGAGATCTCGACCCTGCTCGGCACGATCATGATGCTGCAGGCGTTCGACCCCATCGCCATCATGACCAAGGGCACCGGCGGCACGAAGACCCTGTCGTACCTGTTGTACGAGCGGGCCTTCATCGGCCTCGACGTCGGCCAGGCGGCCGCCTTCGGCGTGGTCACGGTCATCATCACCATCGCCGTCGCATCCATCGCACTTCGCACGCTGTTCAAGGTGTTCATCAACGGGGGAGACCGCTAATGCCAAAGATCAAGGGTTCCATCATCACGGCGGCCACCTGGGTGCTCGTGCTGCTGTTCTTCTTCCCGATCGGCTGGATGGTCTTCACCAGCCTCAAGTCCGAGGGCGACGCGGCGTCCATCCCGCCGAAGTTCCTCGTCGACCTCAACTTCGACCAGTATGCGATCGTGTTCGACCGCGGCATGGGCAGCTACCTGCTGAACTCGCTCTCGGCGAGCCTCGGCTCGACCCTGATCGTGCTGCTGCTGGCCATCCCGTGTGCGTACGGCCTGAGTATCCGGCCGATCAAAAAGGTGCAGGATGTGCTGTTCTTCTTCATCTCCACCCGGTTCCTGCCTGCCGCTGCATCGATCCTGCCGGTGTTCTTCATCCTGAAGTCGCTCGGCGCGCTCGACAACATCACCGCGCTGAGCCTGCTCTACACGGCCATCAACCTGCCCATCGCGGTCTGGATGATGCGGTCGTTCTTCAACGAGGTGCCGATGGAGATCGTCGAGGCCGCCCAGATCGACGGGGCGAACCTGCGCACCGAGCTAACGAAGGTCGTGCTGCCTATTCTGATGCCCGGCATCGCCGCCGTGGCGCTGATCTGCTTCATCTTCGCCTGGAACGAATACTTCCTGGCGACGCTGCTGACGACGTTCACCGCCCGCACGACGCCGCCGTTCCTGGCGAGCTTCGTCGACGGCCGCGGCCAGTTCCTCGCGGTGCTGAGTGCGGCGTCCACGGTCGCGGTGCTTCCAGTGGTCATCGCCGGCTGGGTGGCTCAGAAGCAGCTCGTTCGCGGGCTCGCGATGGGCGCGGTGAAGTAGAAATGACTCCCAACACACCAGAAACGGACACCGTGACGGCCAGGCTCAAAAACAGCACTCTCGCCCTGCTTGCGCCGGGGATCCAGCGACCGGAATACGATCGGTCAACGCTTACAGCCGGCATCGTGCATATCGGCGTCGGCGGGTTCCACCGTGCCCACCAAGCGGTGGCGCTAGACCGACTGATGAACGCCGGACAGGCCTTGGACTGGGCGATCTGCGGGGTTGGCCTGCTCGCCGGTGACAGCCGCATGCGCGACGCGCTCGTGGCGCAGGACTGCCTGTATACCGTGGTCGTGAAGCACCCGGACGGCCACCGCGAGGCATCCGTCGTGGGCAGCATGATCGAGTATCTCTTCGCGCCGGATGCGCCGGAAGCCGTCATCGAGAAGATGGCAAGCCCCGAGATTCGAATCGTCTCGTTGACGATCACCGAGGGCGGCTACAACATGGATCGCGCGACGGGGGAGTTCGATGTGTCGGCTGCCGGTGTTGTCGCAGACCTGGTGGATGGCGCCGTGCCCTCGACCTCATTCGGCTTCGTCGCCGAGGCACTCCGCCTGCGCCGCGACCGGGGAATCGCGCCGTTCACGGTGCAGTCATGCGACAACATTCAGGGCAACGGCGAGGTGGCGAAGCGGATGTTCGTGGCCTACGCACTGCTGAAGGATGCGGTTCTCGGCGCCTGGATAGAAGCCAACGTGCACTTCCCCAATTCGATGGTCGACCGGATCACCCCCGTCACCTCGGCGGCCGACATCGAGGAGGCCGCCGCATTGACCGGGCTGACGGATGCGTGGCCGGTCGTCTGCGAGCCGTTCTTCCAGTGGGTCGTGGAAGATGACTTCCCTCTCGGCCGCCCGCCGCTGGAGAACGCCGATGTGCAGTTCGTGCAGGACGTCGAGCCCTACGAGTTCATGAAGCTCAGGCTCTTGAATGCGAGCCACCAGGGCATGTGCTACTTCGGCTATTTGTCCGGCTACCGCTATGCACACGAGGCTATGCAGGACCCCGACCTCGTCAGTTTCCTGATGCGCTACATGGACCGGGAGGCGACGCCGACGCTGCGCCCGTTGCCGGGTATCGACCTCGCCGGGTACAAGGCGATGCTGATCGAGCGCTTCGCGAACCCGGAGGTCAAGGACACCCTCGCGCGCCTGTGCGCGGAGTCGAGCGACCGCATCCCGAAGTGGCTGGTGCCGGTAATCCGCGATCAGCTGGCCAGCGGGGGAGAGATCGACTGCTCGGCCGCGATCGTCGCCAGCTGGGCGCGCTACGCCGAGGGAGTGGATGAGCAGGGCGAGCCGATCACGGTCGTAGACCCGCTTCGCGACGAACTGGTGGCAATCGCTCTCACCCAGCGGGCGGACCCGCTCGCGTTCATCCGAAACGAGCGACTCTTCGGAGACCTCGTCGAGAGCGAGCGCTTCACCACGGCGTACCTGCGGGCGTTGAACGGCCTCTTCGAGAGCGGAGCGAAGGCCACGGTCAAGAGTTACCGTTAGGGATGACTATCACGCTGATTACCGGAGCCAACAAGGGGCTCGGCCACGAGACCGCCCGCCGCCTGATCGCCGAGGGGCACACCGTCTATATGGGATCTCGGGATGAGACGCGGGGGAGAGCGGCCGCAGAATCTATCGGTGGCCGCTTCGTCCAGCTGGATGTGACGAGCGATTCCTCTGTGGATGCGGCGATGCTCGAGATCGAGCGTCTCGAGGGCCGGGTCGACGTTCTTATCAACAACGCCGGAATCGCGGGGGAGTGGACTCCGCCCGCCGACGTCACCGCCCAGGACCTGGAGCACGTGTTCGCCGTCAACGTGTTCGGACTGGTGCGCGTGACCCGCGCGTTCCTGCCGCTCTTGCAGAAGTCGACGAATCCGGTGATGGTCAACGTCGCCAGCGGACTCGGTTCGATCGGCGTGGTCACCGATCCGTCGCGAATGGAATTCCACTCGACGGCGTCCATCGCCTACTCGTCGTCGAAGTCGGCCGTCACGATGCTCGCCGTTCAGTACGCGAAGGCGTTCCCTGGGATTCGCGTCAACGTCGCCGACCCCGGGTTCACTTCAACGGACCTGAACGGCAACCGGGGAACCCAGACGGTTGCGGAGGGCACGGATGCGATCGTGAAGCTCGCCCTGCTCGGCCCGGACGGCCCGACGGGAACTTTCTCGGACCGCAGCGGCCCCCTGCCCTGGTAGTCGCTGCCTTGCCCTCGTGCATCAGAGCTGCGACGTCGGATGATCTTGAACGGATCGCGTCGATAGAAAACGAGGCTGACGCCCTGCTGATCGAATTTCTGGGGCCGGGGGAGTGGCATCCGGCTCCGACGGGCTGGGAGCGGGCGGCGTCGCCCGGTTTCATCCTGGTTGCGTCGGCGAGTTCTGGCGGGGTTGCGGTCGGGTTCGCGCATGTTCTCGAGACGGATGGCTATGCGCACCTGGAGCAGCTGTCTGTCGCGACCGGGCACGGGCGTCAGGGCCACGGCCGGGCGCTCGTCGAGGCTGCGATTGTCGAGGCGAAAGACCGCGGACACGACCGCATTTCTCTGCGAACCTTCGCGGAGGTTCCCTGGAACGCGCCGTTCTATAAGACCTGTGGCTTCAGCGAGAGCGAACCCGTCAGTAATTTCCATCGCCGGGCGGCGGAAGCCGAGATTCTCCTCGGGATGGGTCGCTACGGACGCCGAATTCAGATGACCGCGCCACTCGCCTGAGCTAGGGCATCCTGAACGAGCCTGCTGGCAGAAAAGACTTCAGGTCGAGTTGCGCTTTTTCATTCACGGAACCGCATTGCTGCCGCCTCGACCTCGCCGCGGTACTCAGACCACCAGGCCTCGTCGCCTTCGGGAAGATTTGAGTTGTTCGCGAGCAGACCGGCTTCGCCATCGATGAGTTCACGGACTATGTCGGCATGGCCTGAGTGGCGATAGGTTTCGGCGATCATATGAATGAGGATTCGACCGAGTGTGGTGTTCTTGCTTTTCTCCGACCACCACGGCACGATACCCGGCGCGGTCAGGTCGAGCTCGTCGATCGTCGCATCCGAGTGCGCCCACACTCGCCTGTAGAGATCGATGAGGTGCGCGCTGCTCTCGTCTGGCCTCGCCCACAGGTCGGCGTTCGGGGGAGCGTCATCCGCCAGCGATGGAAGCCCGCCGGGAATTCGCTTTGTTCTCGAGTGCGGTCATGCTTCCAGACTCACAGAGATAGCCACGAATCAACAGTGAGTTGGCGGCAAGGAGACATTACTTGACATAATGTGCATTATCGGTGCTTTATCGCGAATCCCAGAAGGGGTCCAAGAAGCCGGAATCAGGTGCGCAGGATCTTTTCGAGCTTTCGGCCGTTGGCCACCTCGCCGACGAGCTTGTCGAGGTAGCGAATCTGCCTCATCAGCGGGTCCTCGATCTCTTCAATCCGCACACCGCAGATTTTTCCCGTAATGAGTTCAGCGTTGGGGTTCAGGCGTGCTGCGGCGAAGAAGTCACGGAAGTTCGTGTTGTCTGCCAGGTGTTGGGCCAATTCGGCCTCGTCGAACCCGGTCAGCCAGGCGATGACGATGTCGAGTTCGGCCTCGGTGTGGCCCTTTCTCTCGACCTTGGCCAGATAGAGCCGATAGACATCTGCGAAAGCCGTGCTGTAGATCCTGTGCATGGCTAGGAGACGCCGACCAGGCCCAGCAGATCGATGAGGTTGGCAGGCTCCACCGGCTCCGTCGTCGCG
>CANFBG010000129.1 GCA_947444785.1 Microbacteriaceae bacterium | reverse complement strand
GTGATCATGATCGCCACCCTTGTTCTCGGGATCAGCACGCTGCCGGCCCCCGGCAAACTCCCGCTCGCGCTGACCCTGCTCGGAGTCACCCTCGTCACGGGGTCCCTGTTCATCTGGCGGCAGAGGCGCGCCGCCTCGCCGCTCTTCGACCTCAAGATCGGCGCGAGGCGGCTGTTCTGGGTACCCGCGCTCGGGGGCATGATCGTATTCGGCTCGCTGATGGGCTCGATGTTCATCGGCCAGCAGTTCCTGCAGAACGTGCTGGGCTATGACACCGTCACGGCCGGCCTGGCCATCGTGCCCGCGGCCGTGGGAATGATGGGTGTCGCCCCGGCCTCGGCGCGACTGCTCTCGCGGCGCGGCTCCCGCTTCACCATGCTCTTGGGCTATGCATTCGTCTTCGCCAGCTTCGTCACGATGTTCGCGTGGGGACTTGCCAGCAGCTACTTCCTCGTCGGACTCGCCTACCTGCTGGTGGGCGTCGGCGCGGGCCTGGCCCTGACACCGGCCTCGAGATCGCTGACGAGCAGCGTGCCGGTACTCCGGGTCGGGATGGCCTCGGGCACGACCGACCTGCAGCGCGACCTCGGCGGATCCATTATGCAGGCCATATTCGGCAGCCTCCTGGCCGCGGGCTTTGCGGCATCCTTCGCCAGCCAGCTGAGTGCCTCGGGCGACGCGGCCGACGTCAGCGCGAGCGTGACCCAGGCACTTCAGGCCTCGTACGCCTCGGCCGCCCAGGTTGCGACCCAGTACCCCGCCTACTCGGCCCAGATCATCGCGGCCGCCAAGACCTCATTCCTCGACGGCGCCAACCTCGCCTATCTGGCGGGTGCCGCGGTCATCGCCCTGGGTGCGCTGCTGATCGTGCTGCGCCTGCCCGGCAAGAAGAAGGAGCAGGCACTCCTCGACTCCTATGCCGCCCAGGACGCGGAACCCACGCCGTGAACCACACCGAGATCGCGAAGAACCGCCCAAACCGGAAGGTTTGGGCGGTTCTGGGCGATCTCGAGGCGACTAGACCGCGGCGGAGGTCTCCAGCCGCGTCGGGGAGGTCGATGCGCTGCCGCCGATGCGGAACGACGCACCCTTGTGCTCCTCGGGCAGTCGGTCGCCGCGACCGTGCAGCTTGTTGCGGAGCGTTCCCTCGGCGTAGGACTCGGGGTAGGCGCCGCGCTCGCGCAGCACGGGGATGACGTACTTCACGACGTCCTCGAAGGTGCCCGGCGTAATGGCGTAGGCCAGGTTGAAGCCGTCGACGTCGGTCTCCTCGACCCACTCCTGCAGCTGGTCTGCGATCTCCTCGCCGGAGCCGACGATGAACGGGCCGAGGCCGCCGATCGCGCCGAGCTTGGCGATGTCGCGCACCTTCCACTCGGAGCCGTCTGCGTTGGCCTCCTGGAAGTTGGCCACGGTCGACTGGATCGCGTTGCTCTTGACGTTGCCGATCGGCTCGTCGAGGTCGTACTGGGACAGGTCGATGCCCATCCAGCCCGACATGAAGACGAGGGCGCCCTCTTCGCTGGCGTAGGTGAGATAGTCGGCGTGCTTGGCGACGGCCTTCTCGTGCGTCTCATCCGTGATGATGGTGAGCAGCGTGTAGATCTTGGCGGAGTAGCGGTCGCGCCCGGCAGACTCGAGGGCGTCCCGGATGCGGCCGACCGTAGCCTTGAGGCCGGCCTTGGTCGAGGATGCGACGAAGATCGCCTCGGCGTTGCCCGCGGCGAACGCAATGCCACGGGGCGAGGCGCCGGCCTGGTAGATCACCGGGGTGCGCTGGGTGCTGGGCTCGGCGAGGTGGATGCCGGGAACCGTGAAGTTCTTGCCCTTGTGGCCGATCTCGTGCACCTTGGCCGGGTCGGTGAACACGCCCGACTCGCGGTCGCGGATGACGGCGTCATCTTCCCACGAGCCCTCCCACAGCTTGTAGAGAACCTCGAGGTACTCGTCGGCGACGTCGTAGCGGTCGTCGTGCTCGAGCTGGTCGTCGTGGCCCATGTTGCGGGCGGCACTCGGCAGGTAGCCCGTGACGACGTTCCAGCCCACGCGGCCATTCGTCAGGTGATCGAGCGTCGACATGCGGCGCGCGAACGGGTAGGGGTGCTCGTACGCGGTGCCGGCGGTGATGCCGAAGCCGAGGTTCTCGGTGACCAAGGCCATCGCCGACACGAGCAGGATCGGGTCGTTCACGGGCACCTGGGCACCGTGGCGGATGGCGGCCTCGTTGGAGCCGCCGTAGACGTCGTACGTTCCGAGCACGTCGGCGATGAAGATGCCGTCGAAGTTGCCGGCTTCGAGCAGCTTGGCCAGCTCGGTCCAGTACTTCAGGTCCTTGTAACGCCAGGACTGGTCGTCGGGGTGGCGCCACATTCCAGAGGACTGGTGGGCGACGCAGTTCATATCGAAAGCATTGAAGCGAATCTGTCTGGGCATTTCACTATCTTGCAAGCTCCCCTCCCAAGACGAAAAACGCGACGAAACATAACGAAATGTAAACGTTCCGGGCAACGCGACGAAGGGCCCCTCGATTTGAGGGGCCCTTCGGGGGAAACAGGTGCGGGTGACTACGTTGAAGCTACTTGGCAGCCAGCGGCAGCAGGATGCCCTTGACCGTGGGGTCGGTGGACAGGAACGCCTGCACCTCGGGGTCCTGGAACGCCTTGACGAGCTGCTTGATGTTCTCGCTGGTGGCGTAGTCCGAGCCGATGGTCAGCTGGCCGGCGAACTCGTCGGGCGCGGCCGGGGCGAAGATCTGCTGGGCGATCGGGATACCGGCCGAGAGGTAGTACTCGGTGTATCCCACGGCGGCATCGAGGTCGTTCAGGGCGCGGCTCTGGGCGGCGAAGTCGAGCAGCTTGAACTCGAGGTTCTTCGGGTTGGTCGCGATGTCGGCGACCGTGGCGGTTCCCTTGCCGGTGCCGTCCTTCAGGGTGATGAGACCCGCGTCGGAGAGGATCCACAGGCCCTGCGCCTCGTTGGCGGGGTCGGAGTACAGCGAGACGACGCCCTTGTTCGGGATGTCTGCCGGCGTCTTGTACTTGGCGCTCCAGAGACCGAAGCCCCAGCGGAAGACGGGCGTTGCTGCCTCCTCCTTGAAGTCGGGGTTGGCCGTCAGCACCTGGCCGAGCCAGAGCTTGTGCTGGTAGACGGTTCCGGCGATCTCGCCGTCGCTGACGCCGCGGTTGATCGTGTTGCTGTCGGAGAGGCCCTTGAATGCAACCTTGATGCCGTACTTCGGGGCGATCTTCTCGGCGACGAAGTTCACGAGGGCCTCCTCGGAGGCGTTGCCCTCGGCGGTGGCGACCAGGAGCGTGGCGCCGGCGGTGTCGTTCGGGGAGGCCGCGACGAACAGCTTCGGAACGATGATGGCCGCGGCGATCGCGACGATGACGACGATGCCGCCGACGATGAAGGGCCAGCGACGGCGCGTCTTCAGCTCGAAGCCGTGGCCGGTCTCGGGGGCCGCCGGGGCGGCATTCTGGGCGGTTTCAGACATGGGGGTATTACCTTTCGGGGTGCTGTGATTTTGGGGAAGAGAAGTTTTAGGAAATGGCGGCCGCGAGGCGACGACGGCTTCGAGCCGCCGTGGCGCTGTGCGGCGTGGTCATTCGCACCAGGGCGTCGCCGGTGAGCTGCACGAGCGCCACCGTGATGACGAGGATGACGATGGTTGCGACCATGACCGTGTTGTCGAAGCGCTGGTAGCCGTAGGTCACCGCGACGTAGCCGATACCGCCGGCGCCGATCGTTCCGGCGATCGCGGAGTACTCGATCATGGCGATGATGTTGATGGTGAGCCCGCCGATCAGCGACGGGATGGCCTCACTCAGCTGTGCCGTGGCGATGATCTGCAGCGGGGAGCCGCCCGACGCCTTGGCGACCCGCACGAACGACGGCGGCACACTGCGCAGCGAGTTCTCCACGATGCGGGTGAAGAACGCGATTCCGGCGATCGACATCGGCACGACCGCGGCCGCGATTCCGATGTTGGTCCCCGTGATCAAGCGCGTGAACGGGATGATCGAGGCCATCAGGATGAGGAAGGGCAGCGAGCGCCCGATCGACACGATCCAGCTGAGAGTCGTGTGGGCGGCCCGGTTCTCGAACAGCCCGCCGCGGGCGAGGTTGTGGATCAGGGCGCCGAGCGGGATGCCGACCAGGACGACGATCGTCATGGTGATTCCCACCATGATCAGCGTCTCGCCCAGGGCCGGGATGACGAGCGCGGGGATGTCGCCGATCGGAACAAGATTGCTGTTGCCGGCTGTCACGCTCATGCTGCCTGCTCCGAGTTCTCGAGGGCTTTGCCCGCATTGACGCGACCGGCAGAGAGCCGGCGGGCGGTGAGGCCGAGTCGCGCGGCGGCCTCGATGGTCTCAGCCTCGTCGGTGTGCGGCAGGCCGATGGTGGCGTTGCCGACCGTGGCTCCGTTGATCGTCTCGATGGAGGCGGCGAGCAGGGAGACGGGCACAGCCAGCGCCTCCGACAGCGCCGTGACCCAGTTCGTCGGCACCGACGTGGAGGTGTACTGGATGACCCAGGAGTTCTCCCCGGCTCCTGATTCCCGGGCGTTTCCCACGGGCTTGAGAGCGAGCCCGAGCTCGGAGGAGGGATCGCGCAGGAGATCCACCAGACGGCCGCTCTCGACGATATGGCCGCGGTCGAGCCGGGCCACCGAGTCGGCGACCTGGAGGACGGTCTCCATCTCGTGGGTGATGAAGAGGATGGAGAGCCCGAGGTCGTCGCGCAGCTCCTTGAGGAGGGCGGTGATCGAGGCAGTCGACTCCGGGTCGAGGCCCGAGGTCGCCTCGTCGGAGAGCAGCACAGAGGGACGAAGCGCCAGGGCTCGGGCGATGCCGACGCGCTGGCGCTGGCCACCCGACAGCTGGTGCGGGTAGTAGCTGGCGCGTGGCGACAGGCCCACGCGGTCGAGCAGCTCCGCGACGCGTCGCTTGGTCTCGGCCGGCGTGACGCCGAGATACTGAAGGGGCAGGGCCACGTTCTGGGCGGCGGTGCGCCGACTGAAGAGCCCATCGCTCTGGAACACGGTGCCGATTGTGCGCCGGGCGACGCGCAGCTGGGCCTCGGAGAGCTGGGAGAGATTCTCCCCGTTCACGACGACCGAGCCGGACGTCGGCCGCTCGAGCAGGTTGACGCACTGCGCGAGGGTACTCTTACCGGCGCCGCTCGGGCCGACAACGGCGAAGATCTCGCCGGCATCCACGCTGAAGTCGAGATCCTGAAGCACCGTGACGGCGCGGTCGCCGTGGCCGTAGACCTTGGTCAGTCTCTCGAGGCTGATCATGCCAGCACGAGAATCGGTGAGGGGGTGAGGGTGAACATGTGTCTATTTTGGTGATCCCGGACTTCTTGGGAAATTTCGACCGCAATACAAGGTCACACGGCGACACGCACCGTCACACTCCGACACGCACCGTCACACTTCGGGGGCGGACGGAGCGGAAATCGGTACCGCGGCGCGCAGCACGGTCTGGTTTTCGACGCTTTCGCGGCTCCACTCGATCGTGCAGGCATCGAGCATGTTCGAGCCCATTCCAGGCTGGGACGCGAAGACGTAGCCGATGCCGTTGTCCACGACATCGATCGTGATCACGTCGTCCTGGGGGTCGGGGATCCGAACCGAGACCCAGGTCGCCTTGCCGTGGTTGATGGCGTTGCCGCAACTCTCGTGAATGATGTCCCAGCCGACAGACGCGGAGGCCTGATCCGCGTTCAGGGCCCGGCGAGCGATGGGCGAGATGGCAAAGTCGATCTGGCACAGGTCCTCCCACGTCAGGGCGAGATCTGCACAGGACTGTTCGAAGCTTGGCTGCCGGCCGCCGCCGCGCAGCTCGGTCGCCAGGGCGTGTTCGATGCCCTGCCGCACCTCACCGATCACATCGGCCCGCGACGAACCGGTGCCGGAGCTGAGCGTGATGACCCCCTTGTTGATCGCACTCTGCACCGGGCCGTGAAGCACCCGGGCGAATTCGCCCAGCTCGAACCAGCTCATCAGGTTCAGCCGGGCCCGGAGCCAGGACAGTCGCTGGATTCCCGCGTTGAAGTCGCCTTCGATCCGTGCCGACTCCGCCTGGGCGGCCCCGCCCAGGGCTATGAACCAGCCGAAAATCGGCACGACCACGAGCCCGCCCTTGACGACGAAGAACGGGTCGAACGAATAGCGCGTGATCAGAGCGGCAACCAACCCCGCCGGAAGGGAGACCGCCATCAGGATGAGCGTCATGACGACACCGCGAAGAAGCCCGTTCCTGATGCCGTTCAGTCGCGCAGCGAGTGGTTGGGCCGCACGCGTCGCCGTGTAGATCAGCACGAAGGAGCAGAGCGCGAGGGGAACCGCCCGTGCCGCACCGAAGAAGTACACGAACGAGGTGAGGCCGGTCGCCGTTGCGAGCACCGCGAGCAGGGTCGGCCGCAGCGACAACTCGGGTCTCACGCGGGCGAATACCTCGCGCCACCTCAGCACACCGGGCGCGGGCGTCGGGGCCGTCCAGACCGGAATTCGTTCGGCAAGCAGGTGACTGAGCGGGCGCACGACCTCGGCGGCCAGGGAACGCAGGTCCTCGGCGGTTGAAGCGACAGGGATATTCGTCAGCGAGGCGAGCTCCCCCTCGATACTGGCCTCAATCGCCGAGATCGTTCGAAACCGCAATCCGGACTCCATGCCCGCGCTGCCTGCCACGGCCTCGCTCAGCTGGGCTTCCAACGCGCGGAGGGAGTGAATTCGCGCCTTGCTCTCATCGAGGGCGGCGACGGCGTAGGTGGTCGCGGCAATGGCGAGGCCGAAGGGAATCGCACTGCAGGGGATCCGGAAATCCAGATTGAGCGAGTCCGCCATGCCGAGCGAATAGAACCCGAGCGCAAGAAACAGGCCCCGCACGGCCCCGCCCACGAAGTAGGAGCAGAGCATGACGCTCCTTCTCCACCGTGTGCTGCGCACCGGACGAATCAGGATGCTTGCCAGGGCAACGACCCCCAGCCCGGGAATATAGGCCAGGGTGGCGATGGCGATGCGAACGAGGATGCTGCCCTGAACCGTTGTCCCGTTGGGCGCCAGATGGATGAGAACGCTCAGGGCCGCGGTGATCAGGATCACCGGCCAGCTCATCACGACCGGGTCGGTGGCCAGCGCCAGAATCCTGCCCAGCGACTTGCGCCGCCTGATCGCTTCAGTCGTCATCGTTTAAGTCGTCATCGTTTACGTCGCCATTGTTTCCGTCGCCATCCGGGCGTGGGTTCCCGATCTTGGAGATGAACTCCCGGGCGGCGGCCACCCGCGCATTCGTCTCGGCGTCGGGGGCGATGCCCAACGCGC
>CANFBG010000128.1 GCA_947444785.1 Microbacteriaceae bacterium | reverse complement strand
CTCGGGTGGCTTGCAGAGGACGCGGAGCAGGTCTCGGCGAAGTACATCAGCGGGGAGATCGACATGCTCGACGTCATCCGCCGCCACGGTGTGATCCTCGACTGGGGAACCGGCGAGCTCTACGCCGAGACGACACGGGAGCACCGCACGTTGATGGAGCGTCGTTCGTCGTCCCACTGGGCGGTCCCGACCGCCTAACCCTGTATTGGGGGAGGTTTCACGTCGGTGAAACCTCCCTCGTGCAAAAGCACATAAATCCAGAGATTTATCGGTCGTATGTCCACTGGTGACAAGACACAGCCAGTTCACATACTTGCATCACGAGACACCTGCTGGAGATCTCGCGGTCGTCAACCCGGCGGCCCGCCACTACCCCCGTGAACCCCGGGTAAGGGTTCGGCAGTTTAGGCAGCAAATATTCCAGCCGAGCAATTCCGGCCCTAACGGAGGTTTGAAGTGAGCATTAATCTATCCGGCAGCAACGACACAGTCGAAGCGACCGACGCCCTGTATCGAACGGGCAACGACGAAGACCAGATGAGCCGCTGGTCGCTCTCGATGGCGTGGTACGGCGTTGCCAGTGCCATGTTCTTCGTGTACATCGGCGCGGCTCTCGCCTCGGCGTACGGCACGGTCGACGCCCTCATCGGCATCGCGTTGACGATCTTCGTCTACGGCATCATCAACCGGGTGCTCTCGAAGTACGCGATCAACAACCGCACAACTGTCGCGCTCTTCTCCCGCACCATCCTGGGCAAGTCGGGCTCGGCGATCGCGACGATCATCTTCGCGCTGGTAGCCATCTACTACGCCGTCTTCGAGGGCTCCATCGTGGCCTACGCCTTCCAGACCGCCTTCGGTGGCGAGTCGTGGATGTGGTACCTCATCGTCGTGGCCTACTCCACGCCGCTGATCCTCGGCGGGGCGCGCAAGTTCCTCGACAAGCTCAACGGCTGGCTGCTGCCGATCTATGTCGGTGGCCTCATCGCCGCCGTCATCTGGGCCGGAGTGCAGTACGGCTTCACGGACGCGTGGCTCACCCACCAGGCTGCGGGCGGCATCCTGCCCTTCGCCATGGGCGGCCCGGGCTGGCTCGCAACGTTCGCCGCCTACATGGGCGTATGGATCATGATGATGTTCACGGTTGACTACGCTGCCCTCGGCAAGCGCAAGGACACCAAGTTCCACCAGAACATCAGCTTCGGCTGGCTCTTCTACATCCTCGCCTACGGCTTCAGCGCCGTTGTCGGAATCTTCCTGACGTTCACCATCCCCGGCATGGTTGCCTCCGAGACCGGTGTCGCCGGCGGCATCGTGCAGATGATGGGAATCATCGGCCTCATCGTCGTCTTCGTCTCGCAGACTCGAATCAACACGGCCAACTACTACCTGGGCGCCGCAAACCTGAAGTCCTTCGGCGAGCGGGTCTTCCGCATCAAGATGCCGAACCTCGTCTGGGTTCTGATCTCCTCGCTCATCATCTTCCTGCTGATGCTGCTGCCGATCGTCAAGTACATCCTGCTGGCGCTCGCCTGGCAGGGCGTGCTGGTCACGGCGTGGGTTGCCATCGCCATTGCGCACATCATCATCACCAAGAGCAAGCGACAGGAGCACGGCTCGCTGCCGGACAGCAGCTACAACAGCTTCAACAGCTCGGGCCTGATCGCCTGGATCGTCGCCACGGTGATCGGCGTGTTCATGCTGCAGCTCGGCACCATCAACCCCGACCTCGCCGGAGTCGGCGCGACATGGGGACCGATCTTCACCGCGCTGTCTGCGGCGGGCGTCTACGCCCTGCTGTACTCGAACACAAGTGTCAAGACCGCGCTTATCTCAGGCTCGAAGGCCTCAGTCAAGGCGTAATCGTCTGAATCACGAGAGCGAGGGTGCGCGAAGGCGCACCCTCGCTTTTTCAGTTCTCGACGAGACGAACCAGACGCAGGGCGAACAGGCAGGTGGCCTGCCCGTCGACCGTGTTCAGGTCGAGGCGCAGCAACGACTCGATCTTGCGCAGCCGATAGTTCAGCGAGTTCCGATGGATGAACAGCGCGGCACAGGTCTTGGAGGGGTGGGCATCGTGCTCGAGGAAGGCCTCGAGCGTCTCGACGAGCTGGCCCGCGCGCTTGGTGTCGTGCTCCAACAGGGGAGCGAGGAACTTCTTTGCGGACTCTCGGGCGCCTCGCCCCGCGGTCGCCATCACGACGGCGCTGAGGCCGAGGTCGGGGGCGAGCTGGGGCTGGGATATCTGGCGCAGCAGCTGCAGCGAGTGCACCACCGACAGGCGTAGCTCGAAGAGGCTGGGTGTGGGCGTCTTCAGCACCAGCGGCTGACGGCTTTGAATCCCCAGCAGCCGCTCTGTGGCGGCATCGAAGTCGTCGCGGGGCATCTGGGCGAAGGCGATCAACCGCTCGTCGAACTCCGTCACCCGAACGGTGTGGAAGACCTCGTGCAGGGCGACGCGGAGCTGCCACGAGGTCGAGGCGAACTCCCCGCTCATGTCGGCGACGAGCAGGCTCGTCTCCGCTCGATGATCGAGCCCGACCGCTTGGAACGCCTTGCGCACATCACGGTGGGTCGACTCCTCCCACGACTCGCAGGCGGTCACGAGGTCCTTGATCTCCTGGTGTCTGCTCGCATCCACCATGACGGAGCGGTTCAGCTGCAGCGCGATGATGGAGGCCACCGGGCCGAGCAGCGAGGCCAGCGGCTTCTCGGCGTCGGTCTCCCGCACGGCCAGGTGGCAGGGGTTGTTCAGTCCCATGGGCAGTGGAATGCTGAGAACCCCGACGCGCGGCTTCTTGCTGATGCCGCTTGCCCAAGTGACTGCGGCCGGGTACTGGGCGATTACCGAACCGTAGCCGTCATAGACGGCCAGGGGGGATTGGACGACGTCGAAGACCGCGACCAACAGGGTGACGACCTCTGCGTCCTGATTGGCGAGCCGAGCGCACTCGTCGGCCAATGACCAGCCTTGGTTGACGACATCCAGCCTCTCGGCCTGCATGAAACTCTCGACGAATCGATCGACCTGCAGCAGGGGAACCACCGAGGGCACCTCGAGCAGCGGAACGTCATGTGTGGCGCACGCGAGCACGAGGCCGGGCGGAAGCGTTCGGTGGGCCAGCCCGGTCGCAAAGACGACGCCGGAGACGGGGACCGCGGCCAGGCGCTCGACGAATGCGTCCCAGGTTCTCTCGTCGATGAAGTTCATTCCGATGCCGCTGGTCAGGAGCAGCGAGTTCGGGTCGAGGAAGGGGGTCGGGTCCATCAGCTCGGTCGGGGCGCAGCCGCTCACCTCGACCGCGAGCCGCTCCTCGCCCGACGGCGTCTGCAGTCGAAGCTGCAGGGAATTCTCAAGTAAAAGGTCGACGACACGCATCTCAGATCGCATTCCATAGGCAGGTGCACAAATTTTTCACCAAGCTTAGGGCACATGCCTACTGGGGCGGAGTGCCACCACGACGTAACGTGGACCCATGGCTTCCGCGACTCCCGCTTCAGGAATACTCGTCAACTCCGACATGGGAGAGGCCTTCGGGCTGCACAGTTTCGGCAACGACGAGGCGCTGATGCCGCTGATCGACGTGGCGAACGTCGCCTGCGGTTTTCACTCCGGCGAGCCGGAGACCATGGACCACACGGTGGCGCTCGCGAAGGAGCACGGCGTTCGGGTCGGAGCGCACCCGGGCCTGCCTGACCTCGTCGGCTTCGGCCGCCGGGAGATGAAGGTCACCCCCAACGAGGTCGAATCGATGATTCGCTACCAGGTGGGCGCGCTGGTCGGCTTCCTCGAGAAGTACGACATGCCGCTGAACCACATCAAGCCACACGGGTCGCTCTATGGGATGCTCGCCCGCGACGAAGACCTGATGCTGGGTGCCGTCAAGGTCGCCAAGACCTACGGCGTCCCCGTCTACGGCATCGCGGGCAGCGCCCACCAGCGAGTCGCCGAGCGGGAGGGTGTGACGTTCATCGGCGAGCTCTACGTCGACCTGAACTACAACGCCGAGGGCGGCCTGATCATTCTTCGCCGGCCCGAGCACACCGACCCGGCCGCGGCATCCGCCCGGGTGCGACGCGTTCTCGACGACGGCAAGGTGTTGGCGGAGGACGGCACCGAACTCGCCATCAGCTTCGGCACGATCTGCGTTCACTCCGACACGCCGAACTCACCCGAGGTCGCCCAGGCCGTGCGGCAGACCCTCTCCGCCTAGTTCGACCTACCCAGCCTTTACCGCCTCACCAACGAAAGAGAGCGCACTCGCGTGGACATCATCTCCCCCCTCCCCGGCATCTTCTACCGCAAACCCGGCCCGGGCAAGGACCCGTACGTGACCGAGGGCGACAGCATCATCGCGGGCCAGACCATCGGCCTGGTCGAGATCATGAAGCAGTTCAGCGAGGTACGGGCAGACGTCGCCGGCGTGCTGGTCAGGTTCGAGATCGAAGACTTCGGCATCGTCAACCCGGGAGACGTGATCGCCGTCACCAGCTGAGCCCTTTTGCCGCAGCCCACGCTCTTTCGTGCACCGCCCGATCACTGGATGCCCCAATGAAGAAACTCCTAATAGCCAATCGCGGAGAGATCGCCGTCCGCATCATCCGCACCGCCCGCGAGTTGGGGATCACCACCGTCGCCGTCGTCAGCGAGGCAGACAAGGCCTCGTATGCCGCAGACCTCGCGGATGAGGCGATCGTCATCGGCCCGGCCCCGGCGGGGCTCAGCTACCTCAGCCACGAGGCCGTGCTCAAGGCCGCGGCCGACAGTGGGGCAGACGCGGTGCATCCGGGCTATGGATTCCTCTCTGAGAACGCGGAGTTCGCGCGAAAGGTCATCGCGGCCGGTCTCATCTGGGTCGGTCCGTCCCCAGCGTCGATCGAGCTGATGGGCGACAAGTCCCGGGCTCGTCGGGCGGCCATCGACGCGGGCGTTCCCACGCTGCCGGGAACCGAGACCGCGCTGCAGGACGGCGACGACATCGAGGCGATCGCCGCCTTCATCGGCTACCCCCTGGTGGTCAAGGCGTCCGCCGGCGGCGGGGGGCGGGGGATCCGTCTCGTCGTGAACCCGGACGAGCTCGTCGCCACGGTCGACATCGCGCAGGCCGAGGCGCTCGCGGCCTTTGACTCATCCGACGTGTACTTCGAGAAGTTCGTCTCCCGGGCCCGGCACGTCGAGGTACAGATCCTGGGCGACGGAGAGAACTTCGTGCACCTGGGCGATCGCGACTGCTCGATGCAGCGCCGGCAGCAGAAGATCCTCGAGGAGGCGCCGGCGCCGGGCCTGCCCGACGAGGTTCGCCAGCGCATGCGGGACTCCTCCCTCGAGCTTGCCCGCAAGGCGCACTACGTCGGTGTGGGAACGATCGAGTTCCTCTACGACCCGGAGACGCACGAGGCGGCGTTCATCGAGATGAACACGCGCATCCAGGTGGAGCACACCATCACCGAGGCGATCACGGGCATCGACCTCGTTCGCGAGCAGCTGCGCATCGCATCCGGCGAGAAGCTCGGCCTCACGCAAGAGGACGTGCACTTCACGGGACACGCCCTCGAGTTTCGGATCAACGCCGAGGACCCGGACAACAACTTCATGCCGAGCCCCGGAATCATCAAGGCGCTGACCCTGCCCGGCGGCGTGGGGGTTCGATCCGACTTCGGCTTCGTCGCCGGCAAGTCGGTGGCCCCGTTCTACGACTCCCTGCTGGGCAAGATCATCGTGTGGGCCCCCACCCGGGACATCGCCATCGCCCGGGCGGAGCGAGCGCTCGACGAAACCGACATCGAGGGCATCAAGACAACGGTCGGCCTGCTGCGCCGACTCGTCTCGCTCGCCGATTTCGCCGAGGTGAACCACCACACCAAGTACATCGAAACCGCCGTCGACCTCATCGGAGTTGCCAAATGACACTATCGGCCGAAGCGCGCTACACGTGGGGCGGAGACGAGTTCCTCTTCGTGGAGATCGCCGAGGGGATGTCCCTCGAGGCGAACTTCGTTTCGAACAGCATCGCCAACGCGCTGGAGGCCAAGGCACTCGACGGCATCGTCGACATCTGCCCCGCCAACGCCTCGCTGCTCATCCGCTTCAACCCCGACCTGCTCGCATCGAGTGACCTCGAGCGCACCGTGCGAGCACTGGAGCAGGAGGTGCGCGCCGCCACCAGCCAGGTGCTGGAGACCCGCATCGTCGAGATCCCCGTCTGGTACAACGACCCCTATACGAACGAGACCGGCGCCCGGTTCCGAGAGGGCTATCACCAGCGGCCCGACGGGAACGACCTCGATTACGCGGCTGAGGTGAACGGGCTGGCGGATGCCGCCGAGTTCATCAAGCGCCACCACGAGTCGCCCTGGCTCGTGTCGATGGTCGGCTTCGTCGCCGGGCTGCCGTTCCTCTACCAGCTCGTCGATCGGGCCGAGCAGCTCGAGGTGCCCAAGTATCTGAGCCCTCGCACCGACACCCCGGCCCTCACCATCGGCCACGGCGGCTGCTTCAGCTGCATCTACTCGGTTCGCGGCGCAGGCGGCTACCAGATGTTCGGCGTCGCCGCCGCTCCGATCTTCGACCCGTCGCAGAGCCTCTCCGACTTCGAGGACTTCATGGTCTTCTTCAAGCCCGGCGACATCGTGAAGTTCAAGCCCGTGGATGAGGCCGAGTACCGGCGCATCCAGGCGGAGGTGGAGGCGGGCACGTTCACCTACCGACAGTCCCCGATCCGTTTCGACGTGGGTGCGGCGCTCGCCGACCCCGATGAGTACAAGGTGTCACTCCTGGAGGCGCTCAATGGCATTTGAAATTCTCGAACCGGGCCTGTCGACCACCGTCCAGGACCAGGGGCGCATCGGCTACTACCGCTTCGGCATCCCGCAGGGCGGTTCGATGGACCAGTACTCCGCGACCCTCGGCAACCGCCTGGTCGGCAACACGCCCGCCGAGGCCGTTCTCGAGTGCACGTACATCGGCCCGAAGTTCATCACGACGGAGAACGCGGTCATCGCGGTCACCGGCGCGCCGGTCGACGTCTTCGTCAACGGCGTTCAGGCGCCGCAGTACGAGCGCCTGAGCCTCGCCGCCGGCGATGAGCTGCGGTTCGGCGTCATCAAGGGCGGCACGAAGTACTTCATCGCCGTTCACGGCGGCATCGACGTTCCCGAGGTGCTGGGCTCCCGGTCGACCTACCCGATCGGTGCCATCGGCGGGGTCAACGGCCGCGCGCTCGCGGCGGGCGATATCGTGCCCGTGGGTTCCGCCATCGAGAACGGCCTGCCCCTGATCGAGAGCATCGACGCGGATGACCGTCCCGTCTTCTCCAAGGAGGTTCGCGTTCGCGTCATGCTCGGCCTCTACGACCACAACCTGTCGGAGAACGGCCTCGACAGCCTGCTGAACAGCGAGT
>CANFBG010000127.1 GCA_947444785.1 Microbacteriaceae bacterium | reverse complement strand
TCGCGACGCCCCGTATTGGGCGGCGATCCGATTTCTTCCGTTGCACAGAGGCAACCTCGCGAGTTTATCAGTTCAGGGAGTTTTCGGGTGATCTGCAGGGATTTCTCCCAGTTCCACGGTGACGGTGAACGGCTTCTCCGCGCCGGAAACGGTGACCGGAACTTCAAAGAAGCGGCCGCGGCTCACAAACGGCTGCAGCAGGGAGTCGAGTTCGACATCGACGGAAGCGGGCAGGAATCCGGCGCGATAGACGTGCCCATTCGCGACAAGGTCAACCGCCACTCGATACTCGCGGCCCATCATGCGTGTGGCACGCGGTGTCAGGACCGCGACGAGGGAGTCCCCGCCGATCGCCCAGGCGGCGTCGATGGCGAACTGCCGGCGTGCAGTCTCGACGACCTGAATCCGGCGGAAGGGTTCGAGCATTTTCTCGTAGCCCACGACGTCCGCCAGAAGAAGCGAGCCCTCGGTGTCCCCCCGGCGGGCCTTCTTCGTGAGGGGATTGAACCGTCCGACGACGATGACCAGTGCGGCCAAGAGGCAGAGCGCTGCGACGACCTGTCCCACCGCCGACGCGGTGAGGGCCAGCGCCAGGTAGGCCAGCGCGCAGAGCGCGAACACGATCAGTGCCAGAAAGGGCAGCCACGTCATAAGCGGCTTCTTGAGGCGAGCGTAATTCATCGCTTTTCCTATCCTTCAGCCCTGACCAGATCGGGGCGATTGTTCTAGAGTCATGCCATGAACGAGCGAAGAGGTACCCCAGGAGAAGACGACTACGTCGAGGTCTCGGCGGATCACGACGGACGCGGCAGGGCCGAGTTCACCCATCCGGGCGATCCGGACGTCGATGACGAGGAGAGCCTGGACAGCGATCTGCTCGACGGCACTGACAATAAGTTTGATCTGGACGAGGACATCGACACCCTCGAGATCGACGACCCGGAGATAGCGGCGGACGACCTCGACACGGAGGACCTGTACCGAACCGAGTCGGAGGACGAATTCGAAGAGGAACTCGCGAACGACACCGAGGACTGATTCGCGCCGGCGCCCGGACGTGAAATGAGCCGCTCACCCCGAGGGGTGGGCGGCTCACTGTCATGGTCTAAAGGCGGCCTCGACTAGCGACGCAGTCCGAGACGCTCGATCAACGCGCGGTAGCGGTCGATGTCGATGTCGGACAGGTAGCCCAGCAGGCGGCGACGCTGGCCAACGAGCAGCAGCAGTCCACGACGTGAGTGGTGGTCGTGCTTGTGCTCCTTGAGGTGCTCCGTCAGGTCCTTGATGCGACGCGTGAGCATCGCAACCTGGACCTCAGGGGATCCGGTGTCACCGGGGTGGGTTGCAAATTCATCGATGATCGCCTTCTTGACTTCTGACTCAAGTGCCATAGTTGGTGATCCCCTTTCTTCTTGTTGCGCGGTGCCCGACACAGAATGCGGGGGCTCTCTTTATCCGCGGCCGTTAGACGGCAACTTCCCAATACTAGCAGGAAGGCGCCAGGGGGTAGCGTTGGTGACGTGTTGATCATCGTGCACGTCAAACCAGGCAGCTCCAAGGGCCCCCTGGTCGATGAACACGGCAGCCCTGACGAACACGGCGGCGCCGACTGCACGGTCTTCGTCCGGGAACGGGCGGTCGACGGCTCGGCCAATCTCGCAGTGCAGAAGGTTCTTGCCACTCACTTCGGCGTTGCCCGCCGAAGTGTCGAGATCGTTCGGGGCCACTCGAGCCGGATCAAAGCCGTACGAATTCAGGGGCAGGAAAACAAGGGGTTGTAATTCGCTGGGAAACACCCTCTCAAACGTTGTGAGTCCCGGTGTTATTCCAGCATTTCGCGGTAACGTTCACTATCTGTATCAACGGGCGTATGCCTATCACGTGGCTGAGAAGTCGAATCCAGTTTGAGGAATCCTCTCAGTGACGGCAATCCCCGCACAGCCGGTTGGGCGTTTCAGCTCTGCAGCGGCTGCAGCTTCATCGGCCAGTCCCTCTGTTCGCATCATCAAGACTCGCCCCGGCGGCGGCAACAGCAACCCCACGTCGAGTTACTCGTCGCTCCTGAACACGATCAAGAATGTCGGGCTGCTTCGCCGCAGCACTGGCTACTACTGGATCATGTTCTCGTCGCTGGTCGTCGCGATGGGTGCGGCATGGACGGGCTTCGCCCTCCTCGGTGACTCGTGGTACCAGCTGATCATCGCCGCGGTTCTGGGCATCATCCTGACCCAGTTCGCGTTCCTCGCCCACGAGGCCTCCCATCGTGCCGTGTTCGTCAGCGGCAAGGCCAACGACCGCGCCGGTCGCATCCTTGCCTCGGGAATCGTCGGCATCAGCTACTCCTGGTGGATGAGCAAGCACAGCCGTCATCACGGCAAGCCCAACCAGGTCGGCCTCGACCCCGACATCGAGAAGGACTGGATCTCTTTCCAGGAGAAGGACGCCGCCGAGGCCAAGGGCATCGCCGGCTGGCTGACCCGCCGCCAGGGCTACCTGTTCTTCCCCGTGCTCACCCTCGAGGGCCTGAACCTGCACATCCATGCATTCAAGACCGTCTTCGGCAAGGGCAAGGTCGACGCGCGCTGGCTCGAGATCACCCTCCTGAGCATCCGCATCCTCGGCTATCTTGCCGTCGTGTTCTACTTCCTGCCGCTCGGCATGGCATTCGCCTTCGTGGGCGTGCAGCTCGCTATCTTCGGTCTCTACATGGGCGCGTCCTTCGCCCCCAACCACAAGGGAATGCCGATCCTGCCGCACGACAGCAAGGCTGACTTCCTGAGCCGCCAGGTGCTGACCTCCCGCAACATCAAGGGTGGATTCTTCATGGACATCTTCATGGGCGGTCTCAACTACCAGGTCGAGCACCACCTGTTCCCGAACATGGCACGCCCGAGCCTTCGCCGTGCGCAGGAGATCGTCAAGGAGTACTGCGCGACGAACAACGTGCTCTACACCGAGACCCGCCTGACCGAGAGCTACGGAATCGTCATCCAGTACCTGAACCGCGTGGGCCTCGCCGCCCGCGATCCGTTCGACTGCCCGATGTCCCGCGCTCACCGCTAGCCGCCTCAGCGCACAAAACAAATCACCCGCCAGATTCGCTCTGGCGGGTGATTTGTTTTTGCGGGTCACTTCAGGCGATCGCCGCCAACCCCATCAAGCCGAGCGAGAGGCCCATCAAGCCGGCCTCAGCCCCGCTGAGCAGGTCACGGTCACCGGTGCGGGTCACCAGCTTTCGAATCAGGATGACGGTTCCCGCCGTAAAGACGATGGTTCCGCCGACTGCGAGCACAGCCAAAATCCCACTCGCTCCGGCATGACCGTGTGATCCGCGTGTCGGCGACGCCGCACCGGGCCCTATTTCCATCGCAGCCAGAAGCACAGCCATGAGCAGTAGCGCCCCCGATCGGTGGATCGACATCATCGCGGCGTGTCCACCCGTCGGCCGCACGGCACTGCCACGCAGGCGTTGCCGCACGCCACCGGCCAGGGCGAGCATCACGAGGATGCCCGCCCACCCGAGGCCCGGCAGGAGCGCGAGACCCAGGCTCATGTCGACCATGGCCAGTCCCATCACCCCGGCCGGCAGCCACAGGGCAATCGAGCGGCTGCGGCGGTCACCGACCGTGCAGCACAGCCCGAGCGCTGTCGGGATCAGGATCCCGACGTGGAGGAGGTCGATCATCAGTGCCCGTGAGCCCCGTGCTCGTGATCAGTGTGGCCGTGTCCGGCGGACCCGTGGTCGCAGGAGTGCACCGGCTCGTTCGCAGGCACGTTCAGCGTGGGGTTCCGACCGAAGAAGCCGTGCGGCTTCAGCGTGAACTTCGCGTAGTCGGTCGGCATGACCGGCCAGTCCTCGGGCCGCGGGAAGTGCGTCGGGCCGAAGGTGTGCCAGAGCACGATGTCCTCGCCATCGACGCTCCGGTCGGCTGCCATGTAGCGCGGCAGGCCGTCCCCGCCCGGGTTCTGGTGCACGAAGTCGCCCGCGGCATAGAGCTCGGTGGGCTCGTACTGTGTGACCCAGAGGTGCTTCGTGGCGAAGTCTGCTCGCTTTGCGATGCCGGACTCGGCATGCGCCAAGAGGGTCGGCGACTCCGAGGGATACAGCACGTAGCCGGTGTTCTTGCCGAGACGGTTCTTCTTCTCGGTGTTCACAATGTGCCAGGCGCGCGCGGTGGCCGAGTTGGCGAGGCGCCCGCCATCCGCTTCGCTCGTGATTCTGGTGCTCTTGTTCGTGAATGCCCCGCCGTAGGGGTTCTCCGAACTGATGGGAAGGCGCACGGCCTCGACCTCATCGACGGCGTTGGAGATTCCATCGACCATCATGTCGAGACGCACATTGAAGAGGTGCTGATGGTAGGGAGCTCCGAGGCCGGGGGCGACCTCGCTCTGGTAGGGGTGCCCCTCGCCCGGGTGGGACGCCGTGAACAACACTCCCGTGAGCTTCGCCTCGCACTCGATTGTGCCGTCAAGGTAGAGGTACCAGTAGAAGCCGTAGTCGTAGTTTCCGACCGTGGTGAAGAAGCTGATCACGAGGCGGCGCTGGCGGCGAACCTCGTTCGAGCCCGTGAACATGTCGGAGTGCTTCCAGAGGGTGCCGAAGTCCTCCTCGTGCATGCAGATGCCGTTCTCGATCGTGAACGGATTGCCCAGCTCGTCGCTCAACACGCAGTCGAAGTAGTGGATCTCGCCCAGGCAGTCGCAGCCGAGTGTCAGCGAGTTGGTGAAGCGACCGAAGAGGTACTCTCCGGTGTCGAAGTAGTTCTGCCAGAAGCGCACGGGCGACGGGTCACCGTAGGGCACGAGCATCTCGCTGACGGAGGCGCGGTAGATCACCGGACGCTCCTCGCCCTCGTCGGTGAACGAGAGCTGGCGGAGGACCAATCCCTCGCGAGCGTCGAAGCCGACCTTGAACTTCCAGTTCGCCCAGGTGACGTCTTCACCCTCGACGGTGAAGCTCGGACCCTCGGGCTGCGTGATGACGATGGGCTTCAGTGTCGCCATGGGCGGCCCCTGAACCTCCGGATCATCGAAGTTGCCGCCCTCGGCCGGGATCGCCATGACCTCATGGTCGATGAGGCGGGTGATCTTGCGGGCCGCGACGTCGACGTAGGCGCAGAGTCCGTCGACCGGGTGGGCCCAGACATGGTCGCCCGGGTAGTCCTGGCGGAAAGCGAGCACGCGCACGATGCGGCGGCCCTCCTCCTCCTCGAAGCCATAGGAACCGGCCGACAGCGGCACGCACATGACGTTGTCGACGGTGCAGCCGCGCTTGGCGAGGGCCTCGACCCACTCGGGGTGTTCGGCAACGATCGGGCCGATCGCGTCGAACTCCTCGATCAGGATGGGCAACTGGCCCTCGGAGCCATCGAGCACGTTCGTCGACAGCACCGCTCCGGCGGTAAGCGAGACGATGCTGTCTGTCGAGTGACCGGTCTTCATATCGAGCAGCATGACGCGGGCCCGGCGCTCAGGCCCGGGGCCCTCGCCCCTCTGGAACGCGAGCACCTCGCGCTTGTGCGGCTCCGCGAGGCCGACATAGGCGAAGCGGGTGCTCTCGGTCATGATGGGGCTGGCCAGAACGATCTGGCGGATGGCCGTGAATTCCGCAGCGGTCAGGTTGCCGAGTGGCCCAGCGGCGCCGAGGGGGAAGCCCTCGGTCGCGATGTCGGTGATGTCGGTGATGGTCATGGTGTTGGCGCTCCTATGGGTTGTGCCGGCGAACCGAGGGTGTGAGGAAAGAAGGAAAGAATTCGGGCCGCGATCAGGTGCCGATGACGGCGGTGATCTCCTCGTAGGCGGCCGGGTTGCGCTTCTTCAGCACGAGGGCCTGAATGAGCCCGATCATCGGGAAGATCACGATCAGGGCCAGCAGCAGCGCGCTGACGATTCCGAATGCCGGCGCGCCGTCTTCGGCCACATCTCCCACCAGCATCGGGAAATTGACCCCGATGATGACGGCGGAGCCGATGAGGCCCACGAAGCCGATGGTCGGGGCGACGATGGTGTTCCACAGTCGACGGTCGCTCTTGGTGCGGGCGAAGTAGACAATGACGGCAACCGAGGTGAGAGCCATCAGCAGAGCGATGGCCAGGGTCGCCACGCCGGAGAACCACGTGAAGACCTGCAGCACCGGGTCGAGGCCGAGCAGGGCGAAGACGACCAGCAGCGTGAACGCCGTGATGCTCTGCACCAGGGAGGAGACATGGGGTGAGAGGTGACGGGCGTGCACACTGCCGACCTTCGAGGGCAGGAGGCCCGCGTTGGACATCGTGTGCTGGTAGCGGGTGATGACGTTGTGGAAAGACAGCACGCAGGCGAACATGCTCGTGATCAGCAGCACGTTCATGATGATCTCGCCCACGACGCCGAGGTAGTTCATCGTCGTGATGATGACCATGGCTCCGGGGTTCTCGGCGGCGACGCCCACGACCGAGTCGGGACCCCACGCCATGACGAGTGCCCAGGAGGCCAGCGTGTAGAACACGCCGATGCCGATGACGGCGATGTAGGTAGCCCTGGGAATCGTCTTGTCGGGGTTCTTTGCCTCGTCGCGGAAGATCGCGGTCGCCTCGAAGCCGATGAAGGCGGCGATGGCGAACATCAGGCCGACACCAGGGGATCCCGAGAAGATGTTGTTCGGCTCGAACGGGGCGAGGGACAGACCCTGGGCTCCGCCGGCGAGGACGACGGCCGCCACGAGGGCCAGAACGATACCGACCTCGGCAACCAGCAGGAACGCAAGCACCTTGGAGCTGAGGTCGATGTGGCGATAGCCCAGCACGCCCACGATGACGATGGCCGCGAGGGAGTAGATGTACCACGGCAGGTCGGGGCCGCCGAGGCCCGTGACCGTCACCTCGCAGATATACCCGACGTAGCCGTAGACCGCGATCTGGATGGTGGTGTAGGTCAGGAGAGCGAGGTACGCGGTCCCGAGTCCGGCAGGCTTGCCCAGGCCGTAGCCGACGTAGGTGAAGAACGCGCCCGGCTTAGGCACCTTGCGGGTCATGGCGACCATGCCCACCGCGAAGAAGAGGAGGACGACGGCGGCGACCGCGAACAGGCTCGGGAAGCCGACGCCGTTTCCGAGCAGGATGCCCAGCGGCGCCGAGCCGCCGATGACAGTCAGGGGGGCGGCAGCCGCCACCACCATGAATACGATGGGGCCGACACCGAGGGAGCCCGAGAGCACCCGGCCCGCTCCGGTTGATTGGCTAACGATGCCGGCGGTGGCGGCATCCTTCGTGTTCGTCATGTGAGGGCTCCTTGGGTTGGCCGATCAGGGACAGGACAGGTTCGTCTAGGCGAGCATGATCCCTGGGCATTTCGGCCTCGTCTCCCCCCGATGAAGACTCCCCGCATCTCGAATGAGACGCACGAGCCAGACAGTCTCATTTGGA
>CANFBG010000126.1 GCA_947444785.1 Microbacteriaceae bacterium | reverse complement strand
CAGGCCGCTGGCCAGCCGGCTGACCATCAGCCCCATCGGCTTGATCAGCCGGGCGAGGTAGGTGGCCGTCGCCTCGCCCTCGAGGTTGGGGTCGGTGGCCAGGATGATCTCGGTCACCACGTCATCGGCGAGGCGCACCATCAGTTCGCGGATGCGCAGGTTGTCGGGGCCGATGCCGTCGATCGGGCTGATCGCGCCGCCGAGCACGTGGTACAGGCCGCGGAACTCACGCGTGCGCTCGATGGCGACGACGTCCTTGGCCTCTTCGACCACGCAGATCGTGGTCTGCTGCCGGCGGGGGTCACGGCAGATCGAGCAGCGGTCCTGCTCGCTCACGTTGCCGCAGACGGAGCAGAAGTGCACCTTGTCGCGCACCTCGATCAGCACCTCGGCAAGCCTTGTCACGTCGAAGGACTCGGTCTGCAGAATGTGAAATGCGATGCGCTGGGCGGACTTCGGCCCGATGCCAGGCAGTCGACCGAGTTCGTCGATCAGTTCCTGGATGATTCCTTCGTACACCTAGCTGCTCATTCCTGTGTTCGGGGCATCCCTCGGCGGGAGCTCCTTCTCTTCGATGAGCTTGGCGCCCAAGATCTCGCGAACGACGGCCTCGCCATAGCGCTGCTTTCCGGATGCCGCCTGCGCCGGAACCGCAGGCCTCGCCGGCCGTTCCGGTGCCGACTGGGCGACGGGCGCGGCAACGGGCGCCGCCGCCTGGGATGCCGCGGCCTGGGCCAGGGCCGAGGCAGGGGCCGGGAAGTGTCCGTCGGACTCCCCCAGGTTGACCGCGGGCTCGGGAACGATGGCCGCCGAGACGGATTCCAGCGCCGAGCGCATGTTCTCCGGGGCGGAGAAATCGGGTTCGGGCTCGCGGTCCTCCTCCGAGGGCGGCTCGGGCTCGGACTGCGGCTCGGACTGCGGAATGGCCACGGTCGCCCACGACGAGGTCGCCGCGGGCCCGGTGGCAGCGGGCTTGCCGGAAGCAGGCTTTTTGGCGGCCGGCACGCTGTCGGACCGGGCTTCCCCCGCGTCGCCGTTGCCCTCGGCGTCGGATTGCAGCGCGGAACTCGACTGTGCCGGTGCCGGTGCCTGTGCCTGTGCGGCCGAGGCCTGTCGGCCGGAGGTGCCGGCCTCACCCGACTGCTCGACCTTGGCGACGTACATGACGCGCACGCCCAGGAGGCCGAGGATGGCCTCACGGAGAATGTCGGGCACGCTGTCCCCGGGCGCCGCGCGCTTCTTGAAGGCCTCGATGTCGTTCTGGCTGGCGAAGCCGAGGGTCAGGACGTCGTCCTGGAATCCCCGAACGGTCAGGGCGAAAACGACGAGCCAGGCGGCCCGCGAGCGCCGCTGCACGGCCTCGAGAATCTGGGGCCAGGTGTCTTTGACCTGCTGCAGCGTGACCGGGCCGGCCGCGACGACTGGCGCCGGAGCCGGGGCTGCCGCAGGTTCAGCGCCGGGTGCCACTGCCTCGGGAGCCGCAGGTGCCGCAGGTGTCGCAGTGGAGACCGGAACCGGTGCGGCTGCGGGTGCCTGCGCGACGACCTTCGCCGCCACGGGCGCCACCCTGGGAGCCTCGGCCGCCGGGGATTCGGTGACGATGCCGGCAACGCCGGCAACCCCGACAACTCCGGCAACTCCGGCAACTCCGGCAACCCCGTCGACACCGATGCGCCGCTCAAGCCGCTCGATGCGGGCCAGCGACCCGCGCTCAGTGTCGTCGCTCGCGGGCACGAGCACCCGGGCGATCATCAGCTCGAGGTGCAGGCGCGGGCTCGTGGCCCCCGTCATCTCGGTCAGGGCGGAGTTCACGATGTCTGCCGTGCGACTGAGCTCGGCGCGGCCGAAGCGCTGCGACTGCTGCTGCATCGCGAGGATCTCCTCCTCGGGAACGCCGCGCAGCACTGCGGCGGCGGCCTCGACCGGGGCCTGAGTGCTGCCGGAGGCGAGGGCATTGACGATCACGATGTCGCGGAGGCGCTCAAGCAGGTCCTCGACGAAGCGGCGCGGGTCCTGGCCCGTCTGGATGACGCGGTCGACGACGCCGAAGGCGGCCGCCGCATCCTTGACGCCGATGGCGTCGATCATCTCGGCGAGCAGGGCGGAGTGGGTGTAGCCGAGCAGGGCCACGGCGCGCTCGTACTCGACGACGTTGTTCTCGCTGCCGGCCATCAGCTGGTCAAGCAGCGACAGGGTGTCGCGGGGCGAGCCGCCGCCGGCGCGAACCACCAGCGGCAGGACGCCGGGGGCGACGGTGACGCCCTCGGTCTCGCAGAGGTGCGCGACATAGGCGAGCAGCTGGGCCGGCGGAACCAGCCGGAAGGGGTAATGGTGGGTGCGCGAGCGGATCGTGCCGATCACCTTGTCGGGCTCGGTCGTCGCGAAGATGAACTTCACGTGCTCCGGCGGCTCCTCGACGATCTTCAGCAGGGCGTTGAAGCCCTGGGGCGTGACCATGTGCGCCTCGTCGAGGATGAAGATCTTGAACCGGTCGCGGGCGGGCGCGAACACGGCACGCTCCCGGATGTCCCGGGCATCGTCGACTCCGTTGTGGCTCGCGGCATCGATCTCGACCACGTCGAGGGACCCGCCGCCGTCGCGGCTCAACTCGACACAGCTGGGGCAGACGCCGCAGGGGGTGTCGGTGGGGCCCTCGGCGCAGTTCAGGCAGCGCGCGAGGATGCGGGCCGAGGTCGTCTTTCCGCAGCCTCGCGGCCCGGAGAAGAGGTAGGCGTGGTTGACCCTATTGGTGCGAAGGGCGGTCATGAGCGGGTCGGTCACCTGGGACTGGCCGATCATCTCGGCAAAGGTCTCGGGCCGATAGCGGCGATACAGGGCGGTGGCCATCCTGCAATCGTATCCGCCCGCCGCCGACACTGGCCCCGGGGTTGCAGCCCTGTGGAACGCGCGCCCCAGACGCGGGGGTGTGACGGACTGCTAGAGCACCGAGAGGGTCTGGCGCGCTATCTCGAGTTCCTCGTTCGTGGGGATGACCAGAACCGCCACGCGGGAGGCCGTCGTCGAGATGCGGCGAGCGCCTCGGTCCGCCGAGGCGTTCAGCTCCGGGTCGATCTCGACGCCGAGGCCCTCGAGGCCCGATAGCGCCTGCGCCCGGATCAACGCAGTGTTCTCTCCGACGCCGGCGGTGAACACGATGGCGTCGACGCGACCGAGCTGCGCGTAGTACGAGCCGACGTAGGCCTTCAGCCTGTGCGTGTAGACCTCCAGGGCGGTGACGGCCGCGGCATCCCCGCGCCCCGCCGCGGAGATCACATCGCGCATGTCCCCGCGACCCGTGAGCCCCAGCAGGCCGCTGCGGCGATTCAGCAGCTCGTCGAGCTGGTCGAGGTCCATGCCGGTCTTGCGGTGCAGGTGGAACAGCACAGCCGGGTCGATGTCGCCGGAGCGCGTGCCCATCACGAGCCCCTCCAGCGGGGTCATGCCCATCGAGGTCTCGACCGAGCGACCGCCCTCGACCGCACAGGCGGAGGCCCCATTGCCGAGATGCAGCACGATCGTGTTCGTCTCTTCGAGGGCCGTTCCGAGAAATGCGGCAGCCGCCTCGGACACGAACTTGTGCGAGGTGCCGTGGAAGCCGTAGCGACGCACCCGATGCTGCTCGGCGAGCTCGGCGTCGATGGCGTAGAGGTACGCCGCCGCGGGCAGGGTCTGGTGAAAGGCCGTGTCGAAGACGACGACGTGCGGCACCGACGGGAACGCGGTCTGGGCGGCCTCGATGCCCTCGAGGTTCGCGGGGTTGTGCAGCGGCGCGAGGTCAGCAAGATCCTCGATGTTGATCTTGACTAGGTCGTTCACGATCGTCGGGGCGAAGAAGCGCTTGCCTCCGTGCACGACGCGATGGCCGACCGCCACGGGTGCCGAGCTGCCGGTGAGGTAGGGCCCGTTGACGGCAAACGCCTCGAGCATGGCAGCGAACCCGGCCGTGTGGTCGGCGATCGCCAGCTCCCGGGCGATGGTTCCCGCCGCCGTCGTATGACGGGTGGTCCCCGTGGCGTCACCGATTCGCTCGACGAGCCCGGAGGCGAGCACCACCTCGGTGTCCATCTCGATCAGCTGGTACTTGAACGATGACGAGCCCGAGTTGATGACGAGGATGGCGCTCATGCCAGCACCTCCGTCGACGCGGGCAGTTGGGCGGCCTGGATCGCCGTGATCGCGATCGTGTTCACGATGTCTGCGACCAGGGCTCCGCGCGACAGGTCGTTGATCGGCTTGTTCAGGCCCTGCAACACCGGTCCCATTGCGATCGCGCCGGCGCTCCGCTGAACGGCCTTATAGGTGTTGTTGCCCGTATTCAGATCGGGGAATATGAAGACCGTGGCCCGGCCCGCGACCTGCGAGTCGGGCATCTTGGCGAGGGCGACGGCAGCATCCGCCGCCGCATCGTACTGAATCGGCCCCTCGACGAGGAGGTCTGGGCGGTGCTGTCTGACGAGCTCCGTCGCGCTGCGCACCTTCTCGACCTCGGCGCCGGAGCCCGAGCTGCCGGTCGAGTAGGAGAGCATGGCGATTCGCGGCTCGATTCCGAACTGCACCGCGGTCGCCGCCGACGAGATGGCGATATCGGCAAGCTGGGTGTCGGTCGGGTCGGGGATGACGGCGCAGTCGCCATAGACGAGAACGCGGTCGGCGAGCGCCATCAGGAACACGCTCGAGACGACAGAGACCCCCGTCTGCGTCTTGATGATCTCGAACGCCGGCCGGATGGTGTGCGCGGTCGTGTGGGCGGCCCCGGAGACCATCCCGTCGGCGAGACCCAGGTGCACCATCAGCGTGCCGAAGTAGGAGACGTCGGTGACGGTGTCGCGGGCGATCTCGACGGTGGTGCCCTTGTGCGCTCGGAGCCGGGCGTACTCCTCGGCAAACCGCTGCCGCAGGGGCTCCTCGAACGGGCTGATGATCTGGGCCGCATCGATGTCGAGCCCGAGGGTCTTGGCCCTCATCCGGATCTCGGCCTCGTCGCCGAGGATCGTGAGCCGGGCGATGCCGCGGGCCAGCACGGTGCTCGCGGCACGCAGCACGCGGTCGTCACTGCCCTCGGGCAGCACGATGTGCTTGCCCGCGTTCCGGGCCCGGTCGATGAGGCCGTACTCGAACATCAGGGGCGTGACGACGTTGCTCTGACTGACGTCCAGCAGCTCGAGCAGCAGCTTGGAGTCGACGTGCTGCTCGAACAGGGCGAGCGCCTTGTCGTACTTGCGCTGCGAGTCAGCGGCGAGCCGCCCGCGGGTAGAGGTGACCTTCAGCGCCGTGTCGTAGGTGCCGAGATCTGTCGCGATGATCGGCAGCGTCGAGTCGAGGCCCGAGATAAGCCGGTCGATCGGCTCGGGCAGCGGGAACCCGCCGTTCAGGATGACGCCGGCCATCGTGGGGAAGGTCCCGGAGGCGTTCGCCATCAACACGGCGAGCAGAACCTCCGTTCGGTCGGCGGCCACGACCACGACGGCGCCCTCGATGAGGCGCGGCAGGACGTTCACCATCGACATGCCCGCGACGACGACACCTAGGGCCTCCCGGGCGAGCAGTCGCTCATCGCCCTTGATCATGGTGCCGTTCACGGCCTCGACCAGGTGACTCATGCTGGGGGCGACGAGTACGCGGTCCTCGGGCAGCGCCCAGACCTGGATGCGATCGCGCGCCTCGGTACCCTGGCTGTCTGCCGCGCGGGACACGCCGAGGGTATCCATGGCGGCGCGGCCGATCGCATCCTTGATCTTCTCGAGGTTCTCGGGATCGCTGCGGTTGGAGGCGATGCCGAGAAGGTGAGCGTGGGCATGCTTGAGTTCGGCGAGGGCAAGCTCGGTGAGCTGGCGCATCTCCTCTGGCGTGCGGGGCTCGGAGAAGCCGAGGGTCTCGGTCGAGCCCTGGTCCTTGCGACCGCCGAGCACCAGCAGCACCGGCGCACCGAGGTTGGCCGCGATCCGGGCGTTGAACGAGAGCTCACTGGGGCTGCCGACGTCGGTGTAGTCGGAGCCGAGGATGACCACGGCGTCGCACTCCCGCTCGACCGCCTTGTAGCGCTCCACGATCACAGACAGGGCGGCATCCGCATCGGTGTGCACGTCGTCGTAGGAGACGCCGATGGACTTCTCGTAGCCGAGGTCTGCGCTCGCATGCGCGAGCAGCATCTCGAGCACGTAGTCACGCTCGTTCACGCTTCGGGCGATGGGCCGGAACACGCCGACGCGGCGCACCGACCGGCAGAGTGCATCCAGCACGCCCAGCGCGATGGTCGATTTTCCCGAGTGCCCCTCGGCAGAGGCGACGTAGATGCTTTGAGACAAGGCGGCTTCCTTTGCGAACGACGGGAGTTGCGACTCCAGTTTATTGAACGTAGTTGCCAGCAGGATGCGCGCCGTTGCGCTGGTCGGCACCGCAGAGGAAAAAGTAAAGACTCCCCGCGCACCCGCCAGAGCCCGGTTACCCTTGCTGCGTTTCCGCCCTGGGGGAGTTGGCCTGGATGGCGCCACGCGGGGAGCCGACTCCTAGTTTACGGGAGTTTGAATACTTGACGCGACAGGCGTCTACTTGAGGCATGAGAATCGTAATTGCAGGCGGCCACGGAAAGATCGCCCTCTTGATCCAGAAGAAGCTGAGCGACGCCGGACACGAGGCCGTCGGGCTGATCCGCAACCCGGAGCACGCCCCCGACCTTCTGGTCTCCGGCGGAATCCCCGTGCTGATCGACCTGGAGAACATCTCCGTCGAGGCGCTGGCCAAGGACCTCGCCGACGTGGATGCCGTCGTTTTCGCGGCGGGGGCAGGCCCGAACTCGGGGCCCGAGCGCAAGCTGACCGTCGACCGCGACGGGGCCATCCTGCTGGCGGATGCCGCGGTGGCCGCCGGAATCCGGCGCTACGTGCTCATCTCGTCGATGGGCGCCGACTCGTTCGAGCCCGATTGGGCCGACGAGTTCCAGGTGTACCTCCAGGCCAAGAGCGAGGCCGACAAGAGGATTCGCAGCATGGATCTCGACTGGACGATCATTCGCCCCGGCGGCCTCACGGACGAGCCGGGCTCCGGAATGGTCAAGCTCGCCGAGTCGACGGGCCGCGGAACAATCCCGCGTGAAGACGTCGCTTCGCTGGTCGTGAAGTGCCTCCTGGCCGAGGAAGCCGTGCACAGCCAGTTCGAGGCGATCTCGGGCGAGACCCCGATCGCCGAGGCGCTGGCCCGGCTGTAATTCGCGCCGCATTGCACCGGCGTGAAAAACGCCGCTGGAATTCCCGATAGGATTCTCTTTGGTCGCACAGCCCTCGGGCAGTGCATCGGCTTGGAGAATTCGCCTAGTGGCCTATGGCGCACGCTTGGAAAGCGTGTTGGGTTAACGCCCTCGGGGGTTCGAATCCCCCATTCTCCGCCACACAGATATGACCTCCTTTACGGGGGTCATATCCATTTAACCGGCGAAAT
>CANFBG010000125.1 GCA_947444785.1 Microbacteriaceae bacterium | reverse complement strand
AGCACCTCTAGCACGCGCAGGGCCTCCCGCACGGAGGAGCGTCCGACGCCGAGCCCGCCGGCCAGGGCTCGCTCGGGCGGGAGGTGATCCCCGGGGGACAGGATGCCCGCGAGCAGATCTCCCTCGATGCGCTGGAGCACGATCTCCCACGCGCGACGCGTGTCAGTGGCCAGGGTTGGATCGGATTCCACGGCGAGGGCGTTCGCTGTGTCAGTCATGCGGCCCCTTCGCTGCAATCGACGATCATGTGGTCAGACCACATCCTAGAACACGCTCCGCTCACTGTCCAGCCGCGCCCGTCGTGATGCGGCCCCGTGTCAGGTCGAGGGCTGTGGCGAAGGACTTCTCCGTGCCATGCTTCGATCATGGAGACAGTGAAATGGAAATAGACGAGTGGTGGCCGAACCTGGGCGACTCGGCAAAGTCGTGGCTCATTGCCAACAACGGCGATGCGCTTCCGTCGTGGGTCGTGGCCGATATATCCGCTGCCGGTGGTGTCTTCGACTCGGCGGCCCAGTGGGTCGGCGAGAACGGCCCGGACAGATTCCTGCTATCCGATCGAGCTACCGATTGGATTGAGTCGGTCGCAAACGACGAGACCTGACCAGCAGGCCAGCGCCGAGACCCCGTCGCCGGGCAGCACTCATGTCGAAACCCTCCGCGCAATATAGGTTGGATGAGGCACGGAAAGCGCCCACAAGGAAGGCACCAACCCTATGATCTTCATCGTCGTCAAATTCACCGTCATGCCCGACTGGACCGATCGCTGGCTCGAACTCACCAAGGACTTCACTGAGGCTACGCGCCAGGAGCCCGGCAACAAGTGGTTCGACTGGTCGAAGAGCGTGGAGAACCCCAACGAGTTCGTGCTCCTGGAGGCATTCGAGGATGACGCCGCGGGCTCACACGTGAACAGCGACCACTTCGCCGCCGCGATGAAGACCATGCCCCAGGCGCTCGCGAAGACCCCGGAGATCATCAGCGAACGGCTCGACGCCGCGGGCTGGGGCCTCATGGGCGAGATCACGATCGACTAGGGGCTGTCGGGAGATGACCATGCAGAACCTGACCGACATCACGATCCGCAGCATTGCGGTGTCCGAGGCGAACAACAACGTCTACCTGCTCACCTCGAAGTCCAGCGGCGCCCAGGTGCTGATCGACGCCGCGGATGACGCCCCGGCCATCCTTTCTCTTATCGCCGATGCGCAACAGGACACGGTTGCCGTCGCCAAGGTTGCCCTGATCGTCACGACGCACTCCCACTGGGACCACGTCAGGGCGCTCGCCGAGGTCAAGCACGCAACCTCCGCGCCAACCGCGGCCGGTGCGGATGACATAGCGGATATCACCGTGCCGACTGACGTCCCCCTGCATCACGGCGACGTCAAGCCGTTCGACGGCTTCGACCTCGAGGTGATCCACCTGCGTGGCCACACCCCGGGATCCGTCGCGCTGCTTTACCGCGACCCGCACGGCCCGGCCCACCTGTTCACCGGCGACTCGCTCTTTCCCGGCGGGGTCGGCAACACGCAGGGCGACGCCGCGCGCTTCGCGTCCCTGTACAACGACGTCGTCACGCGAATCTTCGATCAGCTGCCGGATGACACGCTCGTGCACCCGGGCCACGGCGCGGGCACCACGCTGGGCGCGGAGCGCGGCTCGCTGCCCGAATGGAAACAGCGCGGCTGGTAGCACGGGCGGAGAGCGCGAGGGAGTAACTTCTCCTCATGAGCGCTGGCGAAAAATTGCTGAAGTCAACAACCGTCCGCGGAAGACTTCGGCGTTATTTCCGTGTGCTGGCGAAGATTCTGGCTCTGAGGTATTCACGCGCTTTTGCCGAGTGGAACTCGCATCGCCGGGGCCGTGCGCCGGTGACGTATTCCGAGAAGGTTCGCTACCGGATGGCGTGGGATACGAATCCGTCGCTCACGACTTTCGCGGACAAGATCGCCGTCAGGGCCTTCGTCGCAGAGGTCGCCGGCCCCCAGTTCTTGACCGAGGCGTTCGCGATCTGCTCGAGGGCAGAGGAGGTGCGGTGGGGCGAACTGCCGCGGCAATACGTGTGCAAGGTCAATCACGGCTCCGGAGCCATAATCGTTGTGACCGAGGCGGCAGACCGGTCCGTTCACCTCCCCTCGACGACGGCACGCTTGGGCTGGGCGCCGTTCACGATCCATCCTGACAACGCCGACCCTGTGCGGATGGAGGCGATCCTCAACTACTGGCTCGGTCTGGATTACTCCTGGCGGCCTGGATCAGGCGTGGTGGAAAGGGCCTACCGCGATATCACGAGGGGAATCCTTATAGAGGAATTGCTCGATGGTGTGGCCGGGGGACCGCCCGATGACTACAAATTCGTGGTTATCGCGGGTCGGGTCAGGCATGTCGAACGACTGATTCGAACGTCGTTCGGAGGAGGCTACGTTGTCGGGTTCTTCGACCGAGAAGGGCTGCTGCTTCCCATAGATTGGGAACTGAAGGGAGTTCGTTGCACGGTGACAGACTCGCTTGCTCTCGGCGCGGAGGAATTTCGCGAGCTTGTTGAATTGGCGGAGGCTCTCGGGGCGGGAGTCGATGCAACGCGCGTAGACCTCTACTCCGTCAACGGTCGGACGGTCTTCGGGGAATTGACGAACTACCCGTCGGCGGGCTCGGGAAAATATCTCCCCCACTCGTTTGAGGTCGAACTCGGCTCGGACTGGCACCCAGGCTACGGCCCGCACGCCCACGAACCAGCCTGAGGGCACACCGGCGGGCACGTTGTTTCGCGTCCCTCGTGAGGGGAGGCGAAGTACGCAGTCGTGGCGATGCCGAGCTCCTCACGAGGCATTCAGTGATCAGGTCTTTTCTTCGTTCACGGGTAAATTCAGCCGCGCGGCTGCGCGAAAAAGCGGCGATTTACCATGACGGAATGCGTGAGCGGTGCCTCACATAATTACGGGCACCGACAGTGTGCAAGGCCCGGGGCAACCGATTAACTTACGAATTGAGCAATGAAGCTCGAGCTCGCGGGCAGCGTAGCCCGCAGGAGAGATTGGCGACGTCAATGGCCCTCATCAGTACACATGTTTCGCGAGTTTTGCCCCTCGCGTCTACCCCCGATTCCCCGGTTCGATCTGTGCGACGCGGCAGATTCAGAGGTGGGCGAGTTGCTGCCGCCGTCGCCATCTGTGCAATCGCCTTGACGGGCTGCGCTGGCGCTGGTGCCTCCAGTTCCAGCACCGCAGCCGCAGGCACCGCAGCTGCAGGCAGCGTGGCTGGCAAGAAGGTCATCCTCGTGCACTGCGGTGATGTGAACCCCTGGTGTGCCGTCTACAACAAGACGATCATCGATGGCCTTCAGGCTGCTGGAGTATCGACCGAGTACCTCCAGGACCCCTTTGACGTGAACCTCGAAATTCAGAACCTGCAGTCGGCGATCTCAAAGCGCCCCGATCTGATTCTTGTCTCGCCGACCGACGACAACTCGATCGTTCCCTCTCTCCAGCAGGCCCACGATCAGGGCGTGCCCGTCATCATCAACAATTCAATGCCGGTCGCGGCTGCCAAGGATCTCGTGACCGCCACGGTCAACGCAGATCAGGCTGCACTCGGACGGTACGCGGCGATGAACATCGTTGCCGGACTGAAAGCAGAAGGACTCACTGAAGGAAACGTCATAGCCCTCGCCGGCTCGGACACGACGGCCACCAGCGGTGACCGCATGACCGCGTTCAAGGAAGAGCTCGCCAAGACGCCTCAGTTCAAGCTTGTTGAAGAGCACAACACCAACTGGGACCCGGCCGCAGCCGGAACTGTTGCCTCTCAGCTGTACGCCGCGTACCAGAGCAAGGGCGGAATCCAGGCGGTCTACGGAATGGCCGACTACCTCGCCAACGCAGCAATCCAGAGTGCGACGCAGGCCGGCATGCCCGTCGGCGTTGCCAAGAAGGGCCTGATCGTTTCCGGAAGCAACTGCTTCAAGGTTGGAATCGACAACATCACGGCAGGACTCCAGTACGGCACAGCCACTCAGGCCCCCGACGCCGAAGGAAAGTTCGTCGTTGAATGGGTATTGAAGTTCCTGGCCGGTGAGCAGATTCCCAAGGTGAACCTCAACACCGAGAACCAGGTCACGGCCGACAACGTCGCTCAGTTCGCGGCTGGCTGCAGCAAAGCGTGACCGGGAACACGGAGGACTTCGTGCTGCACACCGACTCTCCGCGTCTTCAAATTCGGAACATAACGAAGACCTACGGTGGGGCTCGTGCTCTCTCGGATGTCTCGTTTGATGTTCTGCCTGGTGAAGTGCATGCACTGCTCGGACACAACGGAGCAGGCAAGAGCACGCTGGTTAAGGTGCTCGCCGGTCTGGTGCAGCCAGATGACGGTGAGATCCTTATCGACGGTGAGCGAGTCAGGCCTCGCACACCACGACAGGCTCAAGAGCTGGGGGTTGCCCTCGTAGATCAAGAGCTGAGCTTGGTTCCCACGCTGACGGTTCGCGAGAACCTCATCCTGGGCGCTCCTCGAAATGGTGCTGCGAGTTCTCCCGAGTTGAGGCAGATTCTGGATTCACTCGGGCTGGTGAGAGTTTCACTCAAAGACCAGTTGGGGAAACTGCCGCTGGGCGAACAGCAGCTGATCGAAATCGCTCGTGCACTGAGTCGAGATGCAAAGATCCTCATTCTCGATGAACCGACGGCGACACTGAGCGACCACGAAATTGACATGGTATTCAAGGCCATCCGCCGCATGGCGGCGGATGGCCGGTCCATCATCTACGTGTCGCATCGACTGGGTGAGATATTGACCCTGTGTCAGCGTGCCACCGTCTTCCGTGACGGGGAGTGTGTCGGAACCGAGGACGTCAGCGCCCTTGACCGGGAGTCAATCATCGAGATGATGCTCGGCCAGCTTCCGGCCCCTTCGGTGCGACAGCACCGCGAGGGGTCGGGGGAGACGGTCGTGACAATTGAAAATCTGGCCGTTCCGCCTCGCCTGATGCACTTCGACCTCGAACTGGCGCCGGGCCGCATTGTTGGATTGGCGGGTCAGGTCGGCTCCGGAGCCAGCGATGTTCTTCGAGCGATCGGGGGTCTGGTGCCCGAGGCGTTGGGTACCGTCACTGTGTCTGGTCGACGCGTTCGGCTCGGAAGCCCCCGGAGATCAGCCCGATCGGGGATCCTCTATACGACGAGTGACCGCAAGGCGGAGGGCCTGTTCCTTGACCAGTCGATTGCTCGAAACCTGGTTGCGACTCGCTTGGCTCATCTGTCCCGGGTGGGAATCATGGACTCGTCACTCGAGCGTGCCGCCACCAAGCGCCTGCTCGATCTCACGGGTCTCGATAGTGACCGTCGGCGTGAGCCGGTCGGATCGTTGAGTGGCGGCAACCAGCAGAAGGTGCTGATCGCCCGGTCTCTCGAGCAGACGCCCTGTGCTCTCCTGGTCCTCGACGAACCGACTCGAGGGGTCGACGTTGGCGGCCGTCAGGAGATTCACGAGTTGATAAGAACTGCCGCGGCAGCCGGTACGGCAGTTCTCTTCTCCTCAACCGAATTGGATGAAGTGCTTGAGTTGTCCGACACGGTGATGACGATGTTTGGCGGTGAAGTGGTCGCAACGTATGCGGGTGCTGAAGCCAAGCCGGCTCAGATCCTTATCGATATGACGCAAGGACGCGATCGAGAGGACGCAGCATGAGCGTTCACCAGATACCCCGACGTGACCTGGGGGTTCGGCCACGGAACATCGGGACCGCCCAGATAGTCGCCGTTGTGTTTGTCGTGGTTCTCTTGATTGCGACCCTGACGACGGATGCGTTCTACACGTTGGAAAATGTGAAGGCCGTGTTCAATTCGGCGGCCATCGTCGGAATCATCGCTGTCGGAGCGACGGCCATCGTCATCGGCGGCCACCTGTTCTCTCTGTCGCTCGGAACAACGGTTGCCGTGTGCGCCATGGCATTTCTCCAGCTCCTTGCATTCGGCATGGTGCCCGCGATTCTGCTGACCATCGTTCTCGGTGCAGTCATCATTGGACTTCAGGGGTACCTCGTCGGACGTCTTGGCGCCAATCCGATCATCATCACCATTGGCGCCGGTGCGCTCTTGACGGCACTGGTCACGTGGGTCTCCGGCGGCGTGTCGGTCTATCCCGCATCCGGTGCCCCCAGCTTCGCGTTTCTCGCGGCGCCCGTCTTGGGACTGCCATTCCCTGTGTACGTGTTCATCGGGGTCGTCGTCATCGGCGAACTCGCCCTCCGCCGCACCGTTGTCGGTCGACAGTTGGTCGTCATGGGGGCGAGCCCCAAGGCGTCACTCGCGGGAGCTCTGCCGGTCGTTGCCCTCACCACGGGCGCATTCGCCATTTGCGGAGTCACGGCGGGCATCGCGGGGGTGCTGCTCGGTGCATTCAACCAAAGCGGAACCCTGACAACCAGCGGAACACTGACCTACGACGCCATCGCCGCGGTTCTCGTGGGGGGCACCGCGGTCTCCGGTGGACGAGGCTCGGTCATTCGATCCGCCGTCGGGGCGCTCCTGATCGCCGCCATATCCAACGTGCTTCTCCTTCGGGGGTTTTCGCCGCCAGCGGAGATGTTCGTTCTTGGGCTTGTCGTTGGCTGCGTCGTCATCCTCAACCACGTAAATCAGAAAGGCCAGGTAGCAAGATGACAACCACCGTGACTCTTCCGCAGCCCAGCCGGTTGAGATGGATCTCCAACCTGTGGCCGGTTGCCTTCGCCATCGTGATGTTGCTGCTGCTCTTCGTTGTCCCCATTGCCGGGGGCCGCTCCGTCACGGTGTTCAGCCTCTACAACGCGCTTCAGAGTTTTGCCGGCCTCGGGCTGATTGCCCTTGCATTGGGACTGACGATGATCATCGGGGAATTCGATCTCTCTGTCGTCGGCACATGGGCGTTGGGCGGAATGATCGCGGTGAAGCTGGGTGGGCAGAATCCGCTCATCGGAGCTCTTGCGGCCCTGATCGTCTGCGGGCTGTTGGGACTTCTCCAGGGGTTCATCGTCTCGAGGTTCTCGTTGAACTCGATGGCGGTGACGCTGGCCGGTTACCTTGTCGCGCTCGGCGCTACGGGCATCATCGGAGACAACAAGAGCCAGCCTTACGCAAACTTCGGAATCACGGCTGCGATGAACAGTCCTGTGGCGGGCGTCTTCTCGGTGCGAAGCCTGGTGGCGATCACGGTATTCATTGTTGTCGGCCTCCTGTTCGTCCTAACGCGAATGGGTCGAGACCTGCGGGCCACTGGAGGAGGTCGCCGTGCCAGCCGCACCGCCGGAGTTCGGGTCAACGCGATCGTCACCCTGACGTTTGCCGCCTCCGGTGCGCTCGCGGCGCTGGGAGGGACGCTCCAGAGCCTTGGTGTCGCGACGGCTTCATCCAGTCCGGGGCTGTCGCCACTCATCTTCGGTGTCACTGCGAGTCTT
>CANFBG010000124.1 GCA_947444785.1 Microbacteriaceae bacterium | reverse complement strand
TGACGGGTATTGAAGCTCGAAGTCCACAGGCGTGACGTGCCCGATCCACACACCGATTCGGGTAACTCAACCCTGGGGCAGGTCATCGAGTCGACTGAACTCGGGGCAATCCCGAGACTCCAGACGACCCAAAAACCGCTCGACGCATCCTCAATCGCGGCTGACCCTCAGTTCGATGCACGCAAGGGATCGGGTCAGGCTGCTCTAAACAGCGATTCTCGATGACACCGCCGACAACCCAAGGTCGTCCCAGGAACACAAATACGTCATCCGATCTGATACCGCGGTATCAAGTAGAAACGCGAAGTATCAGATCGGATGACGCAAGTATCAAGTGCAGTGACGCATCACAACGCCCCCGAGAAGCTCTCGAGGGCGTGGCGTGTGCGTGGATCTAGGGGCTAGAAGTCCCAGTCCTCGTCTTCGGTGTTCTCGGCCTTGCCGATGACGTAGCTCGAGCCGGAGCCCGAGAAGAAGTCGTGGTTCTCGTCGGCGTTGGGCGACAGGGCCGACAGGATCGCCGGGTTCACGTCGGTGATGTTCTTCGGGAACATCGGCTCGAAGCCCAGGTTCATCAGGGCCTTGTTGGCGTTGTAGTGCAGGAACTTCTTGACGTCTTCGGTCAGGCCGACGCCGTCGTAGAGGTCTTGCGTGTACTGGATTTCGTTCTCGTACAGCTCGAACATCAGGCTGAACGCGTAGTCCTTGATCTCGTCCCGCTCGGCCTGGGAGACGAGCTCCATGCCCTTCTGGAACTTGTAGCCGATGTAGTAGCCGTGCACCGCTTCGTCACGAATGATCAGGCGGATGAGGTCTGCCGTGTTCGTGAGCTTGGCCCGCGAAGACCAGTACATCGGCAGGTAGAAGCCCGAGTAGAACAGGAACGACTCGAGCAGCGTCGAGGCGACCTTGCGCTTGAGCGGCTCGTCGCCCCGGTAGTACGAAAGCACGATGTCGGCCTTCTTCTGCAGGTACACGTTCTCGCGTGACCAGCGGAATGCCTCGTCGATGTCCTTCGTGTTGCTGAGCGTCGAGAAGATCGACGAGTAGCTCTTGGCGTGCACACTCTCCATGAACGCGATGTTCGTGTAGACGGCCTCTTCGTGGGGCGTGATCGCATCCGGAATCAGGCTGACGGCGCCGACGGTGCCCTGGATGGTATCGAGCAGCGTCAGGCCCGTGAACACGCGCAGGGTGAGCTGCTGCTCATCCGGGGTCAGCGTGTTCCAGGACTGCACGTCGTTGGACAGCGGGATCTTCTCGGGCAGCCAGAAGTTGTTGACCAGCCGGTTCCAGACCTCGACGTCTTTCTCGTCTTCGATCCGGTTCCAGTTGATGGCCTGTACGTGACTGGCCAGTCGGAGCTTGTCGGGAGTCATGTTCCTAGATTCTCAAAGGTGATTGCGAGTGTGGTGAAAAACAGCTGTTAGAGCGCGCAGGAAACGCAGCCCTCGACCTCGGTGCCCTCGAGGGCCATCTGGCGCAGACGAATGTAGTAGATCGTCTTGATGCCCTTGCGCCAGGCGTAGATCTGCGCCTTGTTGATGTCGCGGGTCGTGGCGGTGTCCTTGAAGAACAGGGTCAGCGAGAGGCCCTGGTCGACGTGCTGCGTCGCCGCGGCATACGTGTCGATGATCTTCTCGGCACCGATCTCGTACGAGTCCTGGTAGTACTCCAGGTTGTCGTTGGTCATGAACGGCGCGGGGTAGTAGACGCGGCCGATCTTGCCCTCCTTGCGGATCTCGATCTTCGCGGCGATCGGGTGGATCGATGCGGTCGAGTTGTTGATGTAGGAGATCGACCCGGTCGGCGGCACGGCCTGCAGGTTCTGGTTGTAGATGCCGTGCTCGATGACGGATGCCTTCAGCTGGTCCCAGTCGGACTGCGTCGGGATGTGCACGCCGGCCGTCTCAAACAGCTCGGCGACCTTGGTCGTGGCGGGCAGCCACTCGGCATCCGTGTACTTGTCGAAGAAAGCGCCGGATGCGTAGGTCGAGTCCTCGAAGCCGTCGAACGTCGACTTGCGCTCGATCGCGATCGCGTTGGAGGCGCGCAGCGCGTGGAACAGCACCGTGTAGAAGTAGATGTTCGTGAAGTCGATGCCCTCGTCGGAGCCGTAGAAGATGCGCTCACGGGCGAGGTAGCCGTGCAGGTTCATCTGGCCGAGGCCGATGGCGTGCGAGCGGTCGTTGCCGTCTTCGATCGAGCGCACCGAGGTGATGTGGCTCATGTCGGAAACCGCAGACAGCCCGCGGATCGCGGTCTCGACGACGTTGCCGAAGTCGGGCGCATCCATGGCCAGGGCGATGTTCATCGACCCGAGGTTGCAGGAGATGTCCTTGCCGATGCTGTCGTAGGAGAGGTCTTCGTTGTAGGTCGTCGGGGTGTTGACCTGGAGGATCTCCGAGCACAGGTTCGACATGTTGATGCGGCCCTTGATCGGGTTCGCCGCATTCACGGTGTCCTCGAACATGATGTACGGGTAGCCGGACTCGAACTGGATCTCGGCGATCGTCTGGAAGAAGTCGCGCGCCTTGATCTTGGTCTTCTTGATGCGGGCGTCATCGACCATCTCGTGGTACTTCTCGCTGACGGAGATGTCGGCGAAGGGCACACCGTAGACGCGCTCGACGTCATACGGGGAGAACAGGTACATGTCCTCGTCCTTCTTGGCGAGCTCGAACGTGATGTCGGGCACGACGACACCGAGGGACAGCGTCTTGATGCGGATCTTCTCGTCGGCGTTCTCCCGCTTGGTGTCGAGGAAGCGCATGATGTCGGGGTGGTGCGCGTGCAGGTACACCGCGCCGGCACCCTGGCGGGCACCGAGCTGGTTGGCGTAGCTGAAGGAGTCTTCGAGCAGCTTCATCACGGGGATGATGCCCGATGACTGGTTCTCGATCTGCTTGATCGGGGCGCCGGCCTCGCGGATGTTCGTGAGGAGCAGTGCCACTCCGCCGCCGCGCTTGGAGAGCTGGAGGCTCGAGTTGATACCTCTAGAGATGGACTCCATGTTGTCTTCGATGCGCAACAGGAAGCACGACACGAGCTCGCCACGCTGGGCCTTGCCGGCGTTCAGGAACGTGGGCGTCGCGGGCTGGAAGCGGCCGGCGATGATCTCTTCGACCAGGTTCACGGCGAGCTTCTCGTCGCCCTGGGCGAGGTGCAGCGCACTCATCACGACGCGGTCCTCGAAGCGCTCGAGGTAGCGCTTTCCGTCGAACGTCTTCAGCGTGTACGACGTGTAGTACTTGAACGCGCCCAGGAAGCTCTCGAAGCGGAACTTCTTCGAGTACGCGAGGTCGTTGAGCTTGGTGATGAACTCGAAGGAGTAGTTGTCGAGCGTCTCTTTCTCGTAGTACTCCTTCTCGACCAGGTAGTCGAGGCGCTCCTTGAGGGAGTGGAAGAAGACCGTGTTCTGGTTGACGTGCTGCAGGAAGAACTCGCGGGCGGCCTCCTTGTCTTTATCGAACTGGATCTCGCCATCCGGACCGTACAGGTTCAGCATCGCGTTCAGCGAGTGATAGTCCATCTGCACGCGGGCGGGTGTATCGATGCGCTGACCGTTCATCGTGGCGGCTCCTGCGGTTGGGATGTCCAAAACTTTTCCAATCCTTCGCGGACTTCCGTGAGGTCGTCCGGTGTTCCGAATACTTCAAATCTGTAGAGCACGGGCACATTGCACTTCGCCGCGACGATGTCTGCGCCTTTGCAGTACGCGACGCCGAAGTTCGTGTTTCCGGCGCCGATGACGCCGCGGATAAGGCTTCTGTTGTGCGGGTCATTCAGGAATGCGATGACCTGCTTGGGTACTGCTCCGCCCTCGGTTCCCCCGCCATAGGTGGGGAAGACGAGAACGTAGGGTTCGGTGGCATTTCTCTTCGCGTCCCGCGGGAGGGTGGGAAGGCGATCGGCCGGCAGTCCCAGCTTCTGGATGAAGCGATGGGTATTGCCGGAGACCGAGGAGAAGTAGACCAGATTGCTCATGGTGGGGAGAGTTTCGACGATTCGCGTCGCGGTGTTCGTGGCGGCGGGACGCTCGGTCCCGCCGCGGGGCTCGCTAGGAGGCAGCGCGGGCCAGCTCGTCGAGCTTGGCGAGCTCTGCGATCTTGTCGGGACGGAAGCCCGACCAGTGGTCGTTGTCGGTGATGACGACGGGGGCCTGCAGGTAGCCCAGCTCCTTGACGGCCGCGAGGGCCTTCTCGTCGACCGAGAGGTCGAAGATCTCGTACTCGAGACCCTTGTTCTCGAGGGCGCGGTAGGTCGCGGTGCACTGGACGCAGGAGGGCTTCGTGTAGACAGTGATTGCCATGTGGTTGCGCCTTTCTTGTTCGTTGTTTTTGAGCGAAATATGAGGCCGACGCGGGCTTCGAAGGCTTTTCAGCCCCGCTGCTGTGCCGGGAGTTCAATACTACATATAGTTTGCCGGGTAATCGATAGGCACTACATGCAGTGTTACACCCGTGTAACTCGATGCACAGGTCTGGCGATCTTATGCACAAGTTTGCACACTGTTTCTCCACAAGGAGAAGGCCGAGAATTCGCCCTTTTCACCCCATCTGTGGATAAGTCCGGGGATACCCCTGAGGATAAAACCAGCCTCCGACATCGGTGCAGGGGCGGCGTGTCGCACCTGTCCGGGAACCCAGGGGTTGCGGGTCGGCAAAACCTCCGTTTTCAGGCCATAGCCGCCGTCGACCGCCCTGGGCGGTCGGGCGCGGCTATGGCCTGAAAACGGAGAGGGTGAGGGTGGTTAGCGGCGGGGCAGGGCCGCGTCGAGGTCGGCGATGAGGTCGGTGACGTTCTCGATGCCGACAGAGAGCCGGATGATGTTGTCGGGGACCTCGAGCTTGGTGCCGCGCACCGAGGCGTGCGTCATCTCTGCCGGGTAGTTCACGAGGCTCTCGACGCCGCCGAGCGACTCGGCGAGCTGGAACAGCTCCATCGACTCCGCGAACTTGCGTGCGGCCTTCGCCCCGCCCTTGAACGAGAGGCTGAGCATGCCGCCGAAGTGCTTCATCTGGCGACGGGCAAGTTCGTGGCCGGGGTGCGTGGTGAGTCCCGGGTAGTAGACGGCGTCCAGCGCCGCGTGGCCCACGAGGTGCTCGGCGATCGCCTGGGCGTTGGCCGAGTGGCGGTCCATGCGCACGGGCAGCGTCTTGATGCCTCGAACGGTGAGCCAGGCATCCATGGGGGCGGACACGGCACCGCCGGCGAACTGCTGGAACCGCACCGCGTCATGCACCTCGTCGTCGTTCAAGACGAGGGCGCCGCCGAGAACATCGGAGTGGCCGCCCAGGTACTTGGTCGTGGAGTGCACCACGACGTCGGCACCGAACGACAGGGGCTGCTGCAGGTACGGGGAGGCGAAGGTGTTGTCGACGACGACGAGCGCGCCGGCCGCGTGGCCCAGCTCGGCGAGTTCGGCGATGTCGCTGATCTTCATCATCGGGTTCGACGGGGTCTCGAGCCAGAGGATCTTGGTCGGGGTGGCCGCGAGCGCCTTCTGCACGGCATTGAGGTCCGTCATCTCGACGGTCTCGTTGGTGACGCCCCAGCGGCCGAAGATGCGGTTGATCAGGCGATGGGTTCCGCCGTAGACGTCGTTGCCGAGGATCACGTGATCGCCGGGCACCAGTACCGAGCGGAGCAAAGCGTCTTCGGCGGCGAGGCCCGATGCGAACGACAGGCCGTGCTTGCCCCCCTCGAGCGATGCCAGCAGCGTCTCGAGCGACGTGCGCGTCGGGTTGCCGCCGCGGGTGTACTCGTATCCCCCGCGGAGCCCGCCGATGCCGTCCTGAACGAAGGTCGACGTCATGTAGACGGGCGGGATGATCGATCCCGTAGTCGGGTCGAACTCCTGCCCGGCGGTGATTGCGACGGTCTCGAAGTGCTTGGGGGTTTTGTGGCTCATACTCTTATCTAACGCTGGGAGCGGGCGGATTATTCGCTGGGGGTTATTCCGCGAGGAACGTCAGCAGGTCGTGGCGGGAGATCACCGAGACGGGGTTGCCGTCTTCCGTCACGAGCAGCGCGCCGGAGCGTGCGCCCCCGGTGGCACCGGTCATCGCCAGCGCATGGTGCGCCGCCCCGATGGACTGCTGGATGCCGATCAGGGGAAGCGACGGGCCGACGAGGTCGCCCACGGCATCCGTCATTGTGGCGCGCCCGGCGAGAACGTCGTCGAGCAGTCCCTGCTCAGTGACGGCGCCGAGCACCTCTCCGATGACGACGGGCGGCTCGGCCGAGAGCACGGGCAGCTGCGAGACGCCGTACTCGGTCATGATGCGAATGGCGTCGAGCACCGTGTCAGACGGATGCGCGTGCACCAGTTTTGGAAGCACGCCCTCCTTGGTCTTCAGCACGTCGGCGAGGGTCTTTTCCCCGGGAGCCGCGGGCAGGAAGCCGTAGGAGCGCATCCAGTCGTCGTTGAAGATCTTGCCGAGGTAGCCGCGGCCGCCGTCGGGAAGAAGCACGACGACGACGGCATCGGGGCCGAGGTTCTTGGCTGCCTTCAGGGCAACGGAGACGGCGAGGCCGCTCGAACCGCCGACGAGCAGGCCCTCTTCGAGCGCGAGCCGGCGGGTCATGGCGAACGACTCGGCGTCGTCCGAGGCGATGACCTCATCCACGACGGTGGGGTCGTACGCCTCGGGCCAGAAGTCCTCGCCGACGCCCTCGGTCAGGTACGGGCGACCCGTGCCGCCCGAGTAGAAGGAGCCCTCGGGGTCGGCGCCGATGACCTTGACGCTGCCGTTGGAGATCTCCTTGAGGTACTTGCCCACGCCGCTGATCGTGCCGCCGGTGCCGACGCCCGCGATGAAGTGGGTGATCTCGCCCTCGGTGTCGCGCCAGATCTCGGGGCCGGTGGTCTCGTAGTGACTCAACGGGCCGTTCGGGTTCGAGTACTGGTCGGGCTTGAAGGCTCCCGGGATCTCCCGGGCGAGGCGGTCGGACACGGAGTAATAGGACTCGGGATCTTCCGGCGACACGGAGGTGGGGGTCACGACGACCTCGGCGCCATACGCCGTGAGCACGTTGCGCTTGTCGATGCCGACCTTGTCGGGCACCACGAAGATGCACTTGTAGCCGCGCTGCTGGGCTACGAGAGCAAGCCCGACTCCCGTGTTGCCGGAGGTCGGCTCGACGATCGTTCCGCCGGGAAGAAGCTTGCCGTCGCGCTCGGCGGCGTCGATGATGCGCGTCGCGATGCGGTCCTTCGAGCTGCCGCCGGGGTTCAGGTACTCGACCTTGACGAGGATCGTCGCCTCGAGCCCCTCGGTTACGTTGTTGAGCCGAACCAGGGGCGTGTTGCCCACAAGGTCGATGATCGTTTTCGCGTAGCGCACCGTTCCACGCTATCAGCGCGGTTTGCATTGTTACGCGAACGGGGGGTGTATTGCCTTGCGGCACCGCTGCTCTGCTCAGACGGCGGGCAGGCTCGCCGACGTCTGCTCGCGGTACAGCTCCGTGTAGATGCCGCCCGCCGCGATGAGTTCCTCGTGTGTGCCGCGCTCGACGATCCTGCCGCCGTC
>CANFBG010000123.1 GCA_947444785.1 Microbacteriaceae bacterium | reverse complement strand
CGGTGCCGGCAAGTCGAGCCTCACCTCTCTGCTGGCCGGGCTCACCGCGCCGACCTCGGGGGCGGTAACGGCGGCCGGGTCGATGGTGTCCGGATCCGAGACGAGCCCCTCACGCTGGCGGGCGACCGACCTCGCGCGCCGAATCGGCTGGGTTCCCCAGCAGGCCGAGCTCGCGATCGTCGGCCGCACTGTGCTGGACGATGCGCTCGTCACCGGCCGACGGCTGAGGCTGGATGCCGCCGCGAACGAGACCCGCGCCCGCGGGCTGCTCGACGCACTGGGCCTGCTTCCCCTCGCCGGGAGCGATCCTCATGAGCTCTCGGGCGGCGAGACCCGCAGGCTCGCCCTCGCCGGGGCGATGGCCCACGGTCCGGCCGTGCTCGTGTTGGACGAGCCGACCGTCGGTCAGGACCGAAGAACGTGGGCCGCCGTCGCGGGGGTCATTCTCGCCGCGAGAGACGCCGGAGTCGCCATTCTCCTCGCCACCCACGACCCGCTGCTCGTCGAGCTCGCCGATCACGTGATCAGCCTCGAGCCCAGTCACCGTGAGGTCCCTGCCCCGTCGCCGGATACGCCATCGCCGGATGCGCCGTCCCCCGGTGCTGCCCGCCGGCTGCTCGGGTGGCCGCGCCGGGGACTCGCTGAGAGCTGCGGTCCGCTGTCCCTACTCGCTGCCGGCCTGCTGCTGCTCATCGGTGCACTGTTCATCTCAGACCTGCAACAGGCCGCGATCGCGGTAGGGATCGAGCTTCTTCTCTGCCCCCTCGTGCTGGGCTGGCGGCCCGGACCGATTCGGCGACTTGCGCCGGGACTGCTCGCGGTCGCATCCATCGCCTTCTCGACCTGGCTGCTGAGCGCGGGCCAAAACCCGATCACGGGAGCCACGGCCGGGCTCCGCATCGCGTTCTTCGTGCTGCCCGGGGTTCTCCTGGCGAGCATGATCGAGCCCTCGGCGCTCGGCGATCACCTGGCCCAGCGCCTCCGACTGCCCGGCCGCCCGGTCGTCGCCGGCACCGCCGCGCTGCAGCAGTTCGAGACCCTTGCCGATCACTGGCAGCAGCTTCAGGGCTCCCGGCGCATCCGCGGACTGGACTCCGGCCGCGGCCCTCTTGCCCGGGCCGGAGCACTGGGTTCCCTGACGTTCGCCCTGCTCGTTCAGTCGCTCCTGAAGGCCGGACGCATGGCCGTGGCGATGGAGGCGCGCGGCTTCTCCGCGATTCTCAGCGATGGCCGCCGGCGCACCTGGGCCCGCCCTGCCCCGTGGGACCGCTCCGACACCGCCCTGACACTCATCGCCGCGGCCGTAGCCGCACTCGTCCCTCTCCTGGCGATGGCTCTTCCCTGAACCAGCCTTGGGCGCGCAGGCGTCAGATCGGCCAGGCCTCCGTGCGCCAGGCGGCGTCCCAGAACATCCACTCGTAGCGGCTGGCCGTCGTGAAGGCCTGCTGCATCCCGGCGCGCACCGTGGGCGAGGCCTCGTCGGCCAGGGCATCGAAGATCATGCGGGCCCGGGCGGTCGAGGCGGCGAACGAGGGGTCCCCGTAGGTGCCGATCCAGTCGGCGTAGGGGTGCGCCGCAAGATCGGCGCCGACGCGGTCCAGGAGGCGGCGTCCGACGTCCTCGTAGATCCAGAAGCAGGGCAGGAGCCCCGCAACCAGGGAGGCATAGGAGCCTCCGCTGGCCACGAGCGACAGGAGGTAGGACGTGTAGGCCATGCAGGTCGGCGAGGCGATCACGGCGTCGAACTCGGCCACGTGCGACGCATGCAGTTCGCGCTCGACGACCAGGGCATTCACGGCGCACTCGGCCCAGAACTCAGCCTCCTCCGGCGCATCGGCGAGGTCGGCGGCCGCTTGGAGCGCGACGGCGTACTTGGCAAGATACGCGGCATCCTGAGCCATGTAGTAGTCGAAGCGGTGCCGCGCGAGGCTGCCGTCCTCCAGCGCCACAATGAACGGCAACGTGTCTATCCCAGCGCGGATGTGCCGGGTCGCGTGCCACAGCTCCCCGCTGAAGGTGTCGTTCTGCGTGATGCTCATTCGTTCCCCCAGGTTCGATAGAAGTGGTGCACCGGGCCGTGGCCCTGCCCGATCTCCAGTTCGTCCGCGGCGAGCAGCGCACCGGTCAGCCAGGTCTTGGAATCCTTGACCGCATGAAGCCAATCCGGGCTGCGCGGACGGAGCGCGGCGAGGGCCGACGACAGGCTGCAGCCCGTGCCGTGGGTGTTGACCGTATCGACCCACGGACTCGCCACCTCGTGGTGACCGGCCTCATCGGCGAACACGTCGACGGCGACGAGGGAGTCGGGCAGGTGCCCGCCCTTCAGCAGCACCCGCTGGGCACCCGCCGCCAGCAGTGCGTCGGCCTGTAGATGCATCTCGGCGACGGTCCGAGCCTGGGCGCGGCCGAGCAGGGCGGCCGCCTCGGCGAGATTCGGCGTGATGACGGATGCCAGCGGCACCAGCCTGCGGACGGCGTCCACGGCATCCGCGGCCAGCAGGGGGTCGCCGCTCGTCGCTACCATCACGGGGTCGAGCACGACGAACGGGAACGCGTTCTGCCGAAGGAAGTCGGCCACGGCATCCGCGATCTCGGCGGTGGCGAGCATGCCGATCTTGACGGCGTCGATGCGCACATCGGCGGCGAGGGTGTCGAGCTGCTGGGTCACGAACGCGGCCGGGACCACCTCAACCCCCGTGACGCCGAGGGTGTTCTGGGCGGTGAGCGCGGTCAGCACCGACGTGCCGTAGGCGCCCAGCGCGCTGAAGGTCTTCAGGTCTGCCTGGATCCCCGCTCCCCCGCTCGGGTCGCTGCCCGCGATCGTCAAGGCGACGGGCGGCCTCACGAGAGAGCGCCGTCCCAGGCGAGGCGGATGCGGCGGGTTGCCGCCCCGACATCGGCCTGGCCGCAGATCGCGCTCACGACGGCGATACCGGCACCGCCCGCCGCGCGAACGGAGGCGGCACGGGACGCGTCGAGGCCACCGATCGCGACAGAGGGCAGGGCGCTGGCCCGGGCGATCTGCTCGAAGACGGCCAGGCCCGACGCCTCGGCCGCATCGGGCTTCGTCGACTGGGGCCAGACCGGCCCGACGCCCAGGTAGTCGAGGCGCGGAATGTTCTCGGAACCGAGCACGGAGAGATGCTCCAGCGTCTGCACGGACAGCCCGAGAAGTCGATCGTGGCCGAGCAGGGCGCGGGCCTCGCCTACCGAGAGGTCGCCCTGGCCGATGTGGGCCCCCTGCGCGCCGATCGCGTCGACGAGGTGCACCCGGTCGTTCACGATCAGCGGCACGTCGGTGCCCCGAAGCGCTTCGATGACGGCACGCCCGAGTTCGATGATCTCGAGGTCGGTGGCCCCCGGATCGCGCAGCTGCACGATGCTTACGCCGGCCGTCACGGCCGCACGAACGGTCTGAGGCACCCCGAACTCACCGCAGAGCGCGGTATCGGTCACGAGATACAGGGACAGGTCCAGGTCGCCTCGGATGCTCATTCCGCAAGGATCCGAACGTGCTCGATCAGGTGGTGGGCCGTGAGGGCAGCGAGTTCGTCGAGCAGTCCCACGGCGAAGCTGCCGGGCCCGCGACTGTGGATGGCGGCCTCATCGGCGGCAACCGTCAGAACGGCCGTGGCGGCGGCCGCGGCGAGCAGTGGGTCGGCGACGACGCCCGCGAACGCGGCCATCAGGGCGCCCAGTGCGCATCCGACCCCCGTGACCTGGGTCATCATCGGATGCCCGTTGGCGAGCATCACGACGCGCTCGCCGTCGGTGAGGTGGTCGATGGGCCCGCTGACCGCGACGACCGTGCCGTGCTGGCGCGCGAGCACCTTGGCGACCTCGACGGCGTCTTCGGCGGAGTCGATGCTGTCGACGCCCTTGCCCCCGGACCCGCCGGCCAGCGCCAGGATCTCCGAGGCGTTCCCGCGGATGATCGCCGGGGCGTTGGCGGTGATGAGCTGCTGGGCGAGGGTGGTGCGCCACTGCATCACGCCCACGGCGACGGGGTCGAGGACCCACGGCACGCCGGCCTCGCCCGCGGACGAGACCGCGGCGAGCATTGCCGCGGCGGTGTCGTCGAAGGGGGTTCCGAGGTTCACGAGCACACCGCCCGAGATCGCAGCGAAGCCCGCGGCCTCGTGGGCGTTGTCGACCATGGCCGGGGCGGCGCCGGCGGCGAGAAGCACGTTGGCGGTCCACTGCGAGACGACGACGTTGGTGAGGCACTGAACGAGTGGCGGGGCGGCGCGGAGTGCGGTGAGAGCGTCGCCCAGGGCGACGGCGTCGATCGGTTCGCTGTGGGATGCGCTGATAGACAGGGGTGAGGCCGCCAAAGTGACGTCCCTTCACTAGTAGGAGCTAGGCAGGTTCAACGGGTTTGTTCTCAGCCACACCGAAAATCCGGGCAGGCACCCCGCGTCCCCTCCAGCCTAGCGCGGAGGCGGGGCCATCGAGCCGCAGGCCGCGGCGCTCGTTCCGCGCCCTGGGGGCCGGATTCGAAACGGCAAGCAGAGTTCGCGGAATTGGTCCACCATGGAGTCAAGAACATGACCCTCGATGATGAGACTGTCCGCTCAGGCGGCGTGATCAGGATGGACCCCCGATGACCTCAACCGAACTGGTGCGACTGGAGATCTCAGATGACATCGCGCACATCACCCTGAACCGCCCCGGCTCACTGAATGCGATCAACCTTCAGATGGCGCTGGACTTCGGCCTGATCGTCGACTCGCTCGCCGACCGCGACGATGTGCGGGTGATCGTGATAGCAGGCGAGGGCCCGCACTTCTGCGCGGGCGGCGATGTCATCGAGATGGTTGCGGCAGCCGATAGAGGGGCGATGATCGGCGAGCTCGCGCAGGCCATCCACCGGGGCCTCATCGCCCTCGCCGCCCTGCCGATCGTCGTGATAACGGCCGTTCGCGGATCCGTCCGGGGCGCAGGGGTAGGCCTCAGCCTCGCGGGCGACATCATCATCGCCGGAACCTCGACCACCTTCCGGCCGGCGTACTCCGGCGTCGGCCTGTCGCCCGACTGCGGGCTGACCGTGCTGCTCCCCCACGCGATCGGCCTGCAGCGAGCCCTCCGCGTCACCGTTCTCGATGAGGTCATCCCAGCGGAGGAAGCGCTGTCCCTCGGGATGATCGCGGAGATCGTCGAGGACGATGAGGTGTCTGCGCGGGCAATCGAACTCGCCCTGACGATCGCACGCGGTCCGGCGCGGGCGCTCGGGGAATCCCGTCGCCTCATGCGCGCATCGCTCGGAAACACCTACGCCGAGGGCGTCACGGCCGAAGGCCTCGCAATCACGGCCCGGGGTGCGAGCGATGAATCGCGCGAACGCGTCGAGCGCTTCGCAGCCCGGTCTAAATCAGCGAAACGCTGACCCGCGCTTCCGTACCCCCACAGGGACTCGAACCCTGACTGTGACGATTTTAAGTCGTTTGCCTCTGCCGATTGGGCTATGGGGGCATGCCTATAGATCGTACCCAAGCCGCGCCGGCTTAAACTACGGATGCGCCTGCCGAGCCGGCAGGCGCATCCGTTTCAACCAGAGCTAGTTGGCCGAGACCGGTGCGGCGACCGAGGCCTCTGCAGCGGGCTTTGCGACGCGGGGCTTGGTGACCCGGGGCGCCTTGACCGCTGCCGGCGCCGCGGCCGGGGCAGCGGGCGCGACAGGGGCGTCGGATGTCGGGCGCGGACGCGAGGCGAACTCGACGAACGAGGCGCGCGGCGTCTCGACGGCCTGCAGGGACACGATGTCGCGGCCGACGAAGGCGTTGACGACCCAGTTGCCGATGACGCGCCACTTGCGCTCGAAGCTCGGCATCGCCATGCCGTGGTAGCCACGGTGGGCAAACCAGGCGATCAGGCCGGTCATGGCGAACTTGCCGGACTGGAAGACGCCGATGCCCAGACCCAGGCCCGCGACGGCGCCGAGGTTCTTGTGGTTGTAGTCGACGAGCTTCTCGCCGCGAAGCTCGGCGACGATGTTCTGGGCAAGGACCTTGCCCTGGCGAACGGCGTGCTGGGCGTTCGGGACGCAGTAGCCGCCCACTCCGCCACCGGAGAGGTCGGGAACGGCGGTGACGTCGCCGGCACCCCAGGCGCCCTCGACGATTCCGTCGTTGCCCTCGATGCGGAGGTCGGGGCGCGCACGGAGGCGGCCACGCTCTTCGACGGGGAGGTCGGTGTTCTTCAGCATGGGGCTGGCCATGACGCCGGCGGTCCAGATGATGGTGTCGCTCTCGAAGCTCTCACCGGTCGACAGCTCGATGACGCCGCCGACGGCGGACTTCAGCTGGGTGTCGAGGTGAACCTGGGCGCCACGCTCGGCGAGGTTCTTGATCACCCAGAGGCTCGTCTTCAGGGAGACCTCGGGCATGATGCGTCCCATGGCCTCGATCAGGTGGAAGTGCGTGTCCTCGAACTTGAGCTCGGGGTAGCTCTTCAGCAGGTCGCTGGCGAAGGAGCGCAGCTCGGCGAAGATCTCGATGCCGGCGAAACCGCCACCGACGACGACGAACGTCAGCAGACGGTCGCGCTCGTCACCGGCGGGGAGGCCGGCTGCCTTGTCGAAGTTCGTCAGAACGCGGTCGCGAATGGCGACGGCCTCTTCGATGGTCTTCAGGCCGATCGCCACATCGGCGACTCCGGGGATCGGGAACGTGCGGGAGACGCTGCCCGCGGTGACGACGATGATGTCGTACTCGAACTCGTAGGCCTCGCCCAGGTTCGGCGTGATCGTCGCGGTCTTGGACGCGTGATCGATCTTCGTGACCTTCGCGGCAACGACGGCGGTCTTCTTGAGGTGCTTGCGCAGGCTGACAACCGCGTGACGCGGGTCGATGGAGCCGGCAGCGACCTCGGGCAGGAACGGCTGGTAGGTCATGTAGGGAAGCGGGTCGACTACCGTGACCTGCGCCTCGTCATGACGGAGCCACTTCTCAAGCTTCCATGCGGTGTACAAACCGGCGTAACCGCCGCCAACAATCAAGATTTTGGGCACGTGAAAAGCTCTCCTAATGACAAGTAATCTTACAAATCTAGTCCTTGCCGCCCACACGTCGAAATCGCACTAGAGCAACCGCGATGATCAGTCCCAGGAGAGCAAGGAATACGGAGATCACTGCAATGGGAATTCCGTCTTGGGTAATCCTAGCAATTCCGGGCCAGATCGGCACGGTAGTGGTTTCCGTGGGAGCCGACGCCGAGGGCGGCGGGGCGGGAATCTCTGCCGGTCCGGTATCCGAATGCCCGGCTGCCGGCCGGTAGGTGGCGATCCACTGGGCCAGGTCCCCGAGGGGATTGGTGTCGACGCCGGCCACGCTGGCCGAAACTGCGGCCTGCGCGTCGATCAGACCGTAGCCGTAGATGGGGCCGGGAGTCGGGCTGCCGACCGGCTTCGCGGTCGAGATGATGCGGTTGATGACGTTCGCCGCACTCAACTCCGGATGCGCGGCCCTGACGAGGGCTGCGACCCCCGAGACGATGGGGGTCGCACCGCTGGTCCCCTCCCAGATCACGTACCCGCCACTGGGAGTGACACCCACGAGCTGCTCACTCGGCGCCGCGACGCCGATCGTGATTCCCTGCGAGGATGCGTCGAAGCTGGCGGACTGCGCG
>CANFBG010000122.1 GCA_947444785.1 Microbacteriaceae bacterium | reverse complement strand
GAACGGCCCATCTCCGACGCCACGCGCGAGCGGGTCGAGGCGGCGATGCGCGAGCTCAAGTACTCGCCGAACGTCATGGCCAAGGCGCTCGCGAGCAATCGCTCGGGGCTTGTCGCAATGCTCTTCCCCATCCGGGAGCGCGGCTTCAACCCGAGCGACTTCGAGTACTTTCGCGGGGCCAGCGAGGTCGCCCAGGAGGCCGGCCTGGAACTTCTGCTCTCACCGATGGCGCTCGATGACCGCGGGCCGCTCGATCACGTCGTCAGCCGCCTGGTCGAGGGAACCCTCGTCATGGAGGTGCAGTACGAAGACCCGCGGGTGGACTTCCTGACCCGGGAGCAGCGGGACTTCGTGCTCATCGGTCGAACCAAGGATCCGGGACTGCTGGACTTCGTCGACGCCGACTTCAGCGACTGGGGTCCGATGGCGATCGAGCACCTTGCCGCCCTCGGGCACACCGTGATCGGCTACGTGTCGCAGGAGCAGTCCCTGATCGAACACGGCTACGGCCCGCTTCTCCGGGTCGAGACCGGAATGATCGAGGCTGCCGAGAAGGCCGGAATCACCCTGCACATGATGCACGTCGAGGCGAGCGTGCATGCCGGGCGGGACGCCTTCAGCGAGCTGGTCGCCCTCGATTCACGCGTGACGGCGATCCTCGGATTCAACGAGCTCGCCGTGATCGGCGTGCTCGAGGGGGCCTCGGCGCTCGGCTGGTCGGTTCCCGCCGACCTGTCGCTGATCCAGTTTGGAATCTCCGAACAGGGCGCGAATATGACGGTGCCGCCCCAGACCACAGTGTCGGTGGACGGTCATCAGCTTGGCGCACGGGCGATGCGCTACCTGCTGGACCGCATCTCGGGCAAGGCCGACGGACCGCAACAGCACCTGGCTCAAACAGTGTTGACCGACCGCGGGAGCACAGCGGCCCCACGGCGCTGAGCCCGTTTCAGGATTTCCCCGAACTGGGGCCGCTGGTTTGCCTTGACCGAGGGTGCGCGAGAGGTTATATTCAACTATCGACGCGCGTCGACAACACGCGTCGACAGCCTCAAATTCGCATCACCCATTCGCATCACCCCGATTCGCATCACCCCGATCGCACGACCGCAATCACGCGACCGCGACCCAAGAGACCGCGGTCGGCTCGCCACACGAAAGGTAAACCCAACGATGAAGTTGTCAGCCAAGAAGGGCCTTCGCCTCGGTGCAGTTGTCACCGTCGCCGCCCTGTCCATGGGCGTTCTGGCAGGCTGCGCCTCCGCAGCCACCAGCGACGCAAACGCCAACACGAACAAGACGTTCAACATCTGGTGGTACGACGACAAGACCGCCCAGAGCAAGACCTGGGACGCCGCACTCACCGAGTTCAAGACGCTGCACCCCGACATCACCGTCAACTTCGAGCAGAAGACCTGGGACCAGATCCAGAAGTCGGGCAACTCGATCCTCGACTCCGACAAGGCCCCTGACCTGTCCGAGTGGAACAAGGGCAACGCGACTGCCGGCTCCGCATCCGCGGCCAGTCTGCTGACCAACCTCGACGACTACGCCAAGCAGTACAAGTGGGACACCACGCTTCCCGCCTCGGCGCTTCAGGTCGGCCAGTACACCAACGGCATCATGGGCTCCGGTTCGCTGTACGGCGTCGCCACCTACGGCGAATACGTCGGCTGGTTCTACAACAAGGACATGTTCGCGGCGAACAACGTCAAGGTGCCGACCTCGGTCACCGAGCTCGAGGCAGCACTGAAGACGTTCAAGGATGCCGGCATCACCCCGATGGCCATGGCCGGCGGCGACTACCAGATCGTGCACAACATCTACGCGCTGGCCCTCAGCCAGGCCGACACGAGCTGGGTCAACAACTTCCAGTTCTTCGCCGGTGCCACCGACTTCAACGACAAGGCGTGGACCTACGCCGTGACCACGGTCGACCGCTGGATCAAGGCAGGCTACTTCGAGCCCAACGTCTCCGGTGTCAAGGCCGACGAGTCCGTCGCCAGCTTTGAAAAGGGCACCTACCCGATGATGATGGGTGGAACGTGGCTCGACACCGGCGTTGCCGGAGCGGCCAAGTTCGCCTGGGGCAAGTTCGCCAACCCGGGAACCAAGAGCGAGGGTTCCGCAGGAAACATCTGGGTCATCCCGAGCAAGAGCAAGCAGACCGACCTGGCTGCCGAGTTCATCAACCTGACACTCACCCCGAAGTACCAGACCCTCGAGGGCAACAACGGCGGCATCCCGCTGCTGGCCGACCCCGCGACGATCACCGACCCGACCGGCAAGATCACCAACACGGTCTTCAACGAGATCCTGAAGGGTGACGGCCTCGGCTTCTACCCTGACTGGCCCGTCCCGGGCTTCTACGAGGAGCTGCTGAAGGACGGCACGTCCCTCGCCACCGGCACGCTGACCCCGACGGACTACCTCGCAGCCGTGAGCAAGTTCTACGTGGCCAACAAGCCGTAACCAGTATCACCGCACGCCTCTGGCCGGCGCGATGGGTCACCTCATCGCGCTGGCCCCTGGCCGCTTAACAGCACGACACCCAGCACGGCATCAGCATCGACGAAGGAGTCCAGATGAGTTCGGTCTTGGCGGCCGCACCGGCCGCAGACAGCGCAGCGAGCGGGAAGACGGTCACGGCACCGGCGGCCCGCCCTCGCAGCACGAAGCGCGCCACGCGTCGCGTCAACCCCTACGTCTGGTACGTCATCCCCGGCGTCCTCGCCTTCCTCGTCGTCATCGGCGGCAGCTTCGGCGCCACCATCTATACGAGCTTCACGAGCTGGAACGGTCTCGGCACCGCCAAGTTCGTCGGCCTGAAGAACTACATCACGCTCATGGGCGATGAGGTCTTCTGGCAGTCCTTCCTGCACGCCGGGGTGTTCGTCATCACCATGGCGCTCATCCCCTCGGCGCTCGGCCTCTTCGTGGCCGCCCTGCTCTTCGACTACATCGCACCCCGGTTCGGCGCCCGCATCTCGGCCGCCATGCGGGCCATGTTCTTCGTGCCCCAGATCATCCCCATCACCGTCTCCGGCGTGCTGTGGGTGTGGCTGCTCTCCCCGAATGACGGGGTGATCAACACGATCCTTCGAAACATCGGCGCGTCCAATATCGCACTGAACTGGCTCGGGGATCCCAAGTACGCCATCTGGGCGGTCTCTGCGATGTTGATCTGGATCCAGATCGGCTACTCGATCGTCATCTTCATGTCGGGGCTGTCCCGGCTCGACCCGTCGATGAGCGAGGCCGCCCAACTCGACGGCGCCACGTGGTTCCAGCGCTTCCGCATGATCACCTTCTTCCAGGTTCGTCCCGAGCTCTCCGTCGTGCTGCTGACGACGACGGTCGCCGCCCTGAAGGTATTCGCCCCCGTGTACGTGATGACCCAGGGCGGCCCCGGAAACGCGACCACCGTGCCGGCATTCTTCTCGTACTACCAATTCTTCACGACGACCAAGGTCGGCTACGGATCGGCAGTGGCCACCGTGCTCGCACTGATCCTGACGGTCATCGCCATCGTCATTCTGAACGTCCAGAACCGCCAGGGAGAGAACCAGTGATCGCCGAACCGATGCCCGCGTCGATCCAGCTCGACGAGGGCGCCTCGCCCCTGGCGGGAAAGCCCCTCAAGCCCCTCAAGTTGCGCAAGAGCGAACTGGTCAAGCCCGGAGTCTCAGGCTGGCTCATGCTCACCGTGCTGGTCATCGCCGTGCTCGCCTGGGTCTTCCCGCTCTGGCTGACCGTCGTCAACGCATTCAAGACGGCCCCCGACCTGCTTGAGAACGGCCCCGTCACGGTGCCGACGACAATCACGCTGGCGAATATCACCGACTTCTGGACGCAGGTCAACTTCACCCAGAAGCTCTGGAACAGCATCCAGATCAGCGGATGGACCGCGCTGCTCGCGATCGTGCTCAGCTTCCTGACGGCGTATGCGATCGGCATCGGCCGCATCAAGTTCCGGATGTGGGTGCTCGGTCTCTTCATGATCGCGTTCACCATTCCGCAGGAAGCGCTGATCTACCCGATCTATACGATGGCGAAGTCGGTCGGCCTCTACGACAACATCTGGTCGGTGATCATCTTCTTCGCCGTGACCCAGTCCGCGTTCGGCGCCTACATGCTCTCGTCCGTGCTGTCGGAGTTCCCCATGGAGATCCTCGAGGCCGCACGCATCGACGGTGCCGGAACCCTGCGCCTGCTCTGGAGTGTCGTGCTGCCGATCGTGCGGCCGACCCTGCTGATGCTCGCGACGTTCTTCTTCATCTGGACGTGGAACGAGTTCCTCATGCCGCTGGTACTGCTGCCCTCCAACGCAAACCAGACGGTTGCCCTCTCGCTCGGCGCCACCAGCGGCCAGTACACCAGCGATCCGGTCAGCAAGGCGGCCGCCGCGCTACTGGGCCTGCTGCCGTCGCTCATCTTCTTCTTCATCTTCCAGCGCACCCTTCTGCGCGGAGTCACCATGGGAGCGGTCAAGTAATGCCCGAATTCACCTTTCTTTCCGGCGCCGGCGACTGGTGGCGCCAGGCCGTCATCTATCAGGTCTATCCGCGCAGCTTCGCCGACGCCAACGGCGACGGGATCGGCGATCTCGAGGGAGTCATCAGCCGCGTCGACTATCTCGCCGAGCTCGGCATCGATGCCGTGTGGCTCAGCCCGTTCTACCCGTCGGCGCTGGCCGACGGCGGCTACGACGTCGACGACTACCGCGATGTCGATCCCAAGATCGGCACGCTGGCCCAGTTCGACCGCATGACGGAGGCCCTGCACGAACGCGGCATCCGCGTGATCGTCGACGTCGTGCCGAACCACTCCTCGAACCGGCACGTCTGGTTCCAGGAGGCGCTGGCGGCCCCGGCCGGAAGCGCCGCCCGGGAGCGTTACATCTTCCGCGAGGGCCGCGGCGAAAACGGCGAGCTGGCCCCCAACGACTGGCCGTCGCACTTCGGCCCCACGTCATGGACCCGAGCGCCTGACGGCCAGTGGTACCTGCACCTGTTCGCGCCCGAGCAGCCCGACTTCAACTGGGACAACCCCGAGGTGCGGGACGACTTCCTCGAGACGTTCCGATTCTGGTCGGACCGGGGCGTCGACGGCTTCCGCATCGACGTGGCCCATGCCCTGATCAAGGACATGACCGAGCCATTTCAGGAGATCAGCGGCTTCGAGCAGGCCAACATCCCGCTCGACGGCAGCCATCCGCTGTTCGACCGCGACGAGGTTCACGAGATCTACGCCTCGTGGCGCGGAGTGTTCGACGAGTACGACCCGCCCAGGGTCGCCGTCGCCGAGGCGTGGGTTCCCTCCGAGCGCCGCCCCCGGTACGCGAGCCCGGACGGGCTCGGCCAGGCGTTCAACTTCGACCTGCTGCTGGCCGACTGGGACCAGGCGCAGTTTCGGGACATCATCGCGGAGAACCTGCTGCTGGCGGCCCAGTCGGGTTCGTCCTCGACGTGGGTGCTCTCGAACCATGACGTCATCCGGCACGCCACCCGCTACGGCCTGCCGAGCGGCCTGAGCGTTGACGAGGTGAACGCCTGGCTGCTGGCCGACGGCGGGAACATCGTCGAGAACCACGAGCTGGGCCTTCGGCGAGCCCGGGCGGCCGTCATGCTGATGCTCGCTCTTCCCGGCGCAACCTACCTCTATCAGGGGGAGGAGCTCGGCCTCTTCGAGGTGGCCGACCTCGACGCCGCAGCGCTCCAGGACCCCCAGTGGATGCGTTCCGGCTTCCTGAGAAAGGGCCGCGACGGCTGCCGGGTTCCCCTGCCGTGGACGCGCGCCGGCTCCTCCTTCGGCTTCGGCACCGACGGTGCGCACCTGCCCCAGCCCGGCTGGTTCGGCGGCTGCTCGGTCGAGGCCGAGCAGGATGACGAGGGATCGACCCTGTCGCTGTATCGTCGCGTGCTGGCGCTTCGCAAGGAGCTACAGGGTGCCGAGGAGCTCGACTGGGTGCCGATGTCGGATGAGGCGCGGCCCGACGCGGTGCTGGCGTTCCGCCGGCCCGGCGGCTGGGTATCGGCGACCAACTTCGGTCTCGCGCCCGTCGATCTGCCGGCCGGCCGCATCCTCGCGTCGAGCTCGCCGCTCGTGGGAGGCATGCTGACCGGCAACACGACCGTCTGGCTTGCCACCGACTAGCCCCGGGAACCCGGGGGTCGGCCCCCCTTGCTCGCCGTTGTTTCTGTTTGTCACGATGAAATGTTCCAGCTCACAGGCTGAGCCGGGCTCCCCGGGACGCTACTCGTCCCGGGGATCACAGTGAAGAAACAGGAGTGACGAAGTGAAAAAGTCTTCCCTTATCTCGGCCGCCCTCGTGGCGAGTGCAGCAATGCTCGTGCTCGCCGGCTGCGCGTCCGGAGGCACCACCACGGCCACGACCGCCGCCGCCAAGCGGGCGTGTGTCATCCTGCCCGACTCCGCATCCAGCACCCGATGGGAGAACGGCGACCGTCCTGCCCTGACCTCCGGCCTCGAGGCCGCCGGCTACACCGCCGATGTTCAAAACGCCCAGGGCGACAAGAACAAGTACGCCACGATCGCCGACCAGCAGCTCACCAAGGGCTGCAACGTCATGATCCTCGTCGACTACAACGGCGCGGCTGTGCAGGTTGCATCCAAGGCCAAGGCGCAGGGCATCCCGGTCATCGCGTATGACCGCCCCATCGCCGGTGCCGACTACTACGTCTCGTTCGACAACGAGAAGGTCGGCGGGCTTCAGGGCCAGTGCATCCTTGACGGGCTGAAGGCCGCGGGCAAGGACCCGAAGACGGCCAAGGTCGTCTACGTGGGCGGCGACCCGTCTGACGGCAACGCCAAGATGTTCCACGATGGAGCAGACGCGGTCATGGCCGCCGGCGGAATCGTGCCCGTGTTCTCCACGCCCGGTACCTGGGACGGCCCGACGGCCGGCACCGCGTTCGAGCAGGCGTACACGGCACAGGCCGGCAACGTCGACGCCGTCTGGGCAGCGAACGACACCAACGCCGCCGCCGTCATCACGGTGCTGGACAAGAACGGCAAGGTCCTCCCGGTCTCCGGCCAGGACGCCTCGACCGCCGGCCTCCAGAACGTGCTTCTCGGCAAGCAGACCTGCACCGTCTACAAGCCGTTCAAGCTTGAGGCCACCAGCACGGTCGATCTGGCCACCAAGCTGCTGAACGGTGAGACCGTCACGGTCGACAAGAAGCTGGCCGACGGAACGCCGTTCATCGCCGAGACGCCGATCACCATCACGCCCGACAAGGTCGAGACCGTCGTCTCGGCCGGCGACGCCAGCGCGACGGAGATCTGCACCCCGGCACTGGCCGAGGCCTGCGCGAAGTACAACGTCAAGTAGGCAGTTCGCAGTAAACAGCTCAAAAGCATGACCTGAGGGGCCCCCACCCACGCGGGCAGGGGCCCCTCAGCTTCAACGGCGAAGTGAAGGGATTTCGGCATGGCTGCTCCGATTATGGAAACACCCGTCATCGAACTGACCGGTGTCACCAAGAGTTTCGGCCCGGTGGATGTTCTGAAGGGCGTCAGCCTTGCGGCCTATGCCGGCAAGGTGACCGCGCTGGTCGGCGACAACGGTGCCGGCAAGAGCACACTGATCAAGGGCCTCGCCGGAGT
>CANFBG010000121.1 GCA_947444785.1 Microbacteriaceae bacterium | reverse complement strand
GGCCGCCTGCCCGGCAACGCCCACTTCACGTTCCCCGGCTGCGAGGGCGACTCGCTGCTCTTCCTGCTGGATGTGGCTGGCGTCTCCGTGTCGACCGGCTCCGCGTGCCAGGCGGGGGTTCCCGAGGCATCGCACGTCTTGACGGCCATGGGCCTCAGCGAATCGGATGCCCGGGGAGCGCTGCGCCTCACGCTCGGCCACGGCACGACCGAGGCCGACATCGACGCGTTCGTCGCCGCACTGCCCCGCGCCTATGCGCAGGCGGCCAAGGCGGGCCTGGCCGGTCGAATCGTTCCCCTGCCGCGCTAGAGGCTGAGGGTCGTCAGGATCGCCAGGTGATCGCTCGCACCGGCCGGCAGCACGGTATTGGCCGTGACGGTCATGCCGCGCTGCAGGAAGTGGTCGAGGCGGGCGGCCGGAAACTCGGCGGGCCAGGTGAAGCCGAAGAGGCCATCCGTCTGGTTCGGCTCCGTGAGCTCGCGGGTGATGGCCTCGAACGAGCGGTCATTCGTGGCGGCGTTGAAATCTCCGACGGCGATCACGCGCTCGTTCTCGTCGTTCGGCAGCACGCCCGCGAGGTTCGTGAGCATGGCGTCGCGCTCGGCATGGTCGCCGGGGCGGGCGGATCCCGCGTGGATGACGTAGATGCTGACCGGCCCGGCCGGGGTGTCGAGGTCGGCGGCCAGGGCGCGCTGCCAGCCGAGGCCGAGATCCCACGGCTGCGCGTTCTTTATGGGGTACTTGCTCCACATGCCGACCGTGCCGACGCCGAAGTAGTGCGGGTAGTCGGTGTCCAGCGCCGCGCGGGCGGCGGCCAGCGAATCCCTGTCCAACTCCTGCAGGGCGATGACGTCGGCTCCCGTGGCGGCCAGCGTCGCGGCGGAGTCACCCGAGGTGCCCGAGCCGGCCTGCACATTCTGGCTGGCAACCGTCAGGGTGCTCTGGTCAGACGTCGTTGCGCCAGACAGAGATACGGCGGAGGCCTTGCCCGAAGACGCATCGACGCCGAAGCCCAGCGGCACGATGCCGGGAACGAACATGAAGCCCCAGACGACAACGGGAATGAGCACGGCGAAACGCGCCCCCCGGGTGTGGGCGGCGAGGGCCATCAGCGCGAGCACGGGAATCAGCCAGCCGAGCCACGGCACCGCCGTGTCGAGGACCAGCCCGAGGCCGGCGACATCGGGCACGAGGGTGTGGGCGCCGAGCAGAACGGCCAGCCCGATCGAGCCCAGAACGACGACGAGGGTGAGTCCCGGGCGCCGGCGGCGTGATCGCCGATCGGCCGTATTGGCGGTGGCGGCGGCCGAAGTGAATAGGGACATCCAAGCAATCCTGCATGTTCCGCCTGACAAAGCCACTCAGCAACACCGCTTGCAGGGGAATCGGGGAGTGGCCCAGCCGAGCAACGTAAACTCGACGGGTGAAGGTTTTAGCGGCAATGAGTGGTGGAGTTGACTCCGCGGTCGCCGCGGCGCGCGCGGTCGAGGCAGGGCACGAGGTGGTCGGGGTTCACCTGGCGCTCAGCCGCATGCCGGGAACGCTGCGAACGGGCAGCCGGGGCTGCTGCACGATCGAGGACTCCTCCGACGCCCAGCGGGCCGCCAACAAGATCGGCATCCCCTATTACGTGTGGGACTTCTCCGAGCGATTCGCCGCCGACGTCGTCGATGACTTCATCGCCGAGTACACCGCCGGCCGCACCCCGAACCCCTGCATGCGCTGCAACGAGCGCATCAAGTTCGCCGCCCTCCTGGAAAAGGCCCTCGACTTAGGCTTCGACGCCGTCTGCACGGGCCACTACGCCACGATCCAGACGGATGCCGCCGGCAACAAGGAGCTGCACCGCGCGGCCGCCTGGGCCAAAGACCAGAGCTACGTTCTCGGGGTTCTCACCACCGAGCAGCTGAACCACAGCCTGTTCCCGCTGGGGGCCACGCCGTCCAAGGCCGAGGTTCGCGCGGAGGCCGCCGCACGCGGGTTCTCCGTCGCGAACAAGCCCGACAGCCACGACATCTGCTTCATCCCCGACGGCGACACCCGCGGCTGGCTGGCCGAGAAGGTCGGCGCCGAGCAGGGCGACATCCTCGACCGTGAGGGTGCGGTCATCGGCACGCACGAGGGCGCCCGCGCATTCACCATCGGCCAGCGCAAGGGCCTGAACGTCGGCTTCCCGACGGATGACGGCAAGCCGCGCTTCGTGCTGGAGATCCGGCCCAAGACCAACACCGTCGTCGTCGGCCCCCGCGAGTCACTCGACCTGTCGGAGATCGCCGGGGCGCGCTTCACCTGGGCGGGGCTCGCCCCCGAGTCGCCCGAGGTGCCCTTCGAGGTCGACGTGCAGATCCGCGCGCACGCCGACCCGGTTCCCGCCACCGCTGTCGTTCGCAGGCTCGACGTGCCCGTGCTCGCAGAGGGCCAGCGCGCCGCGTCGGAGAACGAGCTCGTCATCACCCCGCACGACCCCCTGAACGGCGTCTCGCCGGGCCAGACCGCGGTGCTCTACGTGGGCACCCGCGTGCTCGGCCAGTGCACCATCGACCGCACGACGAGTGCCGTGCCCAGCGCTGTTGCCGGTGCAGTGCCGACCGCTCTGCCGCTGGCCGTCTGATGGCCACCGAACTCTCCTCGGCCCGCGCCGAGGTGCTGGAGCTGACGACGAGGATCATCGAACTCCGGGACGCGTACTACGCCCGGGATGTATCGCTCGTGGCCGACAAGGACTACGACGCCCTCGTCGCCCGGCTCGCCCAGCTCGAGTTGGAGCATCCGGAACTGCGCAGCCAGGACAGCCCGACGCAGACGGTCGGAGGTCGCGCCGAGACGATCCTGTTCGCTCCCGTCACCCACGCCGAGCGCATGCTGAGTCTCGACAACGTCTTCAGCTTCGAGGAGCTCACGGAGTGGGCCGCCAAGGTCGAGCGCGACGCCGGTCGCTCGCGTGTGCGCTACCTCACCGAGCTCAAGATCGACGGCCTGGCCATCAACCTGCGCTACGAGAACGGCATCCTGGTGACCGCCGCCACCCGCGGCGACGGCGTCGTCGGGGAGGACGTCACCGAGAACGTGCTGCGCATCCCCTCGATTCCGTCCCGGCTGCTCGGCGACTCCCAGCACGGCACCCCGCCGGCGCTCGTCGAGGTGCGCGGCGAGATCTTCTTCCCGGTCGCCTCCTTCGAGGAGCTGAACAAGGCCCAGGGAGAGGCGGGCGAGAAGGTCTTCGCGAACCCCCGCAACGCCGCCAGCGGGTCGCTGCGCCAGAAGGCCGAGGGTAAGAACGACCGCCAGCTCGAGCTGATGTACGCGCGGCTCGGCCGACTCAGCATGCTCGTGCACGGCATCGGCGCGTGGCCCGACCCGCCCGTCGCAGCTCAAAGCGAGGTTTACGAGCTGCTCGCCGGCTGGGGACTGCCAACGTCGACGCACTACCGCGTGTTTGATGCGGTCGCCGACGTCGAGGCGTTCATCAAGGACTACGGAATCCACCGGGCCAGCGTCGAGCATCAGATCGACGGCATCGTGATCAAGGTCGACGACCTGGCCCTGCACGCCGAGCTCGGCGCCACCAGCCGCGCCCCCCGCTGGGCCACGGCCTACAAGTACGCGCCTGAAGAAGTGAACACCCGGCTGTTCGACATCGTCGTCAGCGTCGGGCGCACGGGGCGTGCCACCCCGTTCGCCGTGATGGCCAAGGTCGAGGTCGCCGGCAGCGAGGTTCGCCAGGCGACGCTGCACAACCAGGACGTCGTCAAGGCCAAGGGAGTATTGATCGGCGACATGGTCGTCTTGCGGAAGGCGGGAGATGTCATCCCCGAGATCCTCGGCCCGGTCGTCGAGCTGCGCGACGGCACCGAGCGCGAGTTCGTCATGCCCGCGAACTGCCCCGAGTGCCAGACCCCGCTGGCCCCGGCCAAGGAGGGCGACAAAGACCTGCGCTGCCCGAATGCGCGCAGCTGCCCCGCGCAGGTTCGCGGGCGGGTCGAGCACCTCGGCTCCCGCGGTGCGCTCGACGTCGAAGGCCTCGGCGAGGTGTCGGCCGCAGCCCTCACCCAGCCGGTCGTCCCCGCGGTTCCGCCGCTCGTCACCGAGGCCGGCATCTTCGCCCTCACCATGAGCGATCTCTTCCCGATCGTCGTGACCGTTCGCGACGTCGAGACGGGGCTGGAGAAAATGACGGATGCGGGCGAGACCAAGCTCGTCACCCCGTTCCGCCGACGCCGCACCAAGAAGGACGGCCCTTACGACCCCGAAGCCTCAGATGCCGCGGGTGAGTTCCCCGGAGACGCCGAGTCTGTTCCGTCCGCAAACGCCATCGAGCTGCTCGCAAACCTCGAGCTGGCGAAGACCAAGCCGCTCTGGCGCATGCTGGTCTCCCTGAGCATCCGGCATGTGGGCCCCGTCGCATCCCGGGCGCTCGCGGACTATTTCGGCTCTTTGGCTGCCATCCGCTCGGCGTCGCGTGACGAGCTCGCCGCGGTCGACGGCGTTGGCGGCATCATCGCCGACGCGCTGCTCGCCTGGTTCGACATCGACTGGCACGTCGAGATCGTCGACGCGTGGGCTGCGGCCGGTGTGCAGTTCGCGACCCCGGGACATCCGGGGCCTGGCGCAGCAGTTGCCGCCGGGGGAGTGCTCGCGGGCCTCACCGTCGTCGCGACCGGCAGCCTCGAGGGGTTCACCCGCGAGGGCGCCGAGGAGGCGATCATCGACGCCGGCGGAAAGAGCGGCTCGAGCGTGAGCAAGAAGACCGACTTCGTGGCCGCAGGCCCGGGCGCCGGCTCGAAGCTGACCAAGGCCGAGGCGCTCGGCGTGCGCATCCTGGACGCGGCCGAGTTCGCGATCCTCGTCACGCAGGGCCCCGACGCACTTCCCCCAGCTCCCGAGGCGCAGCCCCAGTAGAATTGTCTTCTACCCCCAAGAAACCCCGCACCAACCACTTTTGTCACGGAGCAGTATGTCCGAAATTACCCAGGAGCAGGTCACACACCTTGCATCCCTCGCCCGCATTGCGCTGACCCCCGAGGAGATCGCGTCGATGACGCTCGAGCTCGGGGCGATCGTCGACGCCGTCGCCATCGTCACCCAGGTCGCCACGGCCGACGTGCCCGCGACGAGCCACCCGATCCCGTTGTCCAACGTCTACCGCGACGACGTCGTGGGCGAGACCCTGACCGCTGAGGCAGCCTTGGCCGGCGCCCCCGACAGCGACGGCTCACGCTTCCGCGTGACCGCAATCCTTGGAGAAGAACAGTGACGCACCGCAACGAGCTGATTCGGCTCACCGCATCTGAGCTTTCGACCCGCCTGATCTCGGGCGAGGTCAGCGCCGTTGAGGCGACCGAGGCCCACCTCGATCGCATCGAGGCCGTCGAGGGCGCCGTTCACGCGTTCCTGCACGTCGGAACGGAGGTGGCCCGTGCCGCCGCCGCCCGCGTCGACGCCAGCCGCGCGGCAGGCGAGACCCTGCACCCGCTCGCCGGTGTGCCGATTGCCATCAAGGACGTCATCGTCACGAAGGACATGCCCTCCACCGCGGGCAGCCGCATCCTCGAGGGCTGGATCCCACCGTACGACGCCACGGTCATGACCCGTCTGCGCGCGGCCGGCCTCGTGCCGCTCGGCAAGACCAACATGGACGAGTTCGCCATGGGCTCCAGCACCGAGCACTCCGCCTACGGCCCCACGCACAACCCGTGGGACCTCGAGCGCATCCCGGGTGGCTCCGGTGGAGGTTCGGCCGCGGCCGTCGCAGCCTTCGAAGCTCCCCTCGCCCTCGGCTCCGACACCGGCGGATCCATCCGCCAGCCGGCCCACGTCACGGGCACCGTCGGCGTCAAGCCGACCTACGGCGGAGTGAGCCGCTATGGCGCCATCGCTCTCGCCTCCTCGCTGGACCAGATCGGCCCGGTGTCCCGCACCGTTCTCGACTCGGCTCTTTTGCACGACATCATCGGCGGCCACGACCCGCGCGACTCCACCTCGCTTACAGACGTATGGCCCTCCATGGCCGACGCTGTGCGCCGTGCCGACGTCAAGGGTCTGAAGATCGGCGTCATCCGCCAACTCGACGGCGAGGGCTTCCAGCCCGGCGTTCTCGACCGCTTCCGCGAGGCGCTTGCCCTGCTCGAATCCGCCGGCGCCGAGATCATCGACGTCGACCTGCCGAGCCTCGAGCACGCCATCGCCGCGTACTACCTGATCATGCCCGCCGAGGCATCGAGCAACCTGGCCAAGTTCGACTCCGTGCGCTTCGGCATGCGGGTCAACCCGGCAGGCGGCGGCACGGTTGAAGACGTGATGGCCGCGACCCGCGAGGCAGGCTTCGGGGCCGAGGCCAAGCGCCGCATCATCCTGGGCACCTACGCCCTGTCCGCCGGCTACTACGACGCCTACTACGGCAGCGCCCAGAAGGTGCGCACACTCGTGCAGCGCGACTTCGCGGCCGCGTTCGCCGGAGCCGACGTGCTGGTCTCCCCGACCGCCCCGACCACGGCGTTCAAGCTGGGGGAGAAGACCGGCGACCCGATGTCGATGTACCTCAACGACATCGCGACGATCCCCGCGAACCTCGCCGGCATCCCCGGAATCTCCCTGCCCGTGGGTCTTGCCACGGAAGACGGCCTGCCCGTCGGCATCCAGTTCCTGGCACCTGCCCGCGAGGACGCCCGCCTCTACAACGTCGGCGGGGCTCTCGAGTCGCTGCTGGAGACGAAGTGGGGCCACACCATGCTCAGCCAGGCGCCCAGCCTGACCCCGAGCGAACTGCTCGCGACAACCGAGGGAGCCGTCTGATGGCCCGCGCAAAACTGATGACCTACGAGAAGGCCCTCGAGATGTTCGAGCCGGTGCTCGGCTTCGAGGTGCACGTCGAGCTCAACACCAAGACCAAGATGTTCTCGGACGCGCCGAACTACTTCGGCGGCGAGCCGAACACGAACATCACGCCCACCTGTCTCGGCCTGCCGGGCTCGCTGCCGGTCGTCAACGGCCAGGCCGTGCGCTACAGCATCAGCCTCGGCCTCGCCCTCGGCTGCTCGATCGCGCCCTCGTCGCGCTTCGCCCGGAAGAACTACTTCTACCCGGACCTGGCCAAGAACTACCAGATCTCGCAGTTCGACGAGCCCATTGCCGTCGGCGGATCCGTGGAGGTCGAGCTGCCCAACGGCCGCGTCTTCCAGGTGCCGATCGAGCGTGCGCATATGGAGGAGGACGCCGGAAAGCTGACCCATGTGGGCGGCGCCACCGGTCGCATCCAGGGCGCCGAGTACTCGCTCGTCGACTACAACCGTGCCGGCGTGCCGCTGGTCGAGATCGTCACCGACATCATCTACGGCGCCGAGGCGGATGCCCCCGAGCTCGCCAAGGCGTACGTCTCGACCATTCGCGACATCGTCATCTCGCTCGGCATTTCGGATGCCCGCATGGAGCGCGGCAACCTGCGCTGCGACGCGAACATCTCGCTGCGCCCGCGCACCGCTCCCGGTGAGCCGCCGGCCCCGCTCGGCACCCGCACCGAGACCAAGAACGTCAACTCGCTGCGCTCGGTCGAGCGCGCGATCCGCTACGAGATCCAGCGCCAGGCGGCCATCCTCGCCGACGGCGGAACGATCACTCAAGAGACGCGCCACTGGCACGAGGACACCGGCGAGACCAGCGCCGGGCGCCCCAAGAGCGACGCCGACGACTACCGGTACTTCCCGGAGCCCGACCTGCTG
>CANFBG010000120.1 GCA_947444785.1 Microbacteriaceae bacterium | reverse complement strand
TTCGTGGGCATGGCGGAGATCCACCGGCGACCGTACTGGCGGCGAACGGCCTGCACCTGCATGATGCCGGCGATTTTCGCGATCGCGTAGGCGTCGTTCGTCGGTTCCAGGGCACCGGTGAGCAGGGATGATTCCTTGATTGGCTGCTCGGCGAACTTGGGATAGATGCAGGAGGATCCGAGAAAGAGCAGCCGATCGACATCGGCGGCGTTGGCCGCATCCATGACGTTGACCTGGATCTGCAGGTTGTCGCTGAGGAACTCGGCCGGGTAGGTCTCGTTGGCGTGGATTCCGCCGACACGAGCCGCGGCGTCGATTACGACGTCTGGCTGAATCTCCTTGACGTAGCTGAAGACAGCGTGACGATCGCGGAGGTCGACCTCGGCAGACGTGACACCGAATAGATTGGTGAAGCCCTCGGCCTCAAGCAGGCGCCAAATACCGGATCCGACCATCCCACGATGACCGGCGATGTAGACCCGGGCGGAGCGATCCAAAGGCTGGGAAGATTTCATTGTCGTTATACTCGCTTGAGCTCGTAGTCCTTGAGACTCGCTCTGAGATTTCTCAGGAGAAGTCCGCGGCGCCGTATGCGTCACCTCCTTGAATGCTAGCAATGTCGTGTCGAAGGGTCCCCACATGAAGCAGGCCGATGTCCTAGTAATCCTGCCCACTCTGGGGGATCGCATTGAAATGCTCGTGGAGACGCTCGCCACCGTGACTGAGCAGCGCAAGACCGTTGACCTGACCCTGGTCGCGATCATGCCGGTCGGGGCCGTTGAGGCGCGGGAGCTTGCCCTTGCCGCGGGTGCTGTTGTGGTCGATGACCCGAAGACGGGTATCTCGAGCGCAATCAATCGCGGTTTGGCCGAGCGAAGTGGTGAGCGGTATTACGCGTGGATCGGCGATGATGACCTGTTCCGCCCGGGTGGACTTCGTCGCTTGCAGGACATGCTCCAGGCCGACCCCCACGCTGTTCTCGCCTATGGCGGCTGTGACTATGTCGATCCGAACGGCCAAACCATCGCCACCAGCAACGCCGGTGAACTCGCCAAGTTCCTTCTGCCGTGGGGGCCTGATCTGATACCGCACCCGGGAACGATGATCCGCCTTGACGCCCTGGAGGCCATCGGGGGCTTCGATGTCACGCTGAAGTACGCGATGGACCTGAATGCGTTCCTCGCCCTGCGAAGCCACGGCTCATTCCTAAGCACCCGGGAGACGGTGTCGGCGTTTCGCTGGCACCCTGACTCGCTCACCGTGGCAGGTCGACTGAACTCCAGCCGGGAGGCCGAAGCGGTCAAACGGCGCCATTTGAGCCCCGCCCTGCGCGCGCTCAGCCCGGTTTGGCACTTCCCCTGGCGCTGGGCATCGTCTTACGCAGCCAAGCGCGTCAGTTCGAGGGCACGCACCTTGGCCATCGCCAAAGATTGACGATCGTGCGCCGACCCACAAGGCTGCGATAGCCTAGAGAGGTTTTTGACCGCCGGTCGGCCTGATTCATCGCAGTGCCACTGAACGACGAGAGAAGTACTTTGACGAACGACACCTTGGCGAAGCGCGCCCTAATCACCGGCATTACCGGCCAGGATGGCAGCTACCTCGCGGAGCTCCTGCTGTCGAAGGGGTACGAGGTCCACGGACTGATCCGCCGCTCGTCGACCATCAACACGAGCCGCATCGACCATATCTACCAGGACCCGCATGAGTCCGGAGCTCGACTCTTCCTGCACTATGGCGACTTGACTGACGGTTCGCGCCTCGTCACGCTGCTCGATCAGATCCGCCCCGACGAGGTCTACAACCTCGCCGCGCAGTCCCACGTTCGGGTCAGCTTCGACGAGCCCGAGTACACCGGCGACACGACCGGCATGGGCTCTATCCGCCTGCTCGAGGCCATCCGCATGATCGGCCTGCAGTGCCGGTTCTACCAGGCCTCCAGCTCCGAGATGTTCGGCGCCACCCCGCCGCCGCAGGACGAGAACACGCCGTTCTACCCGCGCTCGCCATACGGCGTCGCCAAGGTCTACTCCTACTGGATCACGCGCAACTACCGCGAGGCCTATGGCATGTTCGCCGTCAATGGAATCCTGTTCAACCACGAGTCCCCGCGCCGCGGCGACACGTTCGTGACTCGCAAGATCACCCGCGCCGTCGCCCGCGTCGCAGCCGGCACGCAGACCGAGCTCTACATGGGAAACTTGGACTCGGTTCGTGACTGGGGCTACGCGCCCGAGTACGTGGAGGCCATGTGGCGCATGCTGCAGCACGATGAGCCCACCGACTATGTCGTGGCCACCGGCACGAACTACACCGTCAAGGACTTCCTGCAGCTCTCGTTCGAGCACGTGGGACTCGACTGGGAGAAGTACGTGAAGTTCGACGAGCGGTACCTTCGTCCCACCGAGGTCGACGCGCTTGTCGGCGATGCCTCGAAGGCCAAGGACCTCCTCGGCTGGGTACCCAAGGTACTTACCCCCGAGTTGGCGCGAATCATGGTGGACGCCGACGTCGCGTCACTGGCCGCTACCGGTGAGCCCTGGATCGACACCGTCAAGTTCGCGTGACGGAATCCGAGGGTGACACGAGGGGGAGTGCGCCGCAGTTGAGCGTGGCCCTGTCGATGCTCACCCTCGTGCCGGGGGGCATGGGCGGCAGCGAGACATACGCACGGGCTTTGACGGAGCAGCTCGTCGGCCTCGCCGGGATGGATGTGACCGCCTTCGTTCCAACGTCTGCCGCGGGTTTCAGCCGGGCGGTACCCGAGGTTGAGATTTCCGGCCTGCATGCGGGCCCTACCAACGTCGATCGCCTGCGCACCTTGGTTGGAGCCACACTGCTGTCGCCGCGCATCCGTCGGTCGATGCGGGCGAATCAGGTCGTGCATTACCCGTTCACAGTGCCGGCGGCACGGCCGGCGCGCAGTCAGGCCTCGGTGCAATCGCTGCTCGACGTGCAACATCTCGAACTCCCGCATATGTTCTCAAAGACAGAGTTGGCCTACCGCCGACTGTTCTATGAGGGCTACGCCAGGCAGGCGGATGCGGTCATCACGATCAGCCACTTCGCCAAGCGCCGAATGGTCGAGCTGCTGGGAATCGAGGCCGAGCGTATCCATGTGGCGCAGTTGGGCGTCGACACCTCGCGCTTCACGGCAAACCTCGGTCCGCGGGAGAACTTCGTCCTGTACCCGGCCCGCGGCTGGGCGCACAAGAACCATGCGGCACTGATCGAGGCCGTGGCCATCGCCCGGCAGGAAAACCCCGAGTTGCGCCTCGTGCTCACGGGCGGAGGCCTCGACGCTCTCGGCGAGCTTCCCGACTGGGTAGACCGGCGCGGCCTTGTCCCCGAGGTCGAACTGCTTGAGTTGTACCGCACCGCCGGGGCCATGATCTTTCCGAGCCTATATGAGGGTTTCGGCCTGCCGCCGCTGGAGGCGATGGCCTCCGGATGCCCTGTCGCGGTATCCACCGCGGGCTCCCTCCCCGAGGTGGTCGGCGACGCAGCGGTCACCTTCGATGCGTCAGACCCGACCGCTATCGCCGCGGGAATCGAGGAGACTTTTCGGTGCTCCGCGGAGTTGACCGCCGCCGGCCTCGTCCAGGTGACGAAGTTCACGTGGGAGAGTTGCCGCGATGTGCACGTCGCTGCATACAGGCAGGCGTTCGAGAGGCATAACTCATGAAATCGGAACGCCAACGCTTTCTGGTTACAGGGGCAAACGGCCAAGACGGCACTTATCTCGTTCGACGACTGCTCGCAGAGGGTCATGAGGTACACGGCATGTGCCACTCGGCCGCGGGTGCCGTGCGCTTGGAGCGCGACTTCCCAACAGCGTCTGCCCATGTCGCAGACCTCGCGGACGCTGTCGGCATCACGGCACTGATCGACGCCGTCGAGCCGACCCACCTGATCAACCTTGCCGGCAACACCTCCGTCGCCCGGTCCTGGCAGTTCCCGGCCGAGACCGCCGAGATCCTGGGCGTCGGCCCCGTTCGCATCCTTGAGGCCGCATGGCAGCTGGGGGAGCGCACGGGGCGGCGAGTCACGTTCGTTCAGGCGTCCAGCGCCGAGATCTTCGGGGACGCGACCGATGTGCCGCAGACGGAGTCCACGTTCCGCCGACCTGTGACGCCCTATGGGGCCGCGAAGTCCTTCGCGCACGAGATGGTCGGGGTCTATCGCAAGCGTGGAATGTTCGCGAGCTCCGCGGTGCTTTACAACCACGAGTCACCGAACCGGCCCGCCTCCTTCGTGTCCCGGAAGATCACCCGCGAGGTTGCCCGCATCTCCCTCGGACTAAGCGACCAGCTGGCACTCGGAAACATCGATGTGCACCGGGACTGGGGCTACGCCCCGGACTATGTAGACGCCATGCTTCGAATCTCCCGGGCAGATGCTCCCAGCGACTTCATCGTGGCCACCGGAGTCTCCCACTCAGTGCGTGACTTCGTCGATGCCGCCTTCCGCCGTGTCGGCATCGAGGACTGGGACCGCTTCGTTCACATCGACCCGGCCTTCTATCGCCCGGCCGACCCCAAGGAACTGGTGGGAAACCCCCAGCGCCTGAGGGATCTCGGCTGGGGGCCCACCGTGACATTCGAGGAGCTGGTTCATCTTATGGTCGACTCCGACCTCGCAGAGCTGAGAGTGCATCAGGAATGACCGTCTCCGTCTCCCCGGCTACACCTGTCCGGCCAACCTCGGCACCGGGCAACCCGACTCGGGACAGAAGCAGGAAACTGCTTCCGTTCTTTGTCGCGTTGGCAGCTTTCTGCGCAACGGTCGGCCTGTACAACAGCGGCGCCCTGCACGGGCTGGCCTCGTTCGGCCTGATCTTCGCACTGTTGGTCCTGATCCCCTCGGCTCGCTCGTTCTCTCGTCGAATCGCACTCAACGGAATGATCGCATTGGGATTCATCCCGATGATGTGGTGGTTCCCCTGGCCGCAGACCCCCTTGCTCGGCCAGGCTGGCCTGCTCCTCGGGTTGGGTGTCGGCTTCATGGCCTTCCGCCTGGTTGCAAGTGGAGTCGCTCGCCGCTCGCTCATTCCCTCGTTCGCTGTGGTGGACCTGCTTCCCGTCTCGATCGGTGCATTCTGTGCCTGGTTCTTCCTGCCCTTCTTCTCGCACAGTTCCGGCCCGGCCAGCATTTTAATCCTCACGCGGGTATTCGGCAATGACAACGTCGCCCACTTCGATATGTTCGAGATGATCCGGCGCACCCTCACGATCGGTCCCGGGTGGCCGTCGACCCTCGACGGCTCGAACTTCGTCTACATCTGGTATCCGCAGCACTTCCATGTGTTCGCCGCCTTCGTCGCCGACGTCTGGGGTGGCAGCGATGTGGGCTCCGTCGATGCCGAGACGGGTCTGTTCGGCATTGGTGCCGTGACCACGATGCTCCTCTCGGTCGTCGTCCTTGCGGCCGCGGTGACGTCCCTCAGTGCCCTCCGCACGAGAGTCGGCCTGGCCACGATCGTCGTGGCCGCGTGCGCGTCGGTCCTGGTGCTGGGCTCCGGTTCCGGTGCATTCCCCTTCGGGTTCCCCTCGTTCTTTCTTGCCTTCGTCGCCACCTTGATCGTGATCGTCCTCGCGGTCAAAAAGGAAACCACCTCTCGAACGGAACTCTTGGCGCTCGCTGGCGCGGTGATCGTCGTTGCCCATTCTTGGAGCCTCCTGACGCCCATCGCCGGCATCGCCTTCGCCTGGGCTGTCTGGCGTCTTCCCTGGGCGACCTACCGATCCCGGCTGAGTCGTGCGGTGCCAGCCGCGATCATCGTCGGTGTCGTTGCACTAGCTGTCGGATTCGCCCTGCTGCTGGTCTACGAGGCGACCAAGTCCGTTGGTTCGCCCGACGCAGTCCTCGCGATCGGTGGCGGACTTCCAGCCACCTCGGTAGTGGAGACCATTCTCATCAACGTCACGCTTCTCGGCGTCTGCTTGGCCTCGATGGCGCGCGTCAGGGAGCCCGGCCTCGGGAGCAGGTTCTTCGGAGCCCAGGCTCTCATCGGCCTCGTTTGCGTCGTCGGGCTGGCGATGGCGATGGCCTTGATCGCCATCCAGCTGCAGCATTCTTCTGAACTCAGCTATTACCAGTTCAAGTTCTTGATGGCGATCAAGATCATCTTCTCGATTCTTCTTGTGCTCGTCATCGCACTGCGGGTTGCTGAGACGTCGCAGCCGCCGACTCATATGCTCGGGCGAATGACGGCGGCGGCCAGCGTCTGCGTTCTCGTCGGTTCGGTCGTGCTCTACTCGGGTGTGCCGATTGTAGGCGGGCCTGTCACCACGGCCCAGACATCGGCCGGCCTGCTCTTCCGGGCCGATGTGGTGGCTGCGGCAGCGCTGGCGACGACCTCGACGGCGAGTGCAGACAGCGCCGCGCGCCTCGAGTCAGCGGTCGGAGTCATGTCCGAATGGCCGTGCGCACGGCCTATCTACCTATCGCTGCACTCCGATTCGCCGTCGTTGGCGGACTCCAATCAGTGGGCAATGTCGCTCTCATCGACATGGACCGAGGCCGCCAGCCCGATCAACACGTTTCTCGCCTCCTTCACGAATGCCCCGGATTCAGGCGGCAGGGACAGCGGGATTGTCAATTCACTGCTGGCGGATTCACCCGACAGGTGCATTGTGATGTCGCCGGCTACCTTGGCGGGCCTTGACGCATCGACGCTGCAGCGGCAGTCTGGGCGACTCGTCACCTGGTAGAAAGCAGTAGAGCCGGGTTCCGCTGGGTTCGGGTCAGCGGGCAAAGCCGTGTGCTGTCACCACGACGAAGAGAATGAGGGCGGCGCCGTACCCCGTCAGTACCCATTTCACAAAGCCATTCCTCTGGGCGATCATGCCGGCTAGCAGGAGGAAGCCCACGAGAATGGGTGCCCCGTATCGAGGCGGCAATTCGAAGTACTGGCCCAGGCTCAGCTGGAGAAGAATTGCGAGGAGCGGTGCACAGATGACGGATGCGATACCCACCGCGTAGATGATCGACCGATTCGGGGAACCGGGTTCGACCACGAGCTGGGCACCCACGACACCGCCGATACAGAGCCAGGCCAGCGGTGCGACGAGGGCCAGGGGGATCAGATAGGCGAATCCGCCTCCGTACAGGGCGACGTTGGATGTCAGTGTGCCCGGCAGGAAATTCATGACCTGGGTGAGCAGGGCCTGCCAGGTTAATGGCGCACCAACGCCCTGGTCTGCAGGCAGTCCGATCGTGGCGGCCTTCTGCGCGAGTTGCCAGGCGGCCTGTGTCGCTGCGCTGGCGAGCAGGGCCACAATCGCCACCGTAACCAGCCCGAGGGGTCCGCGTCCCCGGATGCCGCCCTGAACCGATCCGGCTGCACGCCACGGCCTTTGCTTCGCCTCCTCAAGCAGGAAATGCAGCAGGAGATAAAGCGCGGTCAGCCCTACAGCGAGGATGTTTCCCGTCTTGAAGAGCACGGCAGCCACAGAGAGGAGCACGACCCACCACCCCGACCAGCGATCGGTGATGAACCGTCTGGCGGCCAGTAGAAGCAGGGCTGAGATGCCGACGGAGGGGGTATCGGTTGAGATGTACGTGTATGTCCACCAGGCAAAGGGCGACCCGATGAAGGCCAGGCCGATGGCCAGTGTCGCCACCTTGGTTACTTTGAATTCCCGAAACAGGGCGTAGATCAGCAGCATCGTTCCCACGAGCCAGAATGAGCCTGCAAAGCGTCCTGCTGTCAGGAGGTCGGCTCCCGTCGCCAATTGGATCCCCTTGGCGACGATCCACGTGGGGATGAAATAGAGCGGCGTGTAGCCGTACGCG
>CANFBG010000119.1 GCA_947444785.1 Microbacteriaceae bacterium | reverse complement strand
GAGCTCGTATTCGACGTGGCACCGGGGGAGTGGGACCGTCTGAGCGACATCGTCTCCACACGCATGTCTTCGGCCGCCGAGCTTCGGGTGCCGCTCGAGGTGCAGGTCGGTCGCGGGGCGAACTGGAACGATGCCGCACACTGACACCCCGTCAGGGTAGTCGATCACCACCCCCAGATGGGGGTGCGTGGTGATTCGTCGTACACCAGACACATCTCGTTCACCTTCACGTTGCAACCCCTTCACCCTGTCGCTCGATATTCAAACCTGTGCTCGTCAGGCCTCTTCCTGTGCACTTTTCGATTTCGGGACAGGGACGAGACTTACATGCCAGGGAATCCGACGGTTCTGTTTTCACCTTTTCGGTCCAGTGCCGACCCGCTCAGGGTGGCCTGGACGAACTTCCGCGAGCTGGTGCACAACTCACTCGATGAAGACAACAAGGCGTCGGGTTCAACCCGCACGCCAGGCGGATTCGCCAATATCGGAGGCACGGGGCGCCCGGCCGGCAATGTGGCAAACGCTGCACCATCACTGCCCCCGGCAAATCAGGTCTCGGGATTCTGGCGCCTGCTGGCGCCGAACCATCGGGAGATCGCTCGCAGCTCCTACATCTACTCCACGTTCCTCGGTGCCCGCACCCACGTGCTGAATCTTCGCGAGAGCACGGCCGCCATGGTCATCGTCACCGTGCACGGTCCAACGGCCGGAACCCACGGGTGGTACATCACCGTGAGTGGTAAGCCCGTGATGACGTGCACCCGCTGGTACGAGACGTCGCACGCGAGCCTCGACGCGGCGGAGGGTGCGCGTGCCGCGTTCCCGCTCGCGCTCGTCTCCGCCGAATCGCGGCCAATCGTGTCCTCGGGGCCGAGCCGTCGAGCGAACGCCGGCGAGAAGTCACCGTGCGAATGGTAGCCGGCCTCTGATGGTGGTGAGGTACTTGCTGTGGTTTCTGATGGCCGTCTTCGCGGTGATCGGCGGCATCTTCGCGATCAGCTCCTTCGCCAGTTCCGAGGCTACGGCCAGGCCGTATGCTCTCGAGCAGGATGTAAGCCTTACAGCAACGGATCCGCTGCCTACTTCAACTAAGAGCATGAGCATTGCGAAGCAGGAGACCGGCGCTGTTTCCTCAGCAGCCCGTCGGGCAGATGGGGCGTTGGTTTCGCCTGATTGGGCCACCGCGACGTCCGTGGCCACGGGCATTCCCCAGCGTGCCCTGGTCGGCTACGCCGGTGCATCTCTCGCTTTGGCCGCCGAACAGCCCGACTGCCATCTCGGCTGGACGACGCTGGCTGCACTGGGCTGGATCGAGTCCGGCCACGGCACCCATGCCGGGTCACGCATCGCCAACAACGGAGTCACGACTCCCGCGATCCTCGGGCCTTCGCTCGACGGCACAACCTATGCAGCTATTACGAGCACGGATTCCGCCGCCGGCTGGGATCGCGCGATGGGTCCCCTGCAGTTCATTTCCTCGACCTGGGCGAGCTGGGGAGCGGATGGCAACGGCGATGGCGTCCAAGACCCCCAGCAGATCGATGACGCTGCCCTCGCCGCGGGGCGCTACCTGTGTCACTATGGCGACCTGTCCAACCCGGACACGTGGCGCACGGCCGTCTTCGCTTACAATCACGTCACCTCCTATGTCGATTCCGTTGCGGCCAAGGCCAATGACTACAACGCCATGATCGGTTGATACGTGAAAGCTAGGACCCAGTCGCTGATCGGCCTGTGGGCGATGTCGAGTACCGCGGTGGTCAATTCCGCGTGGCAGTTCTCCTGATGGATGCCGACGACCTCATCTCCCAGCGCTTTCACTTGGGCGGGCTCCTCGGAAGCGGAGCTTCCGCATCCGTCTATTCGGCCACTGACGTGACAACTGGGGCCATCGTCGCCCTCAAGATTCTCCATCCCAAGTTTTCAAAAACAGCCGCGCTGCGCACCGCCTTTCTTGATGAAGCGCAGATGACTTCCGGCGTGCGCGATCCCAACCTGTCGGCCGTGCTCGACTTCGGCATTCACGATCCCGAAGGGCAGAATCTGGCCTGGATTGCGATGGAGTTCGCTCCCGGAGTGAGTCTTGCCGAGTTTGTGGAGACCCAGGGTGTGCCCTCTCCCACCGAAGCCCTTCAAATTGTCGATGGCATTTTGGGCGCGCTTTCCGCCATTCATGAAGCGGGGTTGGTGCACCGCGACATCACACCAACCAACATCATGGTGGAGGCCGGGCCCGGCGGGATGCTCACCGCGGCCGGCGTGCGGGTCATCGATTTTGGGCTGGTTGACACCACGGGGATGACCGCAACCGGCTGGCATGTGTTGCGCACGGCGGAAGACCCGACAAGGAGTGAGGCGACCGGGGTCATCGGAAGCGTCAATTACATTTCGCCCGAGCAGGCGCGGGGCAACACTGTGGATGCCCGTGGCGACCTCTACCAAGTCGGTTGCGTTCTTTACTTCGCGCTGACGGGCGAACCGCCCTTCCCCGCCATGACGCCGGAGGAGACACTGCAGGCCCACGCCGTCCTGCCACCGCCTGTTGCCTCGGTCATTCGCCCCGGCGTGTCCCAGGCGATCGATCGCATCGTCGTGCGGGCGATGCTTAAGACACCCGAAAGTCGTTTTGCGACGGCGGCAGATTTTCGGTCAGCAATCGAAACCGCGCAGGCCGCGCTTTCTCGAACGGCCGAGGCACACGCCGAAAACGAGGAGGCGGGCGTCACGCGTGCCCTTCCACGCACGACGCTGGCTGCGGCAAGCGACCGCACGGCCGTTATTGATCCTGCATCGGCCAGCGACACGTATTCGGGGGCAGCGTCCCGGGGGCGCCCTCGCTCGCTCCGCTCGTTCTGGCTGGTGCTCGTTCCCCTGGTGCTGGTGGCCGGGGTTGTCGTGAGCGTTGTGGCGGCCAATTCGGCAGCGCCGGGGGCGCCGGGCGCGAACGCGGTCTCCTCGAGCGTCCCGAGCGCGTCCCCGACACCGTCGCCTTCCATCACGGCGTTACCGGTGATGCTGACTGTGCCTGAGCTCACGGGTTCCCAGGTTGTGGCTGCCCGGGATGTCCTGACAAAGCTGGGCTTCACCCTTGCCGACGGGATTGTCGAAGATTCTGTATTGGCTGCCGACACGGTTACCGCTCTCTCGCCCGCTGCGGGAGAGTCGGTTGCCAAGGGATCGCCGATTACGCTGACAATCGCTTCAGGTTCAAACAAAGTGCCCACTGTGATGGGTGCAACACAGGCGGAAGCCATCCGCGTGCTCCAGGCCGCAGGATTCACCGTCGTTGTCACGACAGGCAACTCCGGGAGAACGCAGGGGACAGGCCCCGGGCTGGTTTCGGACTCGCTGCCGAGCGCCGGTACCTCCCTGCGGTTGGGGGCCTCCGTCACCGTTGTCATGGCGCCGGCCGGTGCCCCGACGTCTACCCCGACACCATTCCCGACGCCGGCAAGCACGACGAGCCCCCCGCCCGCAACCAGCACGCCGCCGCCGCCCGCGCCCTGACGCGGCCAACGCGGCATAGATCATCTACACCTCATAAACGTTCTCGCTACCTTCCGTTCACCTTGCGGCCCGAAAATCGAGCGAACGAGGTGAGCTATGTCAGAAGAAGGCCGTTTTAGCGCGATTGAGGACGTCCTCATCGCGAACACTCGCATGCCTGATCCTGATCGGGATAATGGTGTTGGCGGTCGCGGAAGTGATGGATCGACTTCCGGTCGTCGTAGCCTGATTTCGAAGCCCTCTGTCTCTGATTCCGTCTTCAGATCGGTGTCCTACGCCGCAGGTATGACCACCGTCGGCATCATGCTGGCGGTTGGCATCTTCCTGACGATGCGGGCAACAGACGCCCTCAGCGTTGCCGGTTTCTCGTTCCTCACCGAGCAGGAGTGGTCGCCGGAGACGCAGAAGTTCGGCATCGCTGCGGTGCTGTTCGGCACGATCACCATCGCCCTGATCGCCCTGAGCGTTTCGGTGCCGCTTTCCCTTGGCGCGGCTCTGCTCATCTCTGAGATTGTGCCGCCCAAGCTGAAGACCGCGCTGATCACCTTGGTCGACCTGATGGCGGCCGTGCCCAGCGTCATCTTCGGCCTCTGGGGAGTCTTCTTTCTCCAGGCCAACGTCATCCCTGTGTCGCAGTGGATCTCGAACAACTTCGGCTGGATCCCGATTTTCCGGGTTACAAATGCTGCAGGCGAGCTCGCGACCGAGGCCAGTGCCTTTACTTCGTCGGCCTTCATCGCGGGCATCGTCGTCGGGTTGATGGTTGTACCCACCCAGACCTCGGTCATGCGTGAGGCCTTTTCCCAGACGCCGATGGGTGAGCGTGAGGGCGCACTGGCTCTGGGCTCGACCCGCTGGGGAATGATCCAGACCGTCGTGCTGCCGTTTGGCCGCGGTGGAATCATCGGTGGCATCATGCTGGGGCTCGGCCGCGCGCTCGGTGAGACCATCGCCGTCTATATGATCATCTCGCCGATCTTCGTCATCAACTGGGAAGTGCTCAAAACGGGAACCAACTCCGTTTCCTCGCTCATCGCGTTGCGCTACGGCGAGTCCAGCCAGTTCGGCCTATCTGCCTTGATGGCTGCAGGCCTTGTCCTGTTTCTCATCACACTGGCCATCAACTTCACAGCATCATCGATCGTTGCGCGTTCGCGCTCCGGAGCGGAGAGCGGTTAGTCATGACGATTACTTCAAATGGCACGGCCGGCTCCTCTGAGGAGCAGGAGGACAGTCTGCTTGGTCAGGGCTTGCTAAACGAGGACATGTTGGCCCCGTCTGCCCGGACCTTCATTCCGTCGTCCGAAGGCGTCGAGGTCGGTGCCCGTCGCACCATCCACGGAACGCCCCTCGAGGAGCGCTTCAACGTTTTCGGAGCCGCAGCCGCCAGCATCTCCGTGGCGATCCTCGTCTTCGGCTGGTTCGCGCCGCTGACCGGTCAGGTCGGCTGGGCTGTCGTTGCGTTCATCGGGTTCCTGGGCTTCTACGCCGTGCTGGTGTCGCTGAAGGCAGACGGTCAAGAGGTCAAAGACCGCGTCATGATCTCGCTGCTCTACTCAGCGGCGGTCATTCTGATTGGCGCGCTGCTCTTCGTCGTGATCTACACGTTGATTCGCGGTCAAGACGCCCTGCCGCACGCGAACTTCTTCTTTCAGACGATGGAGCTTGCAGGCCCGCTGGACCCTCTCTCGATGGGAGGCATTGCCCATGCCATCATGGGCACGCTGATGCAGATCGGCATGGCTCTTCTCGTCGCGGTTCCGCTCGGCATCACCACGGCAGTCTTTTTGAACGAAATCGGTGGAAAGTTCGCTCGTTTTGTTCGCACCATTTCCGACGCCATGACAGCGCTGCCGTCCATCGTGGCAGGTCTCTTCGTCTACGCCGCCATCATCACGCTCATCACGCATCAGCGATCGGGTTTTGCGGCCGCCATGGCCATCACGGTCATGATGCTCCCCATCATCATTCGCGCTTCGGATGTCGTGCTGCGCCTCGTTGCCGGAAACCTCCGAGAGGCGGCCTACGCGCTTGGCTCCACGAAATGGCGCACGGTCTGGCAGGTCGTGTTGCCCACGGCGCGGTCGGGCCTGGTCACCGCTGTCATTCTCGGAACGGCTCGCGGAATCGGCGAGACGTCGCCGGTTCTGCTCACGTCGGGCGTCACCGCGGTGATGAACTTGAACCCGTTTGACGGCCCGATGATTTCGCTGCCGCTCCAGGTCTTCGCGTTCGTGCGCTCGCCCGAGCCCAACATGGTCGCCCGTGGTTTCGGAACCGCTGCCGTTCTCCTGCTGCTCGTGCTCACCCTGTTCGCGCTCGCCCGTGTCTTGGGCGGCCGAGGACCAGGTCAGCTCACCGTTCGCCAACAGCGCGCCGTCGTTGCCCGGTCGGGGCGCGACGCAATTCGTCTCACCATCGCGGGTGCTCGCCGCGAGCGTGCGGCACAGGTCGCCGCCGAATCCTCCACTTCAACTTCGACGCCCCCAGCAATTAAGGACGCCCTATCGTGACTTCGCGCCACTCTATCTGGCTTGTTCCTCGCGGCCGCCGCTTCGTCAGCGCTGCATTGGGGATCTTTCTCTCCGGCATTATGGCCATCGGCGGGGCAACGGCCGCCCAGGCTGAAAGCTATGACCCCATCACCGGTACGGGTTCGACGTGGTCGCAAAACGCGCTTGACCAGTGGCGAAAGAACGTTGCCAGCAACTACGGCATGACCGTCAACTACTCCGGAACGGGCTCTTCGGCCGGTCGTCGTGACTACATCGGTGGAACAGTCGACTACGCGGTCAGTGAGATTCCCTTCCAGGCGAATCCAGAAGACGGTTCACCGCCCGAGGTTCCGCCGCGCGGTTACGCCTATATGCCCATCGTGGCCGGTGGAACGTCGTTGATGTACAACCTCAAGATCGGTGGCCAGCAGGTCTCCAACCTGAGGCTCAGCGGTGAAACGATCGCCAAAATCTTCAGTGGTGCGATCTCGAACTGGAAAGATCCCGCGATCGCTGCAGACAACCCCGGTCTGGCTATGCCGGACAAGGGCATTACGCCTGTAGTGCGCTCGGATGGTTCGGGCTCGTCTGCCCAGTTCACCCTGTGGATGTCGAAGCAGTACCCGTCGATCTGGACCACGGGCATGACGTCCCAGTATCCGACACTGCCCAACTTCAAGTATCAGAGCGGATCTTCGGGTGTGGCCGGCTACGTCAGCCAGAACTATGGCGAGGGCGCCATCACCTATGTCGAGTACTCGTACGCCCTGCAGGCAGGATTCCCGGTCGTCAAGGTGCTCAACTCTGCCGGCTACTACATCGAACCGACGGCGAACTCCGTCGCCGTGGCTCTGCTGAAAGCGCAGATCGCACCAGATCTCACCCAGATTCTCGACGGCGTGTACAACAACGCCGACCCGCGCACGTATCCCATGTCGAGCTACTCGTACATGATCGTGCCCACCGAAGTCGGCGGAGTGTTCACCGCAGGAAAAGGCAAGACGCTGTCGACGTTCGCGAAGTACATGCTCTGTGAGGGTCAACAGCAAGCCGCAGACCTCGGATATTCGCCTCTGCCGATGAACCTGGTGATCGCCGGATTCACCCAGGTGGCGCGCATTCCGGGAACTGTTGTTCCCGCGTTTGATCCCACGAGCTGCAACAACCCGACGTTCAAGGCCGGGGATGACCCCAACAACAACCAGCTGGCTGTCAGTGCGGCCCAACCGGCGGCCTGTGACAAGAAGGGTCCCGACCAGTGCACGACGGGCACCGGTGGCGCGGGAGCGGTCGAGACGGCCGTGTCTGGTTCGGGCAATGGTGGCTCAGCCTCGGGTTCCACCACCGACGGAACCAATGCGGCCGGCGGCGCGGCTGGCGGTACGACTGCCGCGGGAACCACTGTTGATGAGAACGGCAATGCGGTGTTGACGGGAGCCAAGGGCGCTGCCATGGCGGTTTCTGCCTCGCCTTTCACGCTTGCCCCGGATTCCTGGGGGGCGCAGCAGAACATCATGCTCGCCGCCGGCGTGCTTCTCGTCCTGGCGGCTGTCGTTCCCCCCTTCGTAACCCCGCAGATTCAGCGCATCGTCGGCAAATCAAAGTCTCTTAAGCGCTAGCCGGCACACGAGACTTCCCGAGTTCACTTCACTCGGGAAGTTCGTCGCGCCTGCCACCCTCGGCGAAAGTCGGGGAGCCCCAAGTGTTATTTCGTGGGATGCACTCCTTTCCCAATCGTTCACCTAGCCGTCACCAACGGCTCTTAACTTCGGACCGTGCCCAAAAACAGTGGGCATTCCCTGAGAG
>CANFBG010000118.1 GCA_947444785.1 Microbacteriaceae bacterium | reverse complement strand
GGTTCTCACCGATCCGGAGGCTTCGTGCCCCACGCGCCCGCGCTTTTCGCGTACATCAACGGCCTCCTCGTGCCCGAGCCGACGCCCGGCGTCAACGCCGTGGCGGAACGACTCGTCGTCGCCGACTCCTGGCTCGTCTCCGACGGCAGCGTGCGGGCCCTCGATCTGCACCGGGAGCGATTCGCCCGATCCGCCGCGGCCCTCTCCGAGCTCGAGCCGTCGGTCGTCTCGGCGTTCTGGGACGCGTTCATCGCCGAGCTTCCTCGGGAGGGTCGCTGGTTTCCGCGCGCCGAGGTCGTCGCAAGCGGCCCATCGCAGCAGCCCGTGTTCACGCTTCGCGGGCGCATCCGGCCAGCACCGGGAATCGCCCAGAGCGTCATTCTCGGAACGCATCCCGACCGGGATCCCCGCACGGCGCCAGCGATCAAGGGACCAGACCTTGAACGGCTCCTGGCGATCCGTGCCGACGCGGCCGGCCAGGGGGTCGGCATCGACGGGTTCGACGTCGGCGAGGTCGTCATCACGAGCTCCACGGGGCTCATCATCGACGGCACGACGAGCGCCATCCTCTGGTGGCGCGGTGACCGGCTCTTCGCGCCCAGCGCCGGCCTCACCCGCGTCGACAGCGTGACCGCCAAAACGCTGAGGCTGGTGGCCGCGGCCACCGGAGTCACCGTCGGGGAGGAGACCGCACGCATCACTGACCTGAACGGCTGCGAGGTCTGGGCGGTTAACGCTCTTCACGGCATCCGGCTGGTCACCGGTTGGCGGGATGGCCCCGCGGTCAAGGTCGACCCGGCCCGGTCGACCCTCTGGCGTCGCCGGCTGGACGCCCTGTCTCGCCCGCTTCCCGCCTGACGCGGGCCTTCAGCCGGATGCGCTGGCTGATGAGGTCGGCCGGGACCGGGGTGTGCGAGATGACGATGACCGCGCGGGAATCGAAATCGCCCGCCGCTGCATCGAGGATGTCGCGAATCAGGGAGTCGGCGAACTCAGGATCGACGTTGGCCGTGGGCTCGTCCAGCACGAGCACGGGGAAATCGGCGAGAAGCGATCGGGCCAGGGCGAGGCGCTGGGCCTGGCCGCCCGACACGAGCGCACCCCGCTCGCCCACCGGAGCGTCGAGGCCGCCCCGGGAGCGAGTCCAGTCAGCGAGGCCTACGCGCTGGAGAACGGCCTCCAGGTCGGCATCGGTCGCCGTGTCTCGGGCGAACAGCAGGTTCTGCCGGATGCTGTCGTCGAACAGGTAGGGTGTCTGCTCGTTCAAGCCGACGATGCGCCTGACCTCGTCGGGAGCAAGCGAGTGCACATCGACTCCGCCGAGGCGGTACTCCCCGGAGTGTTCGAGGAAGCGCACGAGGACGTGCGCCAACGTCGTCTTGCCGGACCCACTCGGCCCCTCGATGAGGATGCGGTCCCCGGCCGACACGGTGAACGAGACGTTCTCGAGCGCGTCCACCGCGGCATTCGGCCAGCGGGCCGAGACGTTCACCAGCTCGAGGATTGCCGGTCCGGGCAGCGAGACGCCGGCGGGACGGTCCGTACCGATACCGGGCACATCGGCCGGAATCTCGGCGGGCCGCGCGTCGGGCACGGCCGACGCCACCCGCTCGGCGCTGGAGCGCACCTGACGCCACGCACCGAGGGCCAGTGGCACCATTCCGACAACCTCGAAGACGGCGAGTGGGACGAGCACGACGACGGCCAGCGCGGGTCCATTGAGATCCCCCTGGCCAAGCGCCGGGATGCCGAGAACGAGCGCGAGGACGGAGGCGATGCCGGCGAGCAGCAGGGTCACGGCGGAGGTGACGCCGACACCCACCGATTGCCGGGTCACCGCTGCCGTGAGACGCCGATCCGCCTCGTCGAGACCGGCGAGGCGCTCCTCGAGCGCGCCATAGGCGATCAAGACGTCGAGGCTGGCCAGCAGGTCGATCACCCGGTCGGTGAAGGCGCCGCGAAGCGGCGCGAGACCCCGTTCCGCTCGGCCCGCAACGCGGGTCTGGGCCCAGGTTCCGAGGGCGAACGCCATCAGCAGAGTAAGGGCGAGGGCGAGGCCTGCCGCAGGCAGGATCAGGGTCACGGTGACGACGCTCAGCACCGCAACGCTGCCGGAGATGACCAGCGGCGAGACAACCCTGAGTGGCAGGTTCTGCAGCTCGTCGACGTCACCGACCAGGCGGCTGAGGAGATCGCCGCGACGGGTCCCGGCCAGGCCGTCCGGTGCCAGCGGCACGAGGCGCTCGAAGACCCCGACGCGCAGGTCCCGGAGCGTGCGAAAGGCCGCGTCGTGGCTGGCCAGCCGGTCGGCGTACCGGAATCCAGCACGGCCCAGCGCGAAGGCGCGCACGCCGACCATCGCCATGCCGAGATACAGGATGGGGGGCTGCTCGGCCGCCTTGGTGATCAGATAGGCCGCCGTCGCCAGGAGCGCCACGGCGCACAGTGCGCTGGCCAGGCCCAGCAGGGCGCCCGGGGCGAACCGCTTCAGCGGCGGCTGGGCAAGGCGGAGGACGTCGTGAGTCTCCATCAGATACCAACCCCGATCGGAGCGTTCACAGTGAGGCGGGCATCGGCGGCGGCGATGACGCCCGGCCGATGCGAGACGAGGATGACAATGCGGCCGGTTCGGACGAGTTCCTTCAACCCGTCGATGACGGAACTCTCGGTGGCCGAGTCCAGTGCGGAGGTCGGCTCATCGAGGATGATCACGGGGCACCCGCGCGCAAGGCTCCGGTACACGGCACGGGCGATCCCGATGCGCTGGGCCTGCCCGCCCGACAGGCCGCTTCCGGCGGCGCCGAGGGGCAGGTCGAGCTCGATCTCGGCCGCCGAGGCGAGCGCCAGCGCGCGAATCGCCAGGCTCCGGTCGACGACCCCGCTGCCCAGGGTGATGTTCTCGAGCACTGTTCCTGAGACGAGCCCGGGGCGCTGCCCGGTCCAGGCCACCCAGTCGGTGCCCGAACCGCCGGCGGCTGCGACCGGCACGGAGTCGAGGGCGATCAGCCCGGAATGCGACACGAAGCCGAGCATGGCCGCGATCAGGCTTGATTTGCCCGCTCCCGACGCCCCGGTGATGACCGAGAGGCTGCCTGCGGCGAAGGACCCGGTGAATCCCGAGACCGCGGGGACGCCGGCGTACTCGACCCCGACATCGTGAAGGATGAGCCGGCCGGCCGGCTGAAGGCGGCCCGTCGGGACATCGCGACCCGGCGAACCGGCCGCCGGCGGGGCGAGCGCGGGCATCCGCTCGGCCTCGTCGAGGATCTCGAACACGTGCTCGGAGGCGGCCACGCCCTCGGCGGCATTGTGGAACTGGGTACCGACGCCTCGAAGGGGAAGAAACGCCTCAGGCGCCAGGAGCAGCACGAAGAGCCCGACCGAGAGCCCCAGGGAGCCGTCGATGAGCCGGATGCCGACCGACACCGCGACAAGGGCGACCGCGAGGCTGGCCGCGAGTTCGAGGGCGAAGCCGCTGAGGAAGGAGACCCGGAGCACAGACATCGTCTCTCGGCGATAGCCCTCGGTGATGCTCGTGATGCGCGCCGCCTGGCGGTGCTGCCGGCCGAAGAGCTTCAGGGTGGCCAGCCCGCCGACGACGTCGAGGAATCCCGTCGAGAGTCGCTGGAGGGAATCCCACTGCCGGCGCTGCATGGTCTGGGTGGCCCATCCGATCAGCACCATGAAGACGGGGATGATCGGGAGCGTGACGAGAACGCTGATGCCGCTCGGCAGATCCGAGAACAGGATCACCAGGACGATGATCGGCGTCGCGATGACGGTCAGGATGAGCTGGGGAAGATAGCGCGAGAAATAGCTGTCGAGCGAATCGAGCCCGGTGCCCGCCACCGTGGCCACGCCCGTGGCGTTTCGACGGGACAGCCAGCCGGGCCCGAGCGCGGCGATGGCCGAGAGCAGGCGCCGGCGAAGCTGGCTCTTCACCACGGCACCCGCCCGGGCGGAGGTCCAGTCCAGCAGCCAGGTCACGATCGAGCGCAGGACGATCACCCCGGCGAGACCGGCCAGCATGGGCATGAGGGAGTCGAGGGAGTCCCCGGCGATCGCGCGAACGACGATCTGACTCAACAGAAAACAGAACGCCACGACCAAGATGGTCAAGGCCAAACCGAGCAGCGCGCCCGTAAACAGGAATGCGCGCGCTGCCCCTGCGTATTTCAGCAGTCTTTTATCGAGTGGCTTCAAAGATTCCTAATGAGAGGCCGCTACCGAACTCTCGATATGCGCCCGGGTCACGCGCTTGCGGAAGACCCAGTAGCCCCAGCCCTGGTAGACCAGGATCAGCGGCATGAAGATCAGAGCCGTCCAGCTCATCACCGTGAGAGTGTACTGCGAGCTCGAGGCGTTGGCCACGGTGAGGCTGTTCGCGACGTCGTTCGAGGCCGGCATGACATCGGGGAACAGTGCCATGAACAGGCTGAGCACCGCGAGGGCGATCGTCGCAGCCATCAGGCCGAACGCCCAGCCCTCTCGTGCCTTCAGGTTTGCGAGGAACGAGAGGATGAGCGCGACCGCCGCGGCGGCAGACAGCGCGGCCGAGGCCAGGGTGCCGAACGCCAGGGTGGTCCAGAGCAGGAAGCTCGCGGCCACGACGATCGTGATCAGGCCGGCCTTTGTGGCCAGTGCCCGGGCCCGCTCCCGGAGCTCGCCGTCGGTCTTCAGTGAGATGAACACCACGCCGTGCGTGAAGAACAGCATCAGGGTGGTGAGGCCGCCCAGGAGCGCGTAGGGATTCAGCAGGTCGAAGAAGGATCCCGTGTAGTTGTGGCCGGCATCGAGCGGCACGCCCTGAACGATGTTGGCGAACGCCACACCCCAGAGAAGCGCGGGAACCGCGGACCCGATGGTGATCATCCAGTCGAAGCGGCGCTTCCAGGCCAGCTCGGGACGCTGATGCCGATACTCGAACGAGACGCCTCGAACGATCAGGGCGAGCAGGATGACCAGGAGCGCCAGATAGAAGCCGCTGAACAGGGTGGCGTACCACTCGGGGAATGCGGCGAACAGCGCCGCTCCCGCGACGATGACCCAGGTCTCGTTGAGGTCCCAGATCGGGCCGATCGTATTGATGATCACCCGGCGGTCGGTCTCATCCCTGCCGAGGAACGGCAGGGACATTCCGACGCCGAAGTCGAAGCCGTCGAGCACGAAGTAGCCGACGAAGAGGAATCCAACGATCCCGAACCAGAGGACTGCGAGATCCATGATCAGTACACCGTCGTTTCTTGTCTCGTGATGCCGGTTTCGGCATCGGCCTGCGGGAGCTCGGCAGGGCCCGCCTGAACGGCCTTCTTGATCAGCTTGAATTCGACGACGGCGAGGATGCCGTACGTCACGGTGAAGGCGATGAGCGAGATCAGAACCTCGAGGCCCGTCACATTGGGCGACACCGCGTCCTGGGTCTTCAGCAGCCCGAACACGATCCAGGGCTGGCGGCCCATCTCGGTGAAGACCCAGCCGAGGATCATGGCGAGAAGCGGGAGCGGCATGCCCCAGATTGCGACCTTCCAGATCCACTTCTTCGTCGGCAGCTTGCCCTTCCGCGTGAGGAAGAGGCCGATGCCGGCGATCAGGAAGGCCAAGATGCCCAGTCCGATCATGTAGCGGAACGCCCAGTAGGTGACCCAGATCAGCGGCGTGTAGTCGCCCGGCCCATAGGTCGCCGTGTACTGCGCCTGCAGGTTGTTGATCCCCTCGACCTGGCCGTCGAACGTGTGGGTCGACAGGAAGGAGAGCAGGTACGGGATGCGCACCGAGAACAGCTCGCTGACGCCGTCAGGCGTTCCCCAGGTGAAGATGGAGAAGCTCGCGGGGCCCGCTGTCGTGTACAGCGCCTCGGCTGCGGCCATCTTCATCGGCTGGGTCTGAACCATGGCGAGGCTCAGCGAGTCGCCGGTCAGGAACGTGAGGGCTCCGCCGCCGACCATCATCCAGAGGCCGGACTTCAGCGAGATGCGCATGGTCTCGATGTTTCGACCACGCGAGAGATGCCAGGCCGACACGGAGATGATGAGGCCGGCCGCCACCATGAAGCAGGCGAAGATCGTGTGCGGGAAGGCCGCGAGCGCGACCTTGTTGGTCAAAAGCGCCCAGATGTCGGTCAGCTCTGCTCGGCCCTTGGCCTCGTTGATCTGAAAGCCGACCGGGTTCTGCATGAACGCATTGGCCGCGATGATGAAGTAGCCCGAGAGGACAGTGGCGAACGCGGTGACCCAGATGGTCGCCAGGTGCAGCGCCTTGGGCAACTTGTCCCAGCCGAAGATCCAGAGTCCGATGAACGTCGCCTCCAGAAAGAAGGCGAGCAGGCCCTCCATCGCGAGCGGGGCACCGAAGACATCGCCGACGAATCGGGAGTAGTCAGACCAGTTCATTCCGAACTGGAACTCCTGCACGATTCCCGTCACGACGCCCATGGCGAAGTTGATCAGGAAGATCTTGCCGAAGAACTTGGTCAGCTTGAGGTACTCGTCTTTTCCCGTGCGCACCCAGGCGGTCTGGTACAGGGCGACCGTCACGGACAGGCCGATAGTCAGCGGAACGAACAGGAAGTGGTACACCGTAGTCAGTCCGAACTGCCAGCGGGACAGTAGCAGCGGATCGAGGAACTCGTTCACTCTTGCCTCTCATCAATGGGCTCTTCTACGACACGTAGAAGACCTTCTTCTACACAGCGTAGAGCACTCTTCTACACACCGTAGAACATCACAGGAACAATTGATACCCTCTTCTTCATGAACACCCTCGGAGTCTTGGAAAGATCGGTCATGAACGCGCTGTGGGACGCGCCCAACGGCCTGTCCGCGACCGAGCTCGGTGACCGCCTGCTGAACGCCGACGCTGAAGAAGACCGCAAGACCCTGGCCACGACCACCCTGCTGACAGTGTTGTCACGCCTCGAGAACAAGGGCTTCGTCTCCCGCACGCGGGCCACGCGGCCGCACCGGTACAGCGCCGTGCACAGCCGCGCCGAGCACACCGCCGATCTGATGCACCAGGTGCTGGGTCTCTCCCCCGACACGGATGCCGCGCTCGCCCGATTCGTCGGCGCGGTCTCCCCCGCCGAGGCGGAGACGCTGCGCCAGCTCCTGGCCCTTCGGACCGTAGAGGCCTAGCACGACCTTGTTTCCCGCCTGGGCAATCCTGTCGGTCCTGGCATTGGCCCTGGCCTGGCCCGTTCCGATCCTTCTCGCGAAGGCCTCGTGGCCCTCCCGAGCCCCGGGACTCGCTCTTCTGCTCTGGCAGGGCATCGCCCTGGCCGGTGGCCTGTCGATGATCGGGGCCGCCCTCAGCTACGGCCTGACCCCCTTTGACAACAGTCTCGCCGTGGCCGTCGACTCCCTCTCCGGGCGCCTCGTCCGCGGCCCACTGCCCCCGGATGTCGGCTTCAGCCAGGTCGCCGCCCTGGCCGCGGCGCTATTCCTCGCCCTGCACCTGCTCCTGAATCTGGCGACGACCGCCGTTCGCACGGAACGCCACCGCCGTCGGCACCACATGCTCGTGGCGCTGCTGTCTGAGCCCGTGCCGAATCACCCGGGCACGCGGGTGCTGGACCATCCGGCACCGGCGGCCTACTGCCTACCCGGGGTCCGCACGGTGACCGTGCTTTCTGAGGGCCTGCTCAGACTGCTCGATGCGGAGCAGCTCGAGGCGGTTCTCGCCCATGAGCGCACCCATCTGCGCCAGTTCCATCACCTCGTCCTGCTGGCGTTCAGGGCGTGGCGCTCAGCCCTGCCCTGGTTCCCCATCGCCAATCGCGCGGAGCAGGCCGTTGCCCTGCTCGTGGAGATGCTCGCCGACGACGAGGCCCGCCACCGGGTAAACGGGCCGACCCTCGCCGGCGCCATCGCGCTGGTC
>CANFBG010000117.1 GCA_947444785.1 Microbacteriaceae bacterium | reverse complement strand
GGGCCACAACATCTACCTGCTCGGCGCCACCGCGCTCGAGCTCGACGGCTCCGCCTGGGCCGGCGTCGTGCACGACCACCTCGGCGGTCGTCCTCCTGCAGTATCCCTGCCGAATGAGGCAGCGCTGGCGAACCTGTTGCACGCCGCGGCAGCGCAGAGCCTCATCGCGTCTGCTCACGACCTGAGCGACGGCGGCCTCGCCACCGCTCTCGTCGAGAGCGTCATGCGCTTCGGCATGGGCGCCCGCGTGTGGCTGGACGAGATCATCCTGCGCGACGGAGTGGACGCGGCCACGGCCCTGTTCTCCGAGTCGACCGGCCGCATGATCGTCAGCGTCCCCCGCGAGGACGACGTGAAGTTCTTAGGTCTCTGCAAGGGCCGGGACTACCCGGTGCTGCGCCTCGGCGTGACGGATGCGAACGAGGACGGACTCACGGTCCAGGGCCTCTTCGAGCTGCCGCTGACAGAGCTTCGGGCCATCCACCAGGCGACCCTGCCTGCTCACTTCGGCGCGTAGCCCGCGCCCCGTTACGGGACTAAGGTAATTTCCATGAACGCACTCGCCTCTACCGGATTGACCACCGGACCAATCATCGTGATCGCGCTCGTGGTGCTGCTCGTGGGCGCCGCGGCCTTCATCGCCGCCAAGGCCATCGCCAAGAAGCGCAAGGACGACAACCTCTCCTAGAGGAGGCCCTGGCGCTAGGCGTCGGCCTGGGCGATCCGCTCGTGGTGATGGATGACCTCGGCCACGATGAAGTTGAGGAACTTCTCAGCGAACCCCGGGTCGAGGTTGGCATCGATGGCCAACGCCCGCAGGCGCTTGATCTGGCGCGCCTCCCGCTCGAGGTCTGCCGCCGGCATGCCGTAGGCGGCCTTCAGCTCGCCCACGCCCTGCGTGAACTTGAAGCGCTCCGCCAACAGGTGCAGGAGCGCGGCGTCGATATTGTCGATGCTCTGTCGAAAGCTCTCCAGCTTCAGAAGTGCTCGGTCGTAGTCATCGTTGGAAATGGCCATAACGAGAACTCTAAACCCCCGTGGCGGGGGCGTCGGTTGCCGGCCCGGAAGACGGGCGCCTGAGTCTGAACCGGCTCTGGGTCAGGAGGATGCCGAGGAACACGAGGCCCGCTCCGACCGGCTGATTCCAGCTGAGCGTCTCTCCGAGCACGAGAATGCCCAGGATCACCCCGACGATCGGCGTGATGTAGGTGAAGGTCGATGTCGCCGTCGGCCCCCACACCCGGAACACGTTGATGTTCCAGACGTAGGCGAGGCCCGTTCCGAATGCCCCGAGGGTCATCAGGCTGAGAACGATCGGCAGGCTCAGCGAAACCGGCGTCAGGGCGACGAACGGCGTTGCGAGGGCCATCATCCCCGCGGCCAGGCCGATCTGCATGAAGGCGAACGGCACACCGGAGATCGGCCGGCCACTGAGGAATCGCCGCGTATAGGCCCCCGTGAAGCCGTAGGAGGCCCCGGCGGTCAGGCAGGCCACCTGACCCCAGATGCTGCCCTGCAGCGTCTCGAGCGCCCACGGGCCGATGATCACGATGACACCCAGGATGCCTACGGCCACGCCCACGAGCTGATCCCGGCTGAGCCGCTCCACCCGAAAGGCGACCGTGACCATGAGAGCCGTCGCGATCGGCGTGACCGCGTTGTAGATGCTGGCGAGGCCCGAGGAGACGTACTGCTCGGCCCAGGAGAAGCAGGTGTACGGGATGATGCAGCCGCTGATGGCGATCACGCCGAAGTGCAGCCACACGATGGGCTCCCGGGGAAGTCGGTGGCGACCGATGAGGCAGATGACGCCCAGCACCGTGCCGCCCATGATGATCCGCGCCCACGACACCTGGCTGAAGCTGACGCCCACGAGAGCGATCTTCACGAACAGGAAGCTGGCGCCGAAAACAAGGCCCATGCCGAGGAACTGCGCGAGGATCCAGCCCTGACCCCCGGGTCGCTGCCGTTGCCTCGATGCATTGCTCACCTACGTGAGAATACCCGCGAAAAAAGGACCCTCCGACACGTGCCGGAGGGCCCTTCGAAACGAGGGTGGGTGGGTGCTACTCGACGATGTTGAACTTCACCGGGACGTTGCCCTTGATCGCCTTGGAGTAAGGGCAGACGTCGCTGTCGGCGGTCGCAGCCAAGAGGCGGGCCTCGTCGGGCGTCACGTTCGGAACGTAGATATCAAGCTCGACGGAGATCTCGAACCCGGTGTCGGCGCTCTTGCCGATCGAGACGCTGGCTGAGACGGCCGCGTCCTTGGTGTCCAGCTTGAGATCCTTGCCGACGGCGTGGATCGCGCCCAGGAAGCAGGCGGAGTATCCCGCGGCGAAGAGCTGCTCAGGGTTCGTCCCCTGGCCGCTGCCGCCGAGTTCCACGGGCGGGCGGGTGTCGAAGTCCAGGCGGTCGTCTTCGCTACGTACGTGACCGTCGCGGCCGCCACCTGAGGCGTGGGCAATTGCAGTGTATAGAGCATCCATAGCTATATTTCAGCACGGATTCCCGGGGCCCGCTTGGTGGGCACGATCGGGAATAAATCGGCCTAGTCGCCAACCTCGTGCAGAGTGATGGACGCGGTCTCATAACCGGAGAGTCGCTGATGGAGTCCGTCGCGCACCCGCGGCCAGTCGTCGATCGTGATCGCGAAGATCGCGGAGTCCCGCCACGAGCCGTCGGCCCGCGGAATATCCCGCCGGCTGACGCCCTCGAACGTCGCACCGAGCTTGGCGATCGCGGCCCGAGAACGCAGGTTCAGCACATCCGCCTGAATCTTCACGCGGCCGATGCCACTCGCAAACGCTTCGGACAGAATGAGCAGCTTGGCCTCGGCATTCACAGCGCTCCCCCAGACTCGGGGGTCGTAGGCGGTCCAGCCGAGGTGCGCGTACTCGAGGCCCAGGTCGAAATCCCCGAGCGTCGACGTGCCGATGAGCAGGCCGTCGCTCTCGCCGCCCCGCAGCCTGATCGCATAGACGTTGGACACGTCCCAGGCGAAGTACCGCTCGGCCCACTTCGTGAATCCCTCGAGGGTGTCCCTGAACGCCGCCGGCCCGCCGCCGAAGCCGCCCGCGAAGACGATCGGATGCGCGATGGCAGCGAACAACTCCGGCAGGAGCTCTCTCGTGAGCGGTGACAGGGAGATGAACCGCCCCTGGATCGCCCGCATCGGCGGGCGCTCAGCAGTCATCGGCGACGGAGCCTTCTCGTCCTACTGGCCCAGCAGGTCGTGACGAACGACGATGGCCTCCCGGCCCGGTCCCACGCCGATGGCGGAGATGCGCGAGCCGCTCATGGCCTCAAGGGCGAGCACGTAGTCCTGGGCGTTCTTGGGCAGGTCGGCGAACGTGCGCACCTCGGTGATGTCCTCGTCCCAGCCCGGGAACTCCTCGTAGATCGGCACGGCGTGGTGGAAGTCGGACTGCGACACGGGAACCTCATCGACGCGAACGCCGTCGACGTCATAGGCGACGCAGACCGGGATCGTCTTCAAACCCGTCAGCACGTCGAGCTTCGTGAGCACGAAGTCGGTGACGCCGTTGATGCGGGTCGAGTAGCGGGCGATCGGCACGTCGTACCATCCGCAGCGGCGCGGGCGTCCCGTGGTGGTGCCGAACTCGAAGCCCTTGGCGCGCAGGAACTCGCCCGAGTCGTCGAACAGCTCGGTCGGGAAGGGGCCGGCGCCGACGCGGGTCGTGTAGGCCTTCACGACCGCGATGACGCGGTCGATGCGGTTCGGAGCTACGCCGCTGCCGGTGGCGGCTCCGCCGGAGGTGGCATTCGAGGAGGTGACGAACGGGTAGGTGCCGTGGTCGACATCCAGCATGGTGGCCTGGCCGCCCTCGAACAGCACGGTCTTGCCCGCATCCAGCGCCTTGTTCAGCACGAGGGAGGTGTCGGAGACCATCGGGCGCAGGCGCTCGGCATAGGAGAGCAGGTCGGCCATGACCTCGTCGACCAGGATGGCGCGGCGGTTGTAGACCTTGACGAGGATGTGGTTCTTGAGGTCGAGCGCGCCCTCGACCTTCTGGCGCAGGATGCCCTCGTCGAACAGGTCCTGGATGCGGATGCCGACGCGGTTGATCTTGTCGGCGTACGCGGGCCCGATTCCGCGGCCGGTCGTGCCGATCTGCTTCTTGCCGAGGAAGCGCTCGGTGACCTTGTCCATGGTGCGGTGGTACGCCGTGATGACGTGCGCGTTGGCCGAGACCTGGAGCTTGGAGACGTCGACGCCGCGGGCGATCAGCGCGTCGAGCTCGTGAAAGAGCACCTCGACGTCGACGACGACGCCGTTGGAGATGACCGGGGTCACGCCGGGGCTCAGGATGCCGGAGGGCAAGAGGTGCAGCGCGTACTTCTTGTCGCCGATCACGACCGTGTGGCCGGCGTTGTTGCCGCCGTTGAACTTCACGACGTAGTCGACGCGTTCGCCGAGGAGGTCGGTGGCCTTGCCCTTGCCCTCGTCGCCCCACTGGGCTCCGATGAGAACTACTGCTGGCATGTTGGCTTCCTTACGGTCGTCTGCCCTGACGGTTCAGGGTGTGGCCGGAACCCGCTATGGCCCGAAATGGGCGCGCGCAGAGGCTCCAGTTCATTGTATCGGGCCAGCCCGGTTCGGGGGTTTTCGGCGTAGCGGGCGCAGGCAATGCCTGTGCTGAATTGACTCATGAGCTATATCGAGGCTGCCGAGCTGATCGGGCGAATCATCGATACCGCCGGGATCACGGCGATCGTGATCGGTGCGATCATCGCCGGGGTGACCTCGGCCGCCCGGCTCATCTCTCGACAGGGACCGGTCTACACGGAGTTCCGGCGCACCCTCGGCAGGTCGATCCTGTTGGGGCTCGAACTGCTTGTGGCGGCCGACATCATCCGCACGGTCGCGATCACCCCCACCCTCGAGAGCGTGGCCGTGCTGGGCGGCATCGTGCTGATCCGAACGTTCCTCAGCTTCTCGCTTGAACTTGAGATCTCAGGTCGCTGGCCCTGGCAACACAAGCCGACCGCAGATCTGGGTGAGGGTTCGGGTTAGTCTTCCCCGCGGATGATGAAGGCGCTCGTGACCGGGGCCGGGCCGTCGGCGGGGCGCAGGCTCTCCTCGATCAAAGCGCTGGCCGAGCGGTCGCTCATGGCGAGGAAGTCGGTCAGTCGGTCAACCTCGTCGAGCTCGCCGAAAGCCTCGGAGGCCCGGCGAAGCGTGTAGAGCGAGAGCAAGACCCCGCGGTTCGGCTCGTGAGCCCACGGAACGGGGCCCTGGCCCTTCCAGCCGCCCTTGCGCAGCGCGTCGAGACCGCGGTGGTAGCCGACCCGGGCGTAGGCATAGGAGGGAAGAACCGCGCCGGCGGTCCACATCTCCTCGGAGAGCATCGCCCAGAGCAGCGACGACTTCGGGAACTCCTTGACGAGGTCGGCCAGATCTGCCACCGTGACGACGTCGAGCGCAGCCAGAGCGGCCGTCACCTCGGAGTCGTCGGCCAGGAATGTTGCGGGGATGCCTAGGAGATTTTCACCGGTCATGCTTCGAGCCTATCGCCCGGGGCGTGGGCGAACCCTGCAAAATCCCAGCGACCAGCGACTGGCGAGCAGCGCCCGCTACCGCACGACGACTTTGCGCCGGGTCCAGCCGGTCGAGCCGTTCGGAGCCGGTGGGGCGTAGTCCGACGTCTGCGTGTAGCCGCTCTTGTCCGTCGCCCGCAGGGTCAACACATGATCTCCCTGCGTCGCCTCCCAGTCGAGGCTGAACTGCACCCAGGTGTCATCGGAGATCGGCGTCGACAGGGTCGCCAGCTGCCAGGGGCCGTCATCGACCTGCACCTCCACCTTGGCGATCCCTACGTGCTGACTCCACGCGACCCCTGCGATCGGCACGGTGCCGGCGGTGAGCTGGGCGTTCGGGCGGGGAACGTCCATGCGGGAGGCGGTCTTCACAGGCCCGAGGGCCGACCAGCCCCGAGGCGTCCAGTAGCCCTGGTCGTCGGCGAACCTGGTGACCTTCATCTCGGTGACCCACTTGGTGGCCGAGACATAGCCGAAGAGGCCGGGCACGATCATCCGCACGGGGAAGCCATGCTCGCTCGGCAGCACCTCGCCGTTCATGCCGATGGCCAGCAGGGACTCGCGGGCAGGATCGGTCAGCGCCGACAGCGGGGTGCCCGCCGTGAACCCGTCGGGGCCGGAGGAGAGCACCATGTCGGCCCCGGCGTCGGGAACTGCGCGGGCGAGCAGGTCCCTGATGGGGTAGCCCAGCCACGTTGCGGTGCCGATCAGGTCGCCGCCCAGGTCGTTCGAGACGCAGCCGATGGTCGTCGTGTGCTCGACGAGCGGCAGGGCCAGCAACTCGGCGTAGGTGATCTCGATCTCCTTGGCCACGAGGCCGGTGATGCGCAGCTTCCAGTCGTCGGGGTTCACCTGCGGCACCTGAAGGGCGATATCGATGCGGTAGAAGTCGGCGTTCGGGGTGATCAGCGGCGAGATGCCCGGCACCCCGAGGCTCGCAGACGCCGGAATCGGCGCGGCCGGCACCGCGGCGGCGGGCAGGGTGATGCTCGAGCGGATGGCGGTGACCGCCCGGGTGCTGGCGTTCATGGCGCGCGCCCCGAGACCGGCCACGACCGCGACCGCGGCGCTGACACCCACGAAACGGAAGAACGTTCGGCGCTCGACCCGCGGGGCATCCGTCACCCGCACGGCATCCGCGTCAAGCCAGGCGGCGAGGCGCTGCTGGCTGAGCCGGAGAAGCACGACGCCCACGACCATGCCGAGCACCGTGGGGATGGCCCACGCGGCGCTTGAACCGGGACGCGTCATGACCCCGACGACGGCGATTCCCGAGAACGTGACGAAGACGGCCACACCCAGGGGTGGCCGGCGCCGCTCGAGGATTCCGGCAAGGCCCGCGGCGATAAGCACGACGACGGCCAGGATCGCGAACAGCGCGATCTTGTCGGCCGTGCCGAACAGGGCGATCATGCCCTCTTTGAGCCAGAGCGGGGACAGGTCGATGGCGAGCTGGCCGACAGCGAAGAAGGGGGAGGACTCCGTGCCCACGACGAGGGCTGCGACCTCGGCGACGGCCAGGACGCCCAACACCGCAACGATGCCGGTCGCAGCTGCCCAGAGCCGGGCGGAGGTGGCCGAAAGTGTGCGCATGAACAAAACTCTACGCCGCGACACCCACACCGATCCTGAGGATTTCAGCGCACGATGGCGATCGTCAGGTGATCGGTGACCGCCTGCCTCAGGTATCGCGCCAGCCCGGGGCCGGCCTGGACGATCACGACATAGGTGAGGGTCAATTCCACGGTGTCGGCGCTGTCCTCAAGGGGCGGCAGCATCAGCGTTTGCCGATAGCCCACGGGCGCCAGGAGCGAGAAACCCGGCGACTGCTCGAGCCGATCGGTGAACGGCGCGGGGGCAGGCAGCACGACAGACCTGCTGAGAACGCGGTACTCGACGTGCAGCAGCGACAGGTAGATCAATCGCTGGGCATCCTCGGCGACGCCGGCCGTCGCCTCGATGTTCAAGGGCTTCTCCTGGGCGGCGGTCCACCGCTCAGCCGGCAGGATCGAGGAATACCTGACGGTGAGCACCGCGTCGCCCACCGGGCTCTGCTTGAGAACGGGCCCCGCAGAGAGGTCGTTTCGCGCGGTCGGGCCGGCCGTGATCGTCGGCCGGGGGGACCCGCCGAGGGCGATCTCCTCGAGGGCCTGACTGCAGCCGGTGAGTGCGCCCAGGACGATCGCGAGCCCCAGGGCACACGCGAAAATGCGGCGGCGAGCCGGTGGATGGGGCATCCCTCATGCTCACCCGGCGAAAACTCTCGTTCAAGCCCCGGGATACCCGTCGGCCGCGCCGCTACCGGAAGGCGACGTGCTGCAGGATCCAGGCGTGCATGGCGACGGCCGCAGCGGCGGAGGCGTTGATCGAGCGGGTCGAGCCGAACTG
>CANFBG010000116.1 GCA_947444785.1 Microbacteriaceae bacterium | reverse complement strand
CGACAAGACCGGCACCCTCACCGAGGGCCGCATCAGCTTCACGGATGCCGTCTCGCTCTCCCCGGCATGCTCCGTCGAGAATGTCTTCCTGTTCGGCCTGCTCGCCAGCGAGGCCGACTATTCCGCGGGGGCGGCCTCCGGCATCGGCCAGAACCCGCTGGATGAGGCGCTCTGGGAGTCCCCGTCGGCGGCGGCGTTCGACCCGGTGCGCTATCGGCGGCTTGGCGTCATCCCGTTCGACCACCGGCGCCGCATGACCAGCTCGCTCGTCGCCGGGCCGGAGGGCACGCTGCTCATCACGAAGGGCTCGCCCGAAGACCTGCTGCGGCGGTGTGTGGATGTTCCGGAGTCGGCCGCGGGGGTGCTCAACGACCTCTTCGACCAGGGCTCGCGCGTCGTCGCGGTCGCCACGAAGGCCCTGCCCGCCGGCACCAGGCGCATCACCGCGAGCGACGAAAACGGCCTGCAGCTCGCGGGTCTGCTGGTATTCCTGGACAGGCCCAAGACGGATGCGCGCGACTCGCTGTCGTTGCTGGCCTCCCTCGGCATCACCGTCAAGATCGCCACGGGGGACAACGCGCGGGTCGCCGAAAAGGTCTGCAGGGACCTGGGGCTCGTCTCGGGCGGCACCGTGGTGGGCACCGAGATCGATGCCCTGAGCGACGAGGAGTTCCTCGAACGGGCCCGGATATCGACCATCTTCGCCCGCGTCTCGCCGGAGCAGAAGGGCAGGCTCATCCGATTGCTCCGAAAGGGCGGCGGGGCCGTCGGATTCCTGGGCGATGGGGTGAATGACGCACTCGCGCTGCACCACGCAGACCTCGGGATCTCCGTCGACAGCGCCACCGACGTGGCCAAGGACGCCGCCGACATCGTGCTGCTCGACAAAGACCTCGGGGTGCTCGCCGAGGGCGTCATCGAGGGCAGGCGCATCTTCGCCAACACGATCAAGTACGTCTTGATGGGAACCTCGAGCAACTTCGGCAACATGTTCAGCGCGTCCATCGCCTCGATGTTCCTCAGCTTCCTGCCGATGCTGCCGGGCCAGATCCTGTTGAACAACCTGCTGTACGACGTGGGCCAGCTGGCGATCCCCGGGGACCGCGTCGACAGGGAGCAGCTGATCGCGCCCTCTAAGTGGGACATCGGCTTCATCAGGCGCTTCATGCTGCTGTTCGGGCCGATCAGCTCCCTGTTCGACTTCGCGACGTTCGGCATCATGATCTTCGTCTTCAACGCCGCCCCGGGGGAGTTCCGCTCCGGCTGGTTCATTGAATCGCTGGCGACCCAGACCCTGATCATCTTCGCGATCAGAACGCGGCGGGTCCCGTTCTTTCGCAGCAGACCCTCGACGGGGCTGATCATCGCGGCCACCAGCGTCGTGGCGATCGGAATCTTCCTGCCCCTGTCGCCGGTCGCCGGGGTGCTGGGCTTCGACCCGCTGCCCGCGCCGTTCTTCCTGGCGCTCTTCGTGCTTCTGGTGCTCTATCTCGTGCTGGTCGAGTTCATGAAGCTCTGGTTCTTCTCCCGCGCGGCGCAGCGCCTGGGCGAGCTGCCGAAGGTGCATCGTCCGCCCGCGGTCCGTCGCCAGCACCGGGTCAACCGCCGCGCGGCACGGTTCAGCACCACGCGCCGCCTCCGCCGCCACTAGCCGCCCCGCGGATACCGTTTTCAGGCAATAGCCGCGCGCAACCGCCTGGGCCGGTTGGCGGCGGCTATTGCCTGAAAACGGTGTGTGTGCGGGGCGAACGCATTCGAGCCCAGCCCTTGGCGGGGCTGGGCTCGAATCATCCGGTCGTCAGTGTTGTTGACGACCTCAGGACGGTGAGGCAGGTTACGCGGCGGGGGCCGGGATAGTCGCGGTGTCGATCACGAAGCGGTAGCGCACGTCGCTCTTGATGACCCGCTCGTAGGCGGCGTTGACCTCGTCAGCGCCGATGATCTCGACGTCGGCGCCGAGGCCGTGGGCCGCGCAGAAGTCGAGCATCTCCTGCGTCTCGCGGATGCCGCCGATGTTCGAGCCGGCGATGCTGCGGCGCTTGGCGATCAGCGACGGGGTGCTGAACGCCAGGGGCTTCTCCGGAATGCCGACGAAGACCATGGTGCCGTTCAGTGTCAGCAATGAGGCGTAGGCGTCGACCCCCAGATCGGCGGACACCGTGTTGATGATCAGGTCGAAGCGGCTGTTGTTCTCGGTGAACGTGGCCGGGTCGCTGGTCGCGAAGTAGTGGGATGCGCCGAAGCGGGCGCCGTCCTCCTGCTTCGAGAGCGACTGGCTGAGCACCGTCACCTCGGCGCCGAGGGCGGCGGCGATCTTGACGGCCATGTGGCCGAGTCCGCCCATACCGACGATGGCGACCTGCTTGCCGGGACCGGCGCCCCAGTGCTTCAGGGGTGAGTAAGTGGTGATTCCGGCGCAGAGCAGCGGGGCGGCCTCCGCGAGGGAGATGCCCTCAGGAATGCCCAGCACGTAGTTCTCGTTCGCGACGATCTCCGTGCTGTACCCGCCGAAGGTGTCCTCGCCCGAGTACTCCCGGCCGTTGTAGGTCGGCACGTTGCCCTTGGCGCAGAACTGCTCCTCGCCGGCGAGGCAGGCGTCGCACTCGCGGCAGGAGTCGACGAAGCAGCCGATCCCGACGCGGTCGCCGACGCGGTGCTTCGTGACGGCGGGTCCCACCTCGGTGACGATGCCGGCGATTTCGTGGCCGGGGACCATCGGGAAGATGGCCGAACCCCATTCCTCGCGGGCCTGGTGGATGTCGGAGTGGCAGATGCCGGCATAGGCGATGGCTATCTTGACGTCATTGACGCCGACGTCGCGGCGTTGGATAGTGGAGCGCAGAAAGGCGGCGCCGGCAGAGGTGGTGACTAGGGCGGAAACGGTGCTTGACAAGGAAATACCTCCGGGAGGATGCGGATTCGACAACAGTCAAGGCTACGCCGCCCGAGGCTGGGAGCTTGCCGGTTTGTCCTCCATTCGGGGGACGTAGAGTGAACAGTGCACGAGCCCTATTCGGGGTGGACGATCGAGGAGGATCAGAATGACCGGAAACAGAGCAGTTGCTTACAAGTCCCCGGGTGTGGTCGAGGTTATCGACACCGCCTATCCCACGTTCGAGCTTCAGGACGGTCCGGGCGTGAACCCGGAGAACGTCGGCCGCAAGGTCCCGCATGGCGTCATCATTCGCACGATTGCCACGAACATCTGTGGCTCCGACCAGCACATGGTCCGCGGCCGCACGACGGCCCCGGCGAACCTGGTGTTGGGGCATGAGATCACGGGCGAGGTCATCGAGACCGGCCCGGATGTGGAGTTCATCAAGGTCGGCGACATCGTCTCAGTGCCGTTCAACATCTCCTGTGGCCGGTGCCGCAACTGCAAGGAGCGCAAGACCGGCATCTGCCTGAACGTGAACCCGGATCGTCCCGGCAGCGCGTACGGGTATGTCGATATGGGCGGCTGGGTCGGCGGGCAGGCTGAGTTCGTGCTCGTGCCCTATGCCGACTGGAACCTGTTGAAGTTCCCCGACCGCGACCAGGCGTTGGAGAAGATCCTCGACCTGACGATGCTGTCTGACATTCTGCCGACCGGGTTCCATGGCGCGGTCACGGCCGGCGTCACCGTCGGCTCGACCGTGTACGTCGCGGGGGCCGGCCCCGTGGGTCTTGCCGCCGCATCCAGCGCACTGCTTCTCGGTGCCGCGGTCGTCATCGTCGGCGACATGAACGAGGGCCGTCTGGCCCAGGCGCGCAGCTTCGGCTGCGAGACCGTCGACCTCACCAAGGGCGACCTTGGCGACCAGCTCGAGCAGATCCTCGGCATCCGCGAGGTCGACTGCGGTATCGACGCCGTGGGCTTCGAGGCCAAGGGCCACGGCGATGGTGCGGTCGAGGCTCCGGCCACGGTGCTGAACTCGCTGATGGATATCACCGCTGCCGGCGGCGCGCTGGGTATCCCCGGGCTCTACGTCACGGGTGACCCGGGCGGAGTCGACGAGGCAGCCAAGACGGGTTCGCTGTCGCTGTCACTCGGCACCGGCTGGGCGAAGTCGTTGTCGTTCACCACGGGCCAGGCCCCGGTGATGAAGTACAACCACGGCCTGATGATGGCGATTCTGAACGATCGCATCCATATCGGCAAGAACGTGAACGCGAAGGCGATCAGTCTTGAGGATGCTCCGCGCGGGTATGCGGAGTTCGATGCGGGAGCGGCGACGAAGTATGTCCTGAACCCCAACGGGTACCTGACGGTCTAGTCACCAGACCCCCAAGGACCCGGGCTCTACTCCTTCGGGGGTAGGGCCCGTTTCTTGATCGGCACAGTCTTGGTTGCCTTCAGCATCGCGAGGTCGATGTTGACCAGGTCGCGCATCCGGTCTTCGCGCTTCTCCAGGTAATCGGGTTCAGTGGGCACCTTCGCCTGCGCGATGAGACGGGCGGCGACTGCCGCGCCGAGCTCGGCGCCGGCATCACGCTGGGCCTCGGCCACGAGAGCGTCGACCTTCTCCTCGTCTTCGGCCACGGCGTCCAGTGCCTCGGCGAGGCGCTCGTAGACCTTGCGGCGACGCGACAGCAGCACCATGTCCTGTCGGGAGTCATCCGAGAAGCCCATCGACCACTTCGACTTCGATAGCCGCTTGCGCTGCTTCTCGACCCGCTCGGCGTCGAGCGTGTTGCGCCTGCTGAGGGCCCGAAGCTCGGTGCGGGCGATCGCCGCGTAGTCGGCCTCGGCGAAGTTGACGTTCTCCCGCAGGGCCGTGACGATGATGCTGTTCTTCACGGCCATCCGCACCGCGGACAGCGTGATCAGAAGGCCCTCGTCCGCCATCCGGCCGATGGAGGGCTGAGAGCCGCTCACAGGACCTGGGCCGTGGATCGGGGACAAAAGTGCATAGCTCAATCATCGCGCGATCACGGCACTCCCGGAAACCGACATTCGTCGACTCAAGTCGGTTCATTCTGCGATATGATGGATTTATAAAGTCATGAAAGAGGCGCTCGTGTCCGACACCAAGCTCGATCATCGTCCCCTGTATGAGGTCAAGGCAAACCTGTTCAAGGGGCTCGCGCATCCGCTTCGGGTTCGCATCCTGGAGGTTCTCGCCGACGCCGAGGAGACCAGCGTCACCGACCTTCTCGTCGACTCGGGGCTCGAGGCCTCGCACCTCTCCCAGCATCTCTCGGTACTGAGGCGGCACCATCTGGTCGTGTCTGAGCGCAAGGCCAGCCAGGTGTTCTACCGGCTTGCGTATCCGCAGATCGCCGACCTGCTGGCCGTCGCCCGGGTGCTGCTCGTCGAGATCCTCGAGACGACCCAGCAGCAGCTGGTATCCACGGTCGACCTGCCGCCCGTCGGACGCCCTGCCGTGGCATCCAGCACAGAGGCGGCCGCCAAGTGAAGCTCCTGACCCGGGTCACGTCCCTCCTGCCGAGCGTCGCCGACTACAGCTCGAGCCGCAGAACCTGGCGCGGTGACCTGATCGCCGGTGTGACCGTGGGCATCGTCGCGCTCCCGCTGGCGCTCGCCTTCGGAGTGAGTTCAGGCGCCGGCGCGGAGGCGGGCCTCATCACCGCGATCGTCGCGGGTGTCGTCGCCGCGGTCTTCGGCGGCTCCAATGTGCAGGTCTCCGGCCCGACCGGGGCCATGGTCGTCGTTCTCGGCCCCATCGTGATGCTGCACGGCGTCGGTGCCGTGGCCGTCGTGGCGGTGATGGCGGGCATCGTGGTGGTCATCGGCGGGGCGCTCAAGCTCGGCCGCACCGTCACATACATCCCGTGGCCGGTCATCGAGGGATTCACCCTCGGCATCGCCGTCATCATCTTCCTGCAGCAGGTGCCGTCGGCCTTCGGCGTCAAGGCGGGGTCCAGCAGCAATGCCGCCGTCGCCGCGGTCCAGGGCCTCGCCGCGGTCGCCTGGCCCGAGGTCGCCCTGTCGATCGGCATCGTGCTGATCGTCGCCCTGATCATGATCTTCACGCCGAAGCTCAGCTCGAAGCTGCCCGGTTCGCTGATCGCCATCGTCGTGGTCACGATCGTGGCGCAGCTGGCGAATCTCCCCGTCGCCCGCATCGGCGCCCTGCCGGCATCCCTGCCGCTGCCCGCGCTGCCCGACTTCTCGTGGACGATGGTGACCCAGCTCGCCGGCCCAGCCCTGACCGTGGCCGCCCTGGCCGCGATCGAGTCCCTGCTCTCCGCCCGGGTCGCCTCCTCGCTGGCCGACACGGGCGCCTACGACGCCGACCGCGAGCTGGTGGGCCAGGGGCTCGCCTCCATCGCGTCCGGTTTCTTCGGCGGCATGCCGGCAACGGGAGCCATCGCGCGAACGGCCGTGAACATCCGGTCGGGAGGTCGGACCCGCCTGGCCGCCATCATGCACTCGATCGTCTTGATCGGCGTGGTGTATCTCGCGACCGGCCCCGTCTCTCAGATCCCGCTGGCCGCCCTCGCCGGGGTCCTGATGATCACCGCCATCAGGATGGTCTCGCTCGCGACCGTTCGCAGCATCGTCGGATCGACCCGCAGCGACACCGTGGTGTTCATCGTCACGGCCATCGTGACGGTCTCGGTCGATCTCATCGTCGCCGTCGAGATCGGCGTCGTCGTCGCGGCGTTCTTCGCGCTCCGCAACCTCGCCAACTCCAGCGGCGTGCACCGCGAGCAGCTTCCCGGTGTGGCCCAGAAGGGCGACTCGCACATCGCGCTCTTCCGGCTCGACGGCTCGCTGTTCTTCGGCGTGGCCGAGCGGGTGCTCGACCGGGTGAACGAGATCAGCAACGTGTATGTCGTCGTGCTGATGATGTCGCAGCTGCAGGTGCTCGACGCCACGGGTGCCCGCGTCATCACAGACATCGTCAAGAGCCTTGAGCGCCGCGGCATCACGGTACTCATCAAGGGGGTTCAGCCGCGCCACCTCAAGCTCCTGACCCGCGTCGGTGTGCTCGAGTCGCTTCGGCACCAGAATCACCTCTACGGCGAATTGGATACGGCCGTCGAGCATGCGCGGAGCCACGTGAACCGGGCCATGGCAGAGGGGTCGTCCCCGAGCATCCTTGGCTAGGCTTTGAGAATGGCAGATGATGCAGACGGCGGTGGCGGCGAGATTCCGGCACCGCCGCCATGCCGCTACCCGGCCGCGCTCTACTCGCAGGGCGCGGAGCCGGACCCCCGGTTCTCGCTCGCGAACGAGCGCACGTTCCTCGCCTGGATCCGCACCTCGCTGGCGCTGATCGCGGCCGGCGTCGCCCTCGAGGCATTCGTGGTGACCATGCCGCCAGGCCTGAGGCTCGCCGCCGCACTGCTGCTGGTCGTCGCCGGGATAGCGGCGCCCGTTCAGGCCTGGTACGGCTGGCTGCGCATCGAGCGGGCCCTCCGCCACTCGAAGCCGTTGCCGGCGCCGACACTGTCGCTTCCGATCGTGCTCGTCATCGTGATCGCGGGGGTGCTCGTGCTCATCGGGCTCCTGCCCTGGGCCTGAGCGACGGGACCGTCGTGACAGGAGAGCGGGCGGGGCAGGTCTTCGACCCTGGCCTCCAGCCGGAGCGCACCGTTCTCGCCTGGCAGCGCACGGTGCTCGCGCTCGGCATCGGGGTGCTCGCGGGGAGCCGCATGCTGCTGCCCGTGCTGGGCGTCCTCACCTACGTGTTCCTGGCCGTCGGCCTCGCGGTCGTGCTGGGGCTGTTCCTGGCCATCCGGCGTCGCTACGAACGGATGCACGCCCACCTCACCCGGGAATCGCGCCTCTCCCTGCCCCACGGCGCGGTGCTCCCGGGTGCGATGGCCCTGTTCGTGCTGCTCGCGGCGCTGGCCGCGCTGGCCCTGGTCGTTATTCTGGCCCTGCGCTGACCCGAACCGGGCGCTTGGCCAGAAATGTCAGTCCGTGGCCCCGAACCGCGCACGCAACGCGGCGCAACGAGCCCTGTGGGAATCTCTACCCACGGCGTTGGCGCGTGCCCGTGTGCGCCTCCCGTGGGCATGACACCGTGGCGGCTCTGTATACATTGAGCCCCTTTTTAGGCTTTTTGGCCAAGGTGTGCAATGCTTTGGCCACTCTTTGTATACGCAGAAGCTTCGATGGGGAAGGTTCGTGATGTCGCTTCACCGCACCGGAAAGTATCGTG
>CANFBG010000115.1 GCA_947444785.1 Microbacteriaceae bacterium | reverse complement strand
CGTGCGAAACGGCCTGACCCCCGTGCTCTGCGTCGGGGAATCGGTCATGGGAACACCGGCCTCGGCCGCCGCTGCGTGCATCCGCCAGCTCGAGGAGGCCCTGGCCGGCGTTGCCGGGGGCCCGGTCGGGCTGCCGCTCGTCGTCGCGTACGAGCCGGAATGGGCCATCGGGGCGGCCGAGGCAGCCACGGCGGGTCATGTTGCTGCCGTAAGTGCGCTTCTTCGCGACTGGCTCAACGGCCGGCCCGGCTTCGAGGACTCCCGGGTCATCTACGGTGGCAGTGCGGGCCCAGGGCTTCTGACCGAGCTCGAAGATTCTGTGGATGGCCTGTTCCTCGGGCGTTTTGCCCACGATCCGGTGGCGATTCAGAGCATACTCGACGAAGTCGTGGCCTCGAAATGACGAACACGACCGGCGATGCGGCTGGGGGTTGGCCAGCGTCGGTGCAACCAGGAACAACGTGGAGTTGGAGAGAAAGAGCATGATCCCCGAGCCAATGGCGGCTGACAGCAGGCAGTCGCGCCAACTGACCCGACAGCGTGCGATCACCGAGGTGGTGATGGCGGAGGGGGCTGTTCGCATCGAGCAACTGGCCGAACGCTTTGACATCAGCCTCATGACCGTGCACCGTGACCTGGACGAGCTCGAGGCGCGGGGGCTTCTTCGCAAGTCGCGCGGCGTCGCCACGGCGCTTTCCACGGCCCTTGTGGAGTCCAGCGATGTCTACCGCTCCAACCGCCAGGTCGCCGAGAAGGAGTCGCTGGCCCTCGCGGCGCTGGAGTTCATTGAACCGGGCCAGGCCATCTTCCTCGACGACTCGACCACCGTCCTGCAGCTCGCCAAGCACCTCTCCGCCAAGGCGCCGCTCACGGTGATCACCAATGTGCTCACTCTGATGAACGAGCTGACGGGCATTCGCGGCATCTCGCTCCTCGCGCTCGGCGGCGACTACTACAACTGGTGCAGTGCCTTCATGGGGCGCATGACGAACGATGCCATCTCCAAGCTTCGCGCCGACATCTTCATCATGTCGACCTCCGCGATCACCGACGACGTGTGTTTTCACCAGACGCTGGAGACCGTCGACACCAAGCGGGCCATGTTCGAGGCCGCGGCCACCCGCATCCTTCTTGTGGACCATACGAAGTTCGAGAAGCGGGCCCTGCACGCCCTCGCCGAACTGACCGAGTACGACATCGTGATCGTCGACCACCTGACCTCCCCGGAGCACATCACCAGGATGCGCTCCAAGGGCATCCACGTCGTGGTCGCACCGAAGCTCGGCCGCTCCGAGGCGAGCGGCTCATCTGTGGCGTGAAGTAGAGCGCTGCCAACGTTTCAAGAGAGAGACCCGTGATGAAGAACCTGCCCACAAGCATGCACTCCAGCGTTCTGCTTGCCGCCCAGACACTGACCATCGAGGAAAGGCCCCTTCCCGTTCTGGATGCCGACCAGGTCTTGGTCGAGGTCACCGCGGTCGGGGTGTGCGGCTCAGACGTGCACTTCTGGCATGAGGGTCGCCTCGGCGACTGGGTCATCGAGGAACCACTGGTGCTGGGGCACGAGTCCGGCGGCCGGATCGTGGCGGTGGGCGCCGACGTCGACGCGTCAAGAATCGGCGAGCGTGTATCGATCGAGCCCCAGCGTCCGACGGCGACGTCCCGCGAGACGCTCGGTGGCAGGTACAACCTCGACCCCGGCATGCGGTTCTATGCGACGCCCGGAGTAGACGGGGCCTTCGCTCAGTACGTTGCGATCCAGTCGCATTTCGCCTGGGGAATCCCCGACAGCGTCAGCGATGATGCGGCGGCGCTGCTCGAACCCCTCTCGGTGGCCATTGCGACGGCGCAGAAGGGACACATCACCGTCGGAAGCCGGGTGCTGATCACCGGCGCCGGCCCCATCGGCATCATCACGGCCCAGGTTGCCCGCGCCTACGGTGCGAGCGAGATCATCGTGTCGGACGTCAGCCCGGATCGCCGCGCTCAGGCCCTTACCTTCGGCGCGACCCGGGCAATCGACCCGATCGCCGAAGACGTCGCATCCCTCGGACTCGATGTCGACGTGTATGTCGACGCCTCCGGGGCCTCGAGCGCGGTTCAGGGCGGCATTCGGGCCGTTCGCGCGGGCGGCACCGTCGTGCTCGTCGGCATGGGCGCCCCGGAGATCCCGCTTCCGGTTCCGGTGATCCAGAACCGGGAGCTGATCATCACGGGGATCTTCCGCTACGCCAACACCTGGCCCACCGCCATCGAGCTGGTCGCGAGCGGCAGGGTCGACCTCGACTCTCTCGTCACGGGACACTTCGCTCTGAACGAGGTGGATGCGGCACTGCGCTCCACCACGCAGCCGGGCGTTCTCAAGTCGATCGTCACCCCGCAGGCGGGACTCTGATGTCCGTGAGCGATGCGGGCGTTTCCCCCGTTCCCCTCGGCAGCAACCAGCCGGCAGACCGGTTCTATCGCGGGGGAGCGAAGATCCGCGCGTTTCGGGCATCCTCCTCTGTGGCACCCTCCTCGGCCGGGTCAGCGGGCGACCGGGTTCCGGAGGACTGGGTGGCATCGAGCACCACGGTCTTCGGCGAATCCGAGATCGGGCTGACCCGACTGCCCTCCGGCGAGCTGCTTCGGGATGCGATCGCCGCTGACCCGCTGTCGTGGCTGGGCGAGGAGCATCTCGCGCGGTACGGCGCCGACACCAAGCTGCTGATCAAGCTGCTGGATGCGGGGGAGCGGCTGCCCGTGCACATCCACCCGTCGGGCGCATTTGCCCACGAGCACGTCGGCGCTGCGCACGGCAAGGCGGAGGCCTGGTACGTCCTTACGGGCGGAACCGTGCACCTCGGCTTTCACCGCGCGGTCGGCGAGGAGGAACTCGCGGGCTGGGTCGAGACGCAGGACACCGAGGCTCTCCTGGCGGCCATGCACCTGATCGAGGTGAACCCGGGCGACAGCATCTACGTTCCGCCGGGGCTGCCGCATGCCATCGGCGCCGGGATCTTCATCGTCGAGGTGCAGGAGCCCGAGGATATGTCCATCCTGCTCGAGTGGAAGGACTTCGCGATCGACGGGGCGCAGAACGGCCACATCGGCCTGGGCTTTGACGCCGCGCTCACGGCGACGGATCGCCGCGGCTTCTCGGCGGGCCAACTCGAGGAGCTCATCGTTCACGGGGGTATGGGCGAAGACACGCTGGTGCCCGCCGCCTCGGAGTACTTTCGGGCCGAGCGGCTCACCGTTGAGGGCGAGACGACGTTGGATGCCGGCTTCGGCACGCTGGTTGTTCTCACCGGGGCCGGCACGCTGGTCTCAACCACCGGCATCCGCCTGCCGATTGAGGCGGGGCAGACCGTCTTGACGCCCTTCGCGCTGGGCGACATCACCATCCAGGGCTCGGTGTCGCTGCTTCGCTGCAGGCCTCCCCGCTAGCCTTCAGGGCTCAGGTGCACGCTTGCCCCGTGCACCTGGCCCGTCGAGGTTGGCCTAGGCCGAGCCGCGCCACATGATCTGGGTCGCGAGGATCGTGCCGTGGGCCGCGCGCGGGACGCCATTGATGAGGTCGAGAAGGGAGGATGCTGCCTCTCGGCCGAGCAGGTCGGCGGGCTGGCGCACGGTCGAGAGCCTCGGAGTGCAGCGCATCGCCCAGTCGCTGTCATCGAAGCCCACGACTCCCACGTTCAGTGGAACGCTGCGCCCGGATTCCTTGAGCACGTCCAGGGCGCCCGCTGCAATTGCGTCGTTGCCGGCGAAGACGCCATCAATGCCCGGGGCCCTCGACAGGAGCTCATGCATGCCCAGCACGCCACTCGAGCGGGAGTACAGCGGGAAATCGACGACCAGGTCGGGGTCGAACCGGTCGCCGAGAGCGTCCTGGAACCCCTGGAGTCGTTCCGCCCCGGAGTCTCGATCCAGCGCCGCGGCGATCATGCCGACCTGTTGCCGACCCGTGCCGAGGAGCCGCTGCGTGATCTCCCGGGCCGCGGTTCGGTTGTCGATGCCGACGAAGTTGATGTCCGTCAGTGAGGACGGATGCCCCACGAACACCGTGGGCAGGCCGATCTGCGCCACGGCATTCGAGATCGGGTCGTTCTCGCGGGCGGAGACCACGATCACACCGTCGACGAAACCACCGCGCAGGTACTCGGCGACCCGATTGCTGTCCCTATCGCTCCCGATGATGAGGCAGACGAGCTGATAGTCCTCTTCTGAGAGCCTCTCGTTGGTTCCGAGGAGGATCGCACCGATGTTGGGATCTTCCAGGAACACCTGGTGCGGCTCGTGAATCACCAGGCCGATCGCACGGGTGCGCTGCGTCGCAAGGTTGCGAGCAGCCATGTTTCGCACGTAGCCGACCTTGGCGATCGCCGCCTCGATCGCCTCGCGGGCCGCCTCTGACACGTAGGGCTCGCCGTTAAGCACGCGGGACACCGTGCCTCGGGACACGTTTGCCGCCGCCGCAACGTCGAAGATCGTTGCTCTCCGGGGCCGGTCGGGGGGCGCATTCATTTGCCTATATTAGCGGCAGAGAGTCGCCCGGAGTGGCGGGGTTGTGCACGTGCACGGCGTGCGTTTCTGTGCACGTGCACAGTTGTGACCCAACCGTTACCGTCCGGAGTTGACGGGATCGGAATTTTCGACCTATTCTGTGAACGCTCCCAGAACACGAAACGGCTTTTAGCCAGCCAACTCTGTGCACGCGCACAGACAGGGTTCGGAGAAGACACAGTTCGGTTGCACGTCATCAATCGCCAAAGGAGGCGCGCCCCGCATGGAGAGACACACCACTGCAGAAGCAGCACGGGGCTGGCAGCAGTCGAGCATTCTGTTCGGCTGTGACTACAACCCCGAGCAGTGGGACAGGTCCGTCTGGCAGTCGGATGTCGCTCTCATGACCGAGGCGGGGGTGGGTCTGGTTGCGATCAACATCTTCGGCTGGGCTAGCATCGAGCCCCAGCAGGGTCAGTTCGACTTCGACTCGCTCGATGCGATCATCGCCCTTCTCCACGAGTCAGGGATTCGCATCAACCTCGGCACGGGAACTGCCTCGACTCCGCCGTGGCTTTCCACGAAGCATCCCGAGATCCTTCCCGTCGCGGCCGATGGCACGACGCGATTCCCGGGGGGTCGGCAGGCGCACTGCCCCAGCTCGCCGATTTTTCGGGAGCGCGCCCTGGCCCTGGTCGAGCGCGTCGCAGAGCGCTACGGCTCGCATCCTGCCGTTGCCCTCTGGCACGTGTCGAACGAGATCGGCTGTCACAACGCCCTGTGCTACTGCGACGTCTCGGCGGAGGCCTTTCGCCGCTGGCTCGAGACCCGCTACGAGAACATCGACGCCCTGAACGCCGCGTGGGGAACGACCTTCTGGAGCCAGCGCTACGGCGACTGGGCCGAGATCCTGCCGCCGAGGCTCACGCTCTCCAGCATCAACCCCGGCCAGAAGCTCGATTTCTCGCGCTTCTCCTCCGACGAACTGCTCGACTACTACCGCAGCGAGGCCGACGTGGTGCGGGCGGCCAGCCACATCCCGGTGACCACGAACTTCATGGTCACGGCCCACATTCGAAACATGGACTACTGGCAGTGGGCAAGCGATGTCGACGTCGTCGCGAATGACCACTACCTGGACAACCGCCTCGCCCTGCCGCAGAGCGAGCTGTCCTTCGCCGCCGACCTGACCCGTGGGCTTGCCGGGGGAGACCCCTGGATCCTGATGGAGTCCTCCACCAGCGCCGTCAGCTGGCAGCCTCACAACATAGCCAAGCAGCCGGGCGAGCTTGTCTTGAACTCGCTCACGCAGGTCGCTCGCGGCGCCGACGGCATCTGCTTCTTCCAGTGGCGCGCCTCCCGCCAGGGGGCGGAGAAGTTCCACTCGGCACTGCTTCCCCACGCCGGCACCGATTCGAAGATCTGGCGCGACACCCTGGAGCTCGGCCGCGTGCTCAGAAGCATTGCCGAGGTCGCCGAGACCCGCGTCGAGGCCGACGTGGCGATGATCTTCAGCTGGCAGTCGTGGTGGGCCGCCGAGGGCGACTCCCAGCCGTCCAGCGCCGTTCGCTACCTCGAGCAGGTGCACGCCGCCTACGAGGCGCTGCGCCGAAACGGCGTGACGGTCGACATGGTGCCACCCGGGGCCGACCTCTCGGGCTACGCCCTCGTACTCGTTCCGTGCCTCTACCTGCTCACGGATGCCGAAGCCGGCGTCATCAGCAACTACACCGCCGGCGGCGGCACCGCGGTGATCACCTTCTTCTCCGGCCTGGTCGACAATGACGACCGGCTGCGGGTCGACCCGACCGGTCGCATCCGTCCGGGTGCGTTCGTCGACCTGCTCGGGGCGTGGACCGAGGAGTTCTTTCCCCTCAGACCTGACCAGCGCGTCATCCTCGACTCGGGGGCAACCGGAAAGATCTGGACCGAGCTCGTTCGCACCGTGACCGCCGTGCCCCTCGACTCGTTCCGCGACGGTCCCGTGGCCGGCCGGCCGGCCGTGACGTCGAACAGCTTCGGAGCAGGCCGCGCGATCTACATCGCAACCGATCTCGCCGTCGACGACTACGCCGCCCTTCTGGGCACCGTTCTCGCCGATGCGGGACTGCAGCCGAATTCCCTGCCCAGCGGAGTCGAGCTGGTCGTGCGCTCCAACGAGTCCTACCGGTACACCTTCGTCATCAACCACTCCGCCGACGAGGTGACGATCGCTGCCGCCGACGGCATCGAGCTGACCACCGGCCAGGCCGTCGTCGGGGCGGTCACCGTGCCAGGCGGCTCGGCTCGGGTCGTTCGCCAAGGCGCCCCAGACGCCGCATCGAAGCACGACAATCATGAAAGGGCAGCACAGTGACGCTTGAAGCCGAGCATCCGCTCGTTGAGAAGACGCAGAGAAAACCCCGGGGAATCTCGCATCGCAAGGCCATCGCGATCTTCGTCGGCCCGTTCGCGGTGTTCTTCGCCCTGTTCTACATCGTGCCGATCGCCTACGCGGTGTTCCAGTCGCTGCAGACCGTCGAACGCGTCGGCACCTTCGGCAAGGCCACGCAGGTATTCGGCGGGCTGACCCAGTACATCCAGGTGTTCACCAACGGCCCGTTCTGGGAGTCGATCCTCAGGGTGCTGGCCTTCGGCGTCGTGCAGGTGCCCGTGATGCTCGGCTTCGGCCTGCTGCTCGCGCTTCTGCTGGATTCGCCGCTGGTCAAGGGCAAGCGGTTCTTCCGGCTCGCGTTCTTCGCCCCCTATGCCGTGCCCGGGGTCATCGCCGCGATCATGTGGGGCTTTCTCTACTCGCCCAATCTGTCTCCGTTCACGGCCATCACCCAGGGCATCGATTTTCTCGGCGCCGACTTGATCCTGTGGTCTATCGCCAACGTCGTGACCTGGGTCTATGTCGGCTACAACATGCTGATCATCTACTCGGCGCTGCTCGCAATCCCGACCGAGATCTATGAGGCGGCGCGGCTCGACGGCGCGGGGCAGATCCGCATCGCCTTCTCCATCAAGATCCCCCTGATCCTGCCCGCGCTGACACTCACCTCGATCTTCTCGATCATCGGAACGCTCCAGCTTCTGGCCGAGCCGCAGGTGTTCAAGACCTTCACCTCTGCGGTCAGCAGCACCTTCACGCCAAACCTCACGATCTACTCGACGGCATCCATCCCCAACGTGAACCTCGCTGCGGCGATGAGTGTGGTGCTGGCCCTGTTCACCTTCGCCCTGTCCTTCGGGGTACTGAAATTCACCCAGAGGAGCGCTGACTGATGGCGATAACCAAGATCGAGGCGTCGGATGCCGGCATCGCCACCAACACAACGGCCATCGTCACGCGGGGCCGAAAGCCCAAGAGCGCACCGTCGCGGGAGAGCCTGTTCTCTCGCAGTGCGGCGATGCTCGTCATGGTCATCTCGACGCTCTACTTCCTGATTCCCATCTGGTGGCTGCTCGTTGCCTCCAGCAAGGACCGCGCCCAGTTCACCTCGACGTCGCCCCTGTTGTTCGCGGACTTCAACCTCTTTGCGAACATCGGCAACCTCATCGCGTACCGCGACGGCGTGTTCCTGCGCTGGATGCTGAACAGCCTCGCCTACGCCGTCATCGGCGCCACGGTTGCCACCCTGCTGGCGTCGATGGCCGGCTATG
>CANFBG010000114.1 GCA_947444785.1 Microbacteriaceae bacterium | reverse complement strand
CCTCGACGACGCGCTCGTCGACGGCCTCTGGGAGCGCAGCGCCGCCCTCGTCGGAATCAATTAGGCGATCGCGGTCATCTCGACAGTCAAAGTGCGCCTGATCCACCCTCGCTGAAATCGGGACAGTTGTTCAGGAAGCCCGAACTAGAGTGAGCCGGGTGCCAGACTCCTCGAATGCCTCGTCAGATGCTCGTTCCGTGAACCCCGGCATGGTGCGGGTGCGCGGTGCCCGGGAGAACAACCTGCAGAACGTCGATGTGGACATGCCGCGGGACTCGATTGTCGCGTTCACGGGGGTGTCCGGGTCAGGCAAATCGTCGCTGGCGTTCGGAACCATCTTTGCCGAGGCCCAGCGCCGCTTCTTCGAATCCGTCGCGCCGTATGCTCGGCGCCTGATCCAACAGGGCCACACGCCCCAGGTCGATGAGATCACCGGGCTGCCGCCGGCCGTCGCCCTTCAGCAGCGTCGGGGAACTCCCAGTTCACGCTCGAGCGTGGGTACGCTCACCACCCTCTCGAACTCCATGCGCATGTTGTATTCCCGGGCAGGAATTTATCCGGCGGGCGCCCCGCGCCTCGAGTCGGATTCGTTCTCGCCGAACACGGCAATGGGCGCGTGCCCGAAATGCCAGGGGCTAGGCACTGCGTTCACCGTGACGGAGGCGTCGATGGTGCTCGAGCCGACGCTCAGCATCCGCGACGGCGCCATCACCGCGTGGCCGGGTGCATGGCAGGGCAAGAACCTGCGGGACATCGTCACGGCCCTCGGCCACGACGTCGACGTGCCTTGGAACACGCTGCCTCGGGCAGAGCGGGACTGGATCCTGTTCACCGAGGAACAGCCCGTGGTCGACATCATGCCGGAGCGCGAACGCCCGCGACCGTACAAGGGCAGGTTCTGGAGCGTTCAGAGCTACGTGATGCACACGCTCGCCGATACGAAGAGCGCGTCGGTGCGCAACCGGGTCTTGAAGTACGTCGAGTCGGGGCCGTGCACTCTCTGCGGCGGCAGCGGGCTTCGGGCGGAAGCACTCGCCGTCACGGTCGGTGGCCACACGATCGCCCACATGAATTCCCTGCCGCTGACCGAGCTCCGCCACGCCCTCGGTGAGCCCGGCGCCGGCAACTCCCCCGCCTCGACGATCACCACCGACCTGATCCGCCGGCTCGACGTGCTGCTCGAGCTCGGCCTCGGCTACCTGAGCCTCGGGCGAGCGACCCCCACCCTCTCCCCCGGTGAGATGCAGCGACTGCGAATCGCCACCCAGCTGCGCTCCGGCCTCTTCGGGGTCATCTATGTGCTCGACGAGCCGTCCGCGGGCCTGCACCCCGCCGATGCCGAACCCTTGCTCGCCGTGCTTGAAGAGCTCAAGGCCAGCGGCAACTCGGTGTTCGTGGTGGAGCACAACATGGACGTTGTTCGCCGGGCGGACTGGGTCATCGACGTCGGCCCGCGCGCTGGGGAAAGCGGCGGAGTGGTCCTCTACAGCGGACCGACGGCGGGACTCGCCGACGTTCCCAAATCTGTCACGCGTGAATTCCTCTTCGCCGACCAGCGCCCGGTTCCGGCTGCCCGGGCACTGCGGGACCCGCTCGGCTGGCTCGCCCTCACGGGAATCACCCGGCACAATCTTCACGGCCTCGATGCCGAATTCCCGCTCGGCGTGCTGACCGCGGTCACCGGAGTCTCCGGCTCCGGCAAGTCCACGCTGGTGAGCCAGGTGCTCGCCGAGGCTGTCGGCCTGTACCTTCACCCCGATCAGGACCCCGAACGCTCGACCGCCTCGACGGGTTCGGCCACGGGCGAGGCCGGAGATACCGGGGGCACTGATGACGAAGCGGATGCCGCGTCCGACGACCTGACGACGGTCAACGCGATCACCGGGGCCGACGCCATCGACCGGCTGGTGCGCGTCGACCAGAAGGCTATTGGGCGAACACCCCGCTCCAACCTCGCCACCTATACGGGCCTGTTCGACGCCGTGCGTTCGGCATTCGCCGCGACCCCCGCGGCCCGAAGCCGAAAGTTCGGCGCGGGCCGGTTCTCGTTCAACGTGCCGGGGGGCCGCTGCGAGACCTGCCTTGGCGAAGGATACGTCTCGGTTGGTCTGCTTTTCCTGCCCGGAAGCTACTCCCTCTGCCCGGACTGTGGCGGATCGCGCTACAACCCGGAGACACTCGAGGTCACATACGCCGGGAAGAATATAGCGGAGGTGCTCGGTCTGACGGTCGATGCGGCAACAGACTTCCTAGCCGATGTGCCCTCCGCACTCCGCAGCCTCGAGACGCTGCGCGAGGTCGGCCTCGGCTACCTGCGCCTCGGCCAGCCGGCCACCGAGCTCTCCGGCGGAGAGGCCCAGCGCATCAAGCTCGCGACCGAACTCCAGCGCGCCCGCCGGGGTCACACGCTCTACGTTCTCGACGAGCCGACGACCGGGCTGCATCCTGCCGACGTGCTCCTACTGCTCACGCAGCTCAATCGGCTGGTCGATGCCGGGAACACCGTCATCGTGGTCGAACACGACATGGACGTGGTTGCCGCCGCCGACTGGGTCATCGACATCGGCCCCGAGGGCGGCGACAAGGGCGGCCTCATCGTTGCCGCGGGAACCCCACGGACGGTGGCTGCCCACCCGACGAGCCGCACGGCTCCGTACCTGGCATTGAGTCTTGCGTCCGTCTAATTCTTCAAGGATTCCGGCGCCCGACGCGGCTGAAGTCGTTTTACTAACTCAGGTCAACACCGGTAGGTTCTATTCATGCCTCCCCCACCCCCCGCGCCACCGGTGCTCGCACCCTGTGTGATCCCCACACCCGTCAGCCCGGTTCCCGAGGCGTCGACACTCGACCCGGTTGCCACCCTGGCCAACACCGGCCTGGATGCGACGTCACTCACCGTCGGCATTGTCGTGGCCGTCGTCTTGGTCGTGATCGGCGTGGTCGTGATCGTAAAGATGAGGCACACCCGCGGTCGGATTACCGCGCTGGCCATCCCTCTGCTTCTTATTGTGGGCGGGCTCGCGTTGGCACCCCCACCAAGCGCGTTCGCTGCAGCCGGCGCGCCGACCGCTTTGGCGGCGGCTCAGATCCAGACGTCGTTCCTCGTTTCACCGGGGTTCAACACAGTCGACCAGATCAGTGCGGCGACCTTCGATAACCCAGAGGGATGCGGCATCCTGTCGTATCAATGGCAGTCTCTGCCACTGAGTCAGATCACCCCATGGACCAACACGGGTCCCGTCTTGGTCACGCCCGCGGCCATCGTCGTTGCGAACTGTTCTGTTGGGCCGACGCGACTCCTGACGACGTTGGTGAACTCGTCGGGTTCTGTGACAAGCAGCTCAAACGAGGTCAGCTCCTGCACCTAGAACGTCCACGTTGGCACGTGGTCGGAAGTCTTCTGGGTCAGTATTGGATGACGACTCGACCGTCCATTGCCCCTTCAGCACGATGTCGAAGATTGGTGCCGGGAACTCTCCCGGCGGCAGTCCGTTGAAGACGATGGTTCCGTCGCGACGGGCCATGCCGGTGGCCTGGCCGAATGCCTGCGGGTGAACGGCGGTGAGGAGCTTGTCATCGGCGACTTCCACTGCGGCGACCCGCAGGCCCATGGCCTTGGCATACTGAACGGCGTGTGCCCGAGGCCGCCGATGCCGGAGATAACGACCCACTGGCCTGAATGGGCCTCGGTCATTTTCAGACCCTCGTAGGCGGTCACGCCGGCACAGAGCACGGGGGCGATCTCGATCAGGTCGGCGCCATCGGGAAACGGCGGGCTCGGCTTGACCGGCCAGTCGCCCTCGAGAGCGTGCAGGTCGGTGTGGCAGACCCCGCTGCTGATCAGCTTCACCAGGGCCTGACCTGGGCCGGGCTACGGCACGGGAACCTCGTCGAAAGTGAGGTTGTGACCGAACTGCCTCACCACGGCGGCGCGTTTCGTGACCCCTGAAGTGGGGTCAAGCAGTCGCGTTCATTCCTCGAGGAGGTCAGCGCGCAGGTCACTGAGTAGCTAGCGAGCTGGCGGGCAGGCTGCGTTCAACTGGGTGTCGAGTTCGGTTCCCATGAGCGCCGACCCAGAGGTGGGAAACCAGCCCTGGTTCGGCCACAGCGCGACGAACTGGGTCCTCGAGGGCGCAGGCTGGTTCGCAATTCCGTTGGCCGCATAGCAGGGCACGAGAAACTCCGTGAGGTAGTCGTACATGTAGCCCAGCTGGTCGGACGAGGGCGGGGTCGACGGCGCCGAGCGGAACGCGGTCTGGCAACTGAACGAGGCGATCGATTCCTCTCGGGTGGTCGTGCTCGCACCGTAATCTACGACGGTGCCCGATGCATCCGTGCCCGTGTCAAGCTTCAGGCCCGCATCGGTGATGCACTTCTTCATGCTGGCCAGGCGCTGGCTGTCGTCGAGGTACCCGGCAAAAGTGTCGGCGGGTCGAGTGGCATCGGTGTATTGACCGGTCACTCCCGCCCAGAGCCGGTCTTGCTCGGCGAGTCGAAGAGCCTCGGTCTGCGCAGCATCCAAGACCTGAGGTGCCGGTGACGGCCCGAGATCGGGCATCGGGAAAGAGACAACAGCAGTGGGCGACGCAGTAGCCGCCGTTTCACTCGAACCGGATGCCCCCGGCTGGTTCGCGCATCCGGTAAGTATGAGGACCGCTGCACTCAGGAGGGCCACTGCGCTTCGTTTCTTCACGATTCGGATTCCCCTCAGTGTGGCCTTGAGCTTCGGCGCTGTCTTCACTCCAAACTAAACCTTTGCCTCTCCGAGCGCAGTCCTCACAACTGCCCACGCGAGTGGCGCCGTCGGCTACCGGCTCGACTATGCGAGCTGCACCGTCGACGAGGCGGGTACCGACGTCGACCTGCTCATCCACGAGACGTTTGCTGACCGCGTACGTGATGGCCAGGAAGGCCGATATGTCCTGCCTGCCGCCCAGATGATCGTCAACGGCGCTCACGCGAGCCCCTAAGTGGTGGCTGACGCGCTGATCAGCTGAGTGGTTCCGCCGCGGCCGTCGAAACGGCCCGCCGACCGAGTGGGCTCTGGAAGCGGATGAGATACCCGTCGGGATCGGCGACGAGAAACTGCTGTACGCCGGATTCCTCATCCCCCGTTCGGTACCACTTCTGCTCCGGCTGCATGAAGAGCGCGATCGAGGCGGTGCGGAGTGAGGCGAGGGTCGGCTCGATGTCGGGCACGGTGACTTGAAAGTTGATGCCGCGCCCGCGAGGCCCGTCGAGATCGCCGGTGACCCAGTTGCGTCCCAGGCCTTCCTGCTCAAGCATGACGTGCGCGCGCCCGAGGCAGACATAGGCGAAGCCTTCATCTTCCCGGCCATAGCGGAGCTCGAAACCGCAGAGCCCACGCCAGAAGGCGAGGCTTGCTTCGAGGTTCCGCACGAGGAGTTCGGGCACCAGTCCTGGTTCGAATTCTGTGGGCATCCATTCATGCTGTCATGCGCTGCGCTGCGCCATGGCGGCGGCGTCAGCGCTGGCGGTGCCGGGCACAGAGCGCAGACTGGGGTGATGACCCTCGATGAAAATGCGACCCGTGCTCGCCTTCTTGCCGCGTATGACGCAGAGCTCCGCACCGATGCCGAAACCCCGAGTGCCCTCGACGTGACCCGTCTGGGCCCATTGCGGCTGGTGACGTTCGCCGGCGGGCGCGGCTTCATCACCTATCAAGATCTCGGCGGGGCGGATTCCGACGCGATCCAGCGGCTCGTCGTCGATGCACTGAAGCACTTCACCCAGCTGGCCGACATCGAGCGGGTCGAGTGGAAGACGCGCGGCCATGACCATGCCCCAGGGTTGCACGAAGCCCTGCTGGAGAACGGCTTCGTGCCGGATGACCCCGAGTCGATCATGATCGGCGACGCCGAGGCCCTGGTCATCGAGGTCGCGTTGCCTGCCGGCGTGACCCTGCGGCGGGTGACCGAGGAGGTCGACGTTCGCGCGATGAGTGCCATGCAGGATGCGGTCTTCGGCGATCCCGTCTCCACGAGTGCCGCCGATGACCTGCTCCGGCGGCTGTCCCTCGTCGAGGGCCTGGAGCTCTGGGTCGCGGAGGCGGCGGGCAAGATCGTGTCGGCGGGCCGACTGGAGCCGGTTCGGGGTTCCCTGTTCGCGGGCATCTGGGGTGGTGCGACCAAACAGGAATGGCGAGGTCAGGGGATCTACCGCGCCCTGACGGCGGCCCGCGCACGATCGGCGATCGGCATGGGCAAGACGCTGATCCACAGCGACTCGACGGAGTTCTCGCGTCCCATCCTCGAACGCTCAGGCCTTCTCGCCGTGTCGAGCACCACTCCCTATGAGTTCACGCGCTGAGCGTCCCTTTTGGCGTGCAGGATGCGTGCCCCGGTCGTAAAGTATTTCCATGACTGTGAACCCGCCATTTCGTGCCGATATCGTCGGAAGTTTTCTTCGCCCGGCCGCCGTCGCTGAGGCCCGCGCCCGGCACGCCCTGGGCGAGATCGACGCAGCCGACTTGGCCAGGGTCGAGGATGCGGCGATCGCCGAGCTCGTCACCGCCGAGGCCGCGGCCGGCCTGCGGCTGGCAACAGACGGCGAGTTCCGCCGTTCGTGGTGGCACTTCGACTTCTTCGGCATGCTCGACGGCGTCGACGTGGTCGAACTAGACCACGGGATCCAGTTCCAGGGGGTTCAGACGAAGCCGCGCGGGCTGCGCATCACCGACACCATCGGCTTCCCCGCCGATCACCCCATGCTTGAGCACTTCCGGTATCTGAAGCCCCTCGCCGAGCAGGCGGGCCTCGTGCCCAAGTTCAGCATTCCCGCACCGACCGTGCTGCACTTCCGACTTGAGCGCGATGCGGTGAACCCCGCCGCCTACGTTGATCACGATGCGCTCTTCGAGGGCCTCGCTGCCGCCTACCGTGCCGCCGTGCAGGCGTTCTACGATGCCGGATGCCGCTACCTGCAGTTCGATGACACGGCGTGGGCCTACCTCTGTTCGGAAGCCGAGCTTGCCAAGGCGGCTGAGCGGGGCATCCGCACGGACAACCTCGCCGAGCGATACGCCGCCCTCATCAACGCGTCGATTCGCGACAAGCCCGCCGACATGGTCATCACGACCCATGTCTGCCGGGGCAACTTCCGCTCGACGTGGATCTCATCAGGCGGCTACGAGCCCGTGGCTGAGCAGCTTCTGGCTGTCTGCAACTACGACGGCTACTTCCTGGAGTACGACAGCGAGCGGGCTGGCGGGTTCGAGCCGCTGCGCTTCCTGCCCGTGGGAGACAAGGTCGTCGTTCTGGGCCTCGTCACGACCAAGTCCGGGGAGCTCGAGGACCGGGACGTGCTCCGCGCTCGCCTGGTCGAGGCCGCCAGCATCGTGCCTCTCGCGCAGCTCGCCCTCAGTCCGCAGTGCGGTTTCGCCTCGACCGAGGAGGGCAACGAGCTCACCGCCGATGAGCAGTGGGCCAAAGTGCGCTCGGTCGTCGAGCTCGCCGACGAGGTCTGGGGCTAACCGAGAGGTCGCGTCAGCCGACGGAGGTTTTACGTCTCGCCCGCCAGACAAGGCCTAACCCTGAGAGCAGGGCGAAGGCTGAGCCGCTGACGGTCATCCCGAGCACGTTTGCGGTGGCCCCGGTGCTGGCCAGGGCTGGCGGGGCCGCCTCGGGCACGGCTGTCAGAAAGCTGGCTTGCACCGTGTCGTCGGGGAGGTCGTATCTGCCCCAGACCGCTACCACAAGGCCACTCGGCGAGGCGGCGATGTCTTGGTAATCCACGGCGCCTGTCGGGGAGGAAACATAGGTCGGAGGTGACCAGGCGCCTCCTTTGGCCAGAGAACTTGCTTGCACGATCACACTCTCGACGTCCCCACGGAGCCACGTCGCGGTGACGTTGCCGGCCAGGTCGACGACCACCTCGGGGAAGGACGCCAGGCCATCGACCTGGGTCAGATCGATTGGCGTCGCCCACGGACCGCCGTTCTGCCGGCGGCTGGCCTGGATGTTCCTGATGGCGTCAATCCCTCGTTCCCAGACCACGGTGACCAGGTCGCTCGCGTCAATAGCGATTTGCACGTCGCCCGCATCCGCTCCGGGGAGGGAAATATCCTCGGGCGGGGTGAATCCACCAGCACCCCGAGCGGAACTTGCCTGAATCCGTAGG
>CANFBG010000113.1 GCA_947444785.1 Microbacteriaceae bacterium | reverse complement strand
GTCAGTTGCGCGCCGGCCAGGCCTGCCTCGGCGAGCCAGTTTCCGATCATGCGGTAGCCGCCCTCGGTGAGAACCGACTCCGGGTGGAACTGCACGCCGAAGACGGGCGCGCTCACGTGCCTCATGCCCATGATCACGCCGTCGGCGGTGCAGGATGTGACGATCAACTCTTCGGGAACGGTATCGGTCACGACCGCGAGCGAGTGGTACCGGGTGGCGGTGAACGGACTCGGCACGTTCTCGTAGAAGCTGCTTCCGTCGTGCTCGACGAACGACGTCTTGCCGTGCATGAGCTGTTCGGCATTGGTCACCGTGGCACCCAGGGCCTCGGCGATGGCCTGATGCCCGAGGCACACTCCCAACAGTGGCATGCCGGATGCGACGGCCGCCCGCACTACGGCAACGGAAACGCCGGCCTCGGAGGGCTTGCCCGGGCCGGGAGAGATGAGAACGGCGTCGTACTCGGCGAGGGTCGCGGGAATGTCTGCCTCGGCGAACGAGTCGTTTCGAACGACCGTAGTCTCGGCGCCCAGCTGAAGGAGATAGCCGTTCAGCGTGTAGACGAAGCTGTCGTAGTTGTCGATGACGAGAACCTTCGTCATCAGTTGACCGTCACCTGGGCCGGCGTCATCATCGAGTCGATGAAGGGGAAAACCCATCCGGCCAGTGCGAAGAGCACGGCACCGACGACGATGACAGAAATCAGGATGCGCAGCCACAGCGGGCCCGGGATGATTCCGAAGAGGGCAGCGTACATTTTCTAATTCCCCGTTCCGACGTAGGCGGCGATCTCGGCCGGAGCACCCGCTGAGCGGGGCTGCCAGGACTCGAATGCACCGTAGGCGATGATGCGCTCTGAGGCGATATACAGCGGGTTGCAACTCGTGAGCGTGATGAGTCGGTCCGTCGGGGTGGCGTTCTTCACCTGGGGAACCGGATCGACGACGCCGACGCCGAAGGGGCTGACGTACTCCAGGCCACGGAAGCGGTACGTGTACCAGCCGTCCTTCGTCTCCACATAGATGGCGTCACCCAGGTGCAGCTCGTTGATGTTGATGAACGCGCTGCCCCAGCCGTCGCGGTGCGCGGCGATGGCGAAGTTCCCGACATCACCCGGCATCTGCGAGTCGGAGTAGTGGCCGGCCCCACCCTTGTTCAGCACGGTTCCCGGGTCGATGCCCTCGCTGATGGTGCGCTTGTATCCGTCGCCGAACCGGGGAACGTAGAGAATGCCGAAGTCAGCAGCCCCGCCCGGCGCGGCGAGCACCGGCGGAACACCGTAATCAGGAATCGTCGATCCCGGCGCCCTCGTCGGCGTAGGAGCGGGGGTAGCAGGCCCGTTCGTCGGTGTCGCGCTCTGCCACTCGTCGGCAAGAGCCGTGGCCGCACCCGACTGCTCATTTCCCAGGACGATGCTGTTCCACCAGAGCTGCCAGCCGAGGAAGAGGAGCACGAGCACGCCGACGGTGATCAGGAGTTCCCCGAAGATGCCGATTATCCGGGTGCCGATGCTGCGGGGGGCGGCGGGCGCACTCACCTTCGCAGCCTTGTCGGGCTTGGGTGCCTTGTCGGGCTTCGGTGCCTTTGCGGGCTTCGCTGCCTTTTCGGGCTTCGCTGCACTCACGGTGGCTTCTGCGGCTTCTCGAGCCGCGCGGGCGTCCCGGCGGCTGGCGTGCACCGGCTCGGAGGCTTCGGGCTCACCGGCCGCTGGCTGGTCGTCAGTCATTGACTCATTGTAGGAGACTGGGCCGAAAGACGCCTTGGTTGACGGCACTTGTCGCGCAACTGGCAGGTCGGAGACCCAGTTTTCCCGGCTATTATTTATGCATGGCCAGAGACAACACACGACCAGCCCGCAAAGACGTCGCAAAGTCTGGCGGCAGCAGCAGCGCCTCCCGCAACGTGGAAGACGACAACAGCCCCAACGCCGTCTGGTTCAAGCCGGTCATGTTCGGCTTCATGCTGCTCGGACTCCTCTGGATCATCGTCTTCTACGTGAGCCAGGGCAAGTTCCCCATCCCGACCGCAGGCAGCTGGAACATCCTCATCGGATTCGGCATCGCGTTCGTCGGGTTCCTGATGACCACCCGCTGGCGCTAACGAATTACAACCCGCGTGGGGGACAATTACACGGTTGTAATTATCCCCATGTGGAAAGTGCTGTGGATAACTTTGTTCGAGCTGTCAAGCGGTTCTAGAACAGTGCCCGCACGGCCGTCAGGGCGATCAGCCCCAGGCCGACCGCGACGAGAAGTGCGATCTGCAGGCCCTTCTGCCGTACGTTCCTGGTGCCCATGTAGATGAGCCCCACGAGCGCGCCGACCACGAGGCCGCCGACGTGTGCCTGCCAGGCCACGTTCGTTCCCGGGATGAATCCGATCACGAGGTTGATTCCGACCAGCACGAGAAGCTGGGTCGTGTTTGCGCCCAGACGGCGCTGAATGACGAAGAATGCGCCCATCAGGCCGAAGATGGCGCCGGATGCTCCCACCACGCCCTGGAACGGCGAGGCCAGGTAGTCGACGGCGACGGAGCCGGCCAGGCCCGCTAGGAGGTACAGGGCGAGAAAGCGCCCCCGGCCGAGCATCTGCTCGAGCATCCGGCCGAAGATGAACAGCACGTACATGTTGAAGGCGATGTGCAGGATGCCGCCGTGCATCACGACGGTAGACATCATGCGCCACGGCTCGAACGGGGCCCCGGTTGCGGGCTGCGTGTAGACGCCGGCGTACTGGAGAGCCCCCGTGACCTGGCTGCCGATTCCGGGCAGGCTCTGCAGGATGAAGAAGAACACCGTGATCGCCATGATCGAGTACGTGACGATGGGCACCGAGCTCGAACTGCGGAATGCGGTCACGATGCGGGGCTTGGGCTGGACCGACCGGTTCTCGCGGGCGCATTCCACGCAGTGCACGCCGACCGCTGCCTGCACCTGGCACTCGGGGCAGATCGTACGGCCGCACCGCTGGCACAACACGAAACTGGCCCTGTCGGGGTGCCGGTAGCAATAGTTATCGGTTGACACCGGAACCCCAGACATTCGGACCTGCTCTTCTTGATTCGTGTACCGCTAGGAGGCTGCGGTCGCTAGACGGCTTCTACAGTGACGCTCTCGATGACGATGGGCTCCAGCGGGCGATCCTGGCCGTCGGTGGCGACCTTCTCGATCTTGTCGAGGATGCGCTTGGACTCGTCGTCGGCTACCTCGCCGAAGATCGTGTGCTTGGCCTGGAGCCAGGTCGTCGGAGCCGTCGTGATGAAGAACTGCGAACCGTTCGTTCCGCGGCCACCGCGGCTGCCGGAGTTCGCCATGGCGAGAACGTAGGGCTGGGTGAAGTTCAGCTCGGGGCTGATCTCGTCGTCGAAGTTGTAGCCCGGTCCGCCGGTGCCGCGGCCCAGGGGGTCGCCGCCCTGGATCATGAATCCCGGGATGATGCGGTGGAAGATCGTTCCGTCGTACAGCTTTGCATTGGTGGGCTTACCCGTTGCCGGGTCGGTCCATTCGATCTCTCCGGTGGCGAGGCCGACGAAGTTCTTGACCGTCTTGGGGGCGTGGTTGCCAAACAGGTTGACCGTGATGGTCCCGTGGTTGGTCAGAATCGTGGCTACGTGGGTGTGTACAGACATACTCCAATTGTTTCATATCTCACTAGGCACGCAGGTGGGACACAGATTATCTCCTGCTTATCGTCAGGCGGCGGGCTACACTCGCTAGGCTTCGCGTGGCAGGATTGTTATCAATAGCGCTCTTTCCGCTGATGGAGGTAGTCATGAGTCTTACGAAGACGCGTCGGAAGGCGCTGAAGAAACTGCAGGGAACTGCATACGAGCTTTGGCTTGAGCAGCAGGACGTGCTGGATCGCTCAGGCGATTTCTGGCGTGAGGCCGCACACCAGGCCGCCGCGCTCAACCAGGAAGAGGTCATGCCCCGGGTTCGCGTCGCTGCGGACAACCTCGGTGCGAGCATCGGCCGAAACGTCGAAGGGGCCCGGATAGCGGCCCGCGAGGTGCGCAGCCGGTTCTCGAGTGACGTTCTGCCTGCCGTCGGCTCGGCCATCGGCTCCGCCGCCGCCGTGCTGCAGGTCGCGAACAATCCGCAGCTTCAGTCACTGATCGCCCGCACCCAGCCGCAGCCTGTGAAGAAGAGCGCCTCGGCGGGCACCTACCTGGCAATCGGACTGGGCGTCGTCGCCGCCATTGGCGTGGGCTACGCCCTCTGGCAGACGCTCCGCGCCGACGACGAGCTGTGGATCGCCGACGACGAGTCCGAGCGCGGCGAGGACTGAGTAGCAAGATAGCGAAAAAGAGGAGCGAGACCCGCGTGGGTCTCGCTCCTCTTTTCTTTGGGCCCGGGGTCAACCCGTGCTGCTCACCGATGAGATGAGCCACTTCCCGTCACTCTTGACGAGGTCGTAGGTGTACGACGTGCTGCCGTTCTCGCCCTTCTGAACGTCGTAGTAGGTCTCGACGGTCTGGACGGCCGCGTCGTTGTTCTGAATCTTGACGGAGCCGACGCTGACCTTGTAGTCGTTGGTGCTGTCTGCCAGCGAGGCAGCCGCCGTGGTGAACGTGGCACAGTCATCGAAGCCGAGGCTCTTCTGGTACTCGGCCGTTGTCACGCTCTGGACGAGGCCACAGTCACTCGTCTGCCAGGCCTTGTCGAACTGCTTGACGGTGTCAGCCGGGGCCGACTGGCCATTCATCCCGCCGAACAGACCCAGCGCCAGGAACACGCCCCCGCCCGCGAGTAGCAGGAAGGCGAGGATGCCGCCGCCCAGGAACCACGGCCAGACTGGCCGCTTGCGCGCCACGGGTTCACCTGGGCCGACCTCAGTGAGAGGTTCACTGCCCACGGCCGTGTCAAGCGCAGTGTGCGTTGTCCACGCCTTGCCGTCCCACCAGCGCGTCTGGCCGGAGCCGTCGTCGTACCAGCCTGCGATCGGATTCGCCATGGTGTGCAGTCCCTTCAGAGAACGAGTCCCTCAAGCCTGCGCCAATCACCGCGAATCTCCTAAGGAGCTTTGGTCCTGCTTTCCATTTCTCGGCGCTTCCAGGCCCGGAGGTCAGCCCTGGCGTCGAGCCCGCCACACAAACAGCGAGCCAGCGGCCAGCAGGCTGGCCATCAGTGCAATGAGCGGCGACACGTCGGCGCCGGTGTGGGCGAGGGCTGCGGTCACGGTGATGATGACTGTCGCCTCAACCGTGTGTCCGTCATGGCCGGTCGCCGTCACCGTATATGACGTAGACGGTGACCCCGCGGTCGGAGTACCACTGATCGTTCCGGTTGCGGGATCGATAGTCAGCCCCGCAGGGAGTTCGGGCGACACCGTGTATGCCGGGTTGAGAAGGCCGAGCTCTGTAGCCATGACCGGGGCAATGGCCTCGCCGGCCACACCAGACACCGTGTCGGTGCTCAGGGCCAGGGTCGGGGGCAGCACCGTCGCGATGCCGGTCGTGATGTCGGGGGCAGCATTGCCGACCCAGGTGCAGTCGATGGCATTGCCCACGTGCTTCCACAGCTCTACTGCGACCGTGGTCGGGGTTGTGAAGGCAGCGATGGGACCGGTGCTTCCAGCGCCCCAGGTCGTGTTCGAAACCAGCAGCGACCGAACGCCATTGATGGTTATCGAGTAGCAGCCGGTGAAGCCAGCCTGATTTGACGAGTTGCCATTGATGTCGAAGGCGAAGTTACCGACCGTTTGGGAAACGGGTGAGGCACCCAGTTCCCAGGTAACGGTCGTGATTGCCTGGTTGGCGAGCGCTGGCGATGCCGCGGCGAAGACGAATGCGGAGGCAACCAGTGCCCCGACCGTAGCGAGTTTAAGCGTGCGGGGGGCAGGGGTGTGGGCTGTCATGGTTTCAGTGTAGTGAAAACCAGAGGGTCAACCGAAACACAAAACTCCCCCGCGTGAGCGGAGGAGTTGAGTGAGTCGCACTGTGGAGCCTAGGAGAATCGAACTCCTAACCCCCTGCTTGCAAAGCAGGTGCTCTGCCAATTGAGCTAAGGCCCCGATCTTTCGGGAGATCTCTTACGAAATCTGTGGGGGCACAAGGACTTGAACCTTGGACCTCTTCGTTATCAGCGAAGCGCTCTAACCGCCTGAGCTATGCCCCCGTGGGCCTCTAGTACGTTACCGTACCGAGGCCGTTAAACGTAAATTGAGAGGCCGTCTTTACGCAGATCTGTTGCTACTTGTTGGTGAAGCCCAGCATCACGCCGCCGGTGACCCGGGTGGCGAGGTTGAAAAGCACGGCACCGATGGCGCTGAGCGCCGTGATCACGATGACGTTCAGGATGCTCACCACGATGGCAAAGCCCATAACCTGGCCGAGAGACGCGAAGTCGAACAGGTTGAAGTTGTCCTTGCCCGCGATCTCCTGGAGCAGCGTGTTGACCGAAGAGAAGACGCCCGTCTGGTTCAGCAGCGACCAGATCAGGAACGACGCCACGATGTTGACGACTCCCAGGATCACGGCGAAGAGGAAGGCGAGCTTCAGCACCGACCAGAAGTCGATGTAGACCAGCCGGAGCCGCACCTGCTTGGCAGCGGCGGTTCGGGTGGATTTCTTGGCAAGTCTGTCGGCGACACTAGTCATTCGTCGATTCTTCCTTTCCGGAATCCGAGGATTCTGGTGTCACGGTCTCAGCTGTCTGCGGCTCTTCAGAGTCGTCCAGTGAGTCCGATTCGAGGTTGCGTTCGGAGTTCTTGGCCAGCGCGATGATGCGGTCATCATCGGCGAACCGGGCGAATACGACGCCCATGGTGTCCCTCCCCTTGGCGGGGACTTCGGCCACGGCAGAGCGTACCACCTTGCCACTGGCAAGAACCACTAGGACTTCCTCGTCTTCCTGCACGATGAGGGAGCCTGCCAGATCGCCCCGGGCCTCTTGGAGCTTGGCTACCTTGATACCCAGGCCGCCTCGTCCCTGAACCCGATACTGCTCAACGGCGGTGCGCTTGGCGAAGCCGCCCTCGGTGACGACGAAGACGAAACCCTCGTCGGACACGACTGCGGCATCCAGCAGATAGTCGTCATTTCGGAACTTCATGCCGATCACGCCGGCCGTCGAGCGGCCCATGTGGCGCAGCGAGTCGTTGTCCGCCGTGAAGCGGATCGACATGCCCTTCTTGGAGACCAGGAGCAGATCGCTGTCCTCCTCGACGAGCATCGCCGAGACGAGTTCGTCGCCCTCGCGCAGGTTGATGGCGATGATGCCGCCAGTGCGGTTGGTGTCGTATTCGCTCAGCGCGGTCTTCTTCAGCAGGCCGCCCTTGGTGGCGAGCACCAGGTACTTCGCTGCCTCGTAGTCACGGATGTCCAGGACCTGGGCGATCTGCTCGTCGGGTGCCAGCGCCAAGAGGTTGGCAACGTGCTGGCCCTTGGCGTCGCGGCCGGCCTCCTGGAGTTCGTACGCCTTGACGCGGTACACCCGGCCGAGGTTCGTGAAGAACAGCAGCCAGTGGTGCGTCGTGGTGACGAAGAAGTGCTCGACGACGTCGTCCGCCCGGAGGGTAGCGCCCTTGACTCCCTTGCCACCGCGGTGCTGGCTGCGGTAGTTGTCGCTGCGGGTGCGCTTGATGTAGCCGCCACGGGTGACCGTGACCACCATCTCCTCCTCGGGGATGAGGTCTTCCATGTTCATGTCGCCGCCGTAGCCGAGCATGATCTCGGTGCGCCGGTCGTCGCCGAACTTGTCGACGATCTCCGTGAGCTCCTCGACGATGATCTCGCGCTGGCGGACCTCTGAGCCCAGGATGAAGTTGTACTCATCGATCTTGACCTGAAGCGCGTCGGCCTCGTCGATGATCTTCTGGCGCTCGAGGGCGGCGAGTCGACGCAGCTGCATCTCGAGGATGGCGCGGGACTGCACCTCGTCGATATCGAGCAGCTCCATCAGGCCGTCACGGGCGTTCTCGACCGTGGCCGAGCGACGGATCAGGGCGATGACCTCGTCGAGCGCGTCGAGCGCCTTGAGATAGCCGCGCAGGATGTGCATCCGCTCCTCGGCCTCACGCAGGCGGAACCTGGTGCGCCGAACGATGACGTCGATCTGGTGGGTGACCCACTCGGAGATGAAGCCGTCGATCGAGAGGGTGCGCGGGATGCCGTCGACGATGGCAAGCATGTTCGCGCCGAAGTTCTCCTGCAGCGACGTGTGCTTGTAGAGGTTGTTCAGCACGACCTTCGCGACGGCATCGCGCTTCAGCACGATGACGAGGCGCTGGCCGGTGCGGCCCG
>CANFBG010000112.1 GCA_947444785.1 Microbacteriaceae bacterium | reverse complement strand
TTGAAGCCGCGCTCCCGGATGGGGAAGAGCATTGCGACAAGCCCCGAGCGATTGCTCGCGAGCGCCTTGGCCATGACGTTCGGCGAGTACTTGAGCTCGCGCATCGCCGCCTCGACCCGCTCGCGCGTGGCGTCGGAGATGGGCCGTTCACCATTCAGCGTGTAGGTCACCGTGCTGGCGGAGACCCCGGCAAGCTTTGCGACATCGGCGCGCGTGGCGGTGAGACGCGCCGAAACGGGGCGAGTGTCTCGCATGACCATCGTCCCGCCCTTCCTGCGCTTGGGCTTGATGCCGAGATTGCGGATGCAGGTGGGCTCTTACCTGAAGCAATCCTGACACATCATCTGCGCGGCACAATTGGCCGTTTCTGCGTCACCGGGAGCCGGTCGAAGACCGTTCCCGGTCACGGATGCGGGTACACATCCCGACTGATATCCCTGTTTGGGGGCACAAATTGCCAATTCAGCGGCTATTTTTCGATTAATTCGACGAATGTCGCCTATCTGGTAGCGCGTCGCCGTGAACATACCCCTTAATAGGGGTGGGACTTTCTTCCACTCAGTAAACAAGGAGCTTTTCATGCGTAGTTCAACCAAGATCCTCAGTATCCTCGCCAGTACTGGAATCATCCTCGCGGCCACGGTCGCTCCCGCCATGGCGGCCGAAGGCGACGCCCTCTCGGGTGCCGTTGCCGGCGGCTCGCTGTCCTTCGAAAACAGCGCAGTTGTGAATCCCCTCGTATTGGGCGAAGGCCCGCTGATTCTGGACGGCAAGAACGTTCGGAAGGCGACCGGCGCTGCCGCGTCTGCATGGACAGTCACGGACGCACGCGGCACCGGCGGTGCTTGGAACCTTCAGGCCAGTGCCACAGACTTCACGAGCGCTGCAGGAGAAGTAGACACCGAGGTGCGAACGATCGTCGTTTCAAACCTGTCAATTTCCACGGGAACCGTCGAAGACGGCGAAGGATCCGACAGCCCGCCGGCCGCAGTGAAGATCAACCAGATGAATACGACCAGTCAGAATCTGCTGGCAGTGACGGGATCGGGAAAGGGAAACTTCTCCTTCACCCCCACGTTCGAACTTTCCATCCCCGTCAACGCGTTCCGCTCAAACTTCAAGGCGGGCTCTACCGGCGACATGAACCCGTACGTCTCGACCGTCACCTACACGCTCACCAGCAACTAACACCGTAAGCACAGGGCATGTCCGCCGTCCGCCTCGAATCCGAGACGGGCGGCGTCCCCGTCTCAGCGCCCCGCAACCCGGGCGTATTCGCCTCATCCAAAGGACACCAGCCCGTGCGCACTTCTTCTGCCCGTCAATTCGCCATTTTGACCGGCCTCATATTCCTGCCGTTGGTGGCATGCCTCGGCTTTGCAAGCACAGCACAGGCCGTCGATAACGGCGCTCTGGGAGTCCGCCCGGCAACCGAGGCTGACAGCTTCCACCTCGATGCCGCAGCCGGGACGACTCTCGAAGAAATCGCTCTCGTCAAGAATGGAACGTCGAGTCCAGTGACCCTACTGACCTACGTGGTCGACGGCACAACGAACCCGCAGGGTCTCTTGTCCCTTGGGTCTCAGGACAGCACTTCGATAGGCCTCGGGCTGTGGACGACATTGACGACGCCGAGCATCACAGTGCCGCCAATGACCGAGAAGGAAGTGCCCTTCTCCATCAATATCCCCGTCGGAACGACGCCCGGTGATTACATCGGCGGCCTGATAATCCAGGCACCCACGCAAACCGGGCAGGTTTCTTCGGATGCCAACGGCACCCCGGTCCGAATTGACGTCGTCAATCGCCAGGGAGTTCGCATCATGCTGAATGTTGCCGGGCAGGCCGTCACGAAGCTCGACGCTGGGGCGCTGTCGTGGGCCCAGAGCGGTGACGATGTCACTGTGACGCTACCCGTCACCAACTCCGGAAACACCACGCTGAACCCACGGGGGTCGGTCGTTCTCGCCAGCGCCGTCGGTGCGAATACCACCCTCGCGTTCACCACGCCCGACAGCATCTTCCCCGGGGCCACCGTCGAACTGCACGCCACACTGTCGCCGGCTGCATTCATTCAGATCGGAACGATCACAGCCGAAGTGACCTCTGCCGCGCCAGCCATCACCCAGTCGACGAGCTTCGTCAACATTCCGTGGTGGATCATCGTCGGGGCAGTGGCCATACTGGCCCTCATCGGTCTGCTCGTGAGACGCCAGCTCCTGTTCTCCAGAAAAGCTCGCCTCGCGTTCGCGCGCCTCGAGGCCCTGGATGCCTGACGCCTAGGCGCGCCAGCCCCACCGGCGGAGGCGGCCGAGTGATCGCACAAAGATCTCGATTCCCAGGCAGGCGATGGCAGCCGCGACCAGCGAGGCCGCGAGCAGCGGCGCATCCGGAATCTGCAGGTTGAAGAAGTCGCGGGCGGCCGGCAGCAGAACGCACCCGGCGAGGCCGGCGTACATGGCGACGACGAGCAGCATCCGCCGGAGGGTGAACGGTCGGGCCAGGATCACCAGCACCCAGAGGCCCATCAGCCCCAGTGCGATGAAGGATGCGGTCTGCACGGCGCTCGAGGACAGGGAGCCGCCGCCGGGGGACCGCTCGAGATACACGTTCAGCGTCACGACCGTCGCGCCGGCGATGAGGCCGACGGGACCCGAGAAGGCGAGCGAGCGGCGCAGGAACCCCGGCGTGTACCGACGCAGGTTCGGCTCGAGCGCCAACACGAACGACGGGATCCCGATCGTGAGGCCGTCGATCGCCGAGAGCTGCCGCGGCAGGAACGGAAACTCCCAGAGCAGTGCCGAGAAGGCGACGGCAAGAACGAACGCGTAGAAGGTCTTGCTCAGAAACAGCTTCGAGATGCGCTCGATGTTGGCGATCACCCGGCGCCCCTCGGCCACCACGCCAGGCAGGTGCGAGAACTCCCCGTCCAGGAGCACCAAACGTGAGACGGCCTTCGTCACGTCCGAGCCCGAACCCATGGCGATCCCGATGTCGGCCTGCTTCAGCGCCAGGGCGTCGTTCACCCCGTCTCCGGTCATCGCCACGACGTGACCCGTCAGCTGCAACGCCCGAACGAGGTCGCGCTTCTGCGTCGGCGTGACCCGGCCGAAGACCGTCTCCCGGTCAAGGATGCGGCCAAGCTCGGCCGCATCGGTCGGCAGGAGCCGGGCGTCGTACCCCTCGCCGGAGAATTCCAGCCCGGCCGCCCGGGCCACGGCGACGACGGTGCGCGGGCTGTCACCGGAGAGGATCCTGACGCCCACGCCCTGCGCGCGGAAGTAGTCGAGGGTTCGGGCGGCGTCCGGGCGGATCCGCTCCCGGAACGTCAGCAGAACGACCGGTTGCATCTCGGCCGGAAGCAGGTCACCGGTCAGCGGCCCGGCAATGGGCCCCAACTCGGATGGGGAGCGCGCAAGCACCAGTGTGCGCAGGCCCGTCGCGGCCAGCGCCGCGGCGTCGGCGAGCGCTCGAGCGCCGGCCTCCGCCACGACGCCGGCCTGGCCTGGCCTCAGCACGAGCTCGGGCGCACCGAGCACCCAGGTCCCGGCGATGTCCGGCCGGGCCTTGCCGAACGAGACGGCGCTCCACTTCAGCTCCGAGGAGAACGGAACGCTCACCACCTGGGAGCGCCCTTCGGCATCCGCCGGTCCCACCGGAAACGCCGTCTTGAGGCACCGCGCGGTGGCGTTGGCGTTCTCGTCGGCAGCGAACCAGCCGAGCACCCGCCGCCAGCCGGCCTGCGGGTGCAGGTGCGGGTACGGGGCGGCCGCATCCGGCTGTCGTACCTCGTGCACCGCGTCGAACGCGATGTCGCCCTCGGTCAGTGTTCCCGTCTTGTCGAAGCAGACGATGTCGACGCGCGCGAGGCCCTCGACGGCCGGAAGCTCCTGCACCAGCACCTGGTTCCTCGACAGGGTGACCGCCGCGAGCGCGAAAGCGATGCTGGTGATCAGCACGAGGCCGAGCGGAATGAGGCCGATCATGCTGGCGACCGAGCTCACGACCGCCTGCCGCCACGCACCGCTCTCGATCGCCGCGGCCCAGCCGCCGAGCGCCTGCATCTGCCCGTTCACGACGATCGCCACGAGCGGGATGAGCGACCAGCTGATCACCCGCAGGATGCGATTGATCGAATTCCGCAGCTCGGAGTCGACCATCGAGAACAGCTTCACCTCCGCGGTGAATCGATTGGCGAACGACTCGGCCCCCACCCGGCAGACCCGGGCCCGGCCATGGCCGGCCACGACGGAAGAGCCCGAGAGAACCTCGTCGCCCACGTGCCTGTACACGGGGCCCACCTCCCCCGTCAGCAACGACTCGTCGAGCTCGAGCCCCTGCTGGCTGAGAATCGTGGCGTCCGCAGGGATCTGGTCGCCGATGTGCAGCACGACGATGTCATCGAGCACCAGGGCCGCCAGCGGGACCTCCTCCTCGGCACCGTCACGCAGAACGCGCGCGCGGGGGGCGTTCAGCACGGCGAGGGCGTCGAGGGTGCGCTTGGCCCGGTACTCCTGCACCACCCCGATCAGCACATTGCCGATCAGTGCGAAGCCGAACAGGGCGTCCTGCCACTGGCCGAGGGCGAGCAGGATCAGGAAGCATGCCCCCACCACCCCGTTGAACAGCGTCAGGAGGTTGCCGCGCAGGATGTGCCAGAGGCTGCGGCTGGAGGCGGTCGGCACCCGATTCGACAGGCCCGCCGCCGTGCGTTGACGCACCTCGGCCGCGCTCAGACCGCGCAGGGAGTCGCTGGTCGGGGCCATGCGGCCCATCTAATCCCGGCGACCCCACCCGCGCCAGAGCCGGGAGACTCCCGCTAGGCGGTTATCAGGGCGTCGATCAGGGGCCAGAGGTCTTCCGCGTGCGAGTCTGCGGCCGGCGTGAGGTGTTCCAGCAGCGCCACGAGGATGATCGCGACCGCGACCGCCCCGGGGTCGGGGGTGCCGACGGCCCGGGCGCCAACGTAGCTCGCGCGACCGCGACGGGCGACGAGTTCGCTCGTGTGCCGGGCTCCCTCGATCGCGGCCCGAACGGAGGCCTCGGTCAGGGAGTCGAGGCCCGATGCCACCGCGGGGCCCAGCGCATCCACCATCGTTCGATCCTCGGCGACAGCCCCGCCGACCCGCTGCACAGCGGCCAGGCCGGAGCGCAGTCCGGTCGTCACCGCGCGCGCGACGGATGCGTCATCCGCGCCATCGACGGCCGCCGCCCGGCCCACGGCCCGGCTGAGCTCCTGGAACACGAGGCCGAACAGGGGGCCGCTCGAGCCGCCGACGTCGTCGAGGTAGACCTGTGCGAGGCGGCTGAGGTCCGCGTCGAGGGTCACGGCTCCGGGCACGTAGTCCCTGACGGCGAGGTCGAGGCCCGACGCGAGATTGCTGCCCATGTCGCCGTCGCCGGCCTTCTGGTCCAGGGCGTTCAGGGCACCGCGCAGCGACGTGAAGATCCGATGAAGCGACGAGAGGAAGCCGTCTGGCACGGCGGGCCTCGGCGGCAGCTGGTCGCCAGCATCCAATTCGCCGGGAAGCCGCGCTTCGTCGAAGAGGTGGGCGTCGTCGAGCAGTAGCGCGGCGGCCGGCAGAGGGCGGGGCAGCGCCGTCTCGTGCTCGGCGAAGAGGAACGGCAGCCACAGGTCATCGACCGCGGTCAGGGTGATCGAGAAGCCGCGCATGTCCAGGGCTGAGATGTAGGTTCCGCTGATCGCCGAGACGACCTCGGCATCGTGGTTGCCCACGAGCGCCCTGCTGGCCTCCGCGAGAATGTGCTGCAGCTCCAGCGCCGTGGTGGCGCCCAGCCCGTTCACGAAGAGTACGTAGCGGTTGGCGGCGTCGGCAACCGCGTCCGGAACGGCCTCATGCAGCTCGGCGACCATCCGAGTGACGAGTTCGGCGAGACCCGGCTGCCGGATCGTCTGGGCCGCGGTCTCGCCGTGGATGCCGACGCCGTACTCGAGGTCGCCGGGCGTCACGTGAAAGGCCGCGAGGCCCGTGTCGGAGGAGGTATGGGCGACGTTCGCGACGGCGAGGCTGCGTGAGTGCTGAACGATGCTGTCGCCCAGGCACTTCAGATGGGCAAGGTCGAGACCGGCATCGGCTGCGGCTCCCAGGATCTTCTCCAGGATGACCGTGACCCCGGTGCCGCGCCGGCCGATCGTCGCGGCGGCGGCCTCGCTGCCGAGGTCGTCATCGACGAGAATCGACGCTACCTCGATGCCGTCGGCGGCAAGACGCTCGGCGGCGATGCCGAAGTTGATGACGTCGCCCGTGTAGTTCTTCACGATGTGCAGCACGCCGCCGGGCAGGGCGACCGCACTGCTGGCCGCGAAGATCTGGCGGTTGTGCGGCGAGGTGAAGATCTCGCCGGGGCACGCGGCATCCAGTCCGCCGACGCCGACGAACCCCGCGTGCATCGGCTCGTGGCCGGCACCGCCCCCGCTGACCAGGGCGACCCGGCGGCCGGGAGCATGCCTGGCCGCGGTGACGAACATCGGATCGAGGCTCACCCGAACGTCTCCGGCGGCGCCGAGGGCGAAGCCGATCAGGGCCTGGCGAACGGGAGAGGCAGAATCGAGCAGGAAGTTGGACGTCATTGTGGGCTCCTCAGATCTCTGCGTGGGGTGCGATTACCCAACGCTTCACGCTACTACCCCCGAATGGGGGATGCCGGCAAAGAGATGTCGGCAAGTCGATTCCGTGGCGGATAGGCAGAACACCACACTGCCCGACAGAATCAATCCAAGATGATTAACCCAGATGCCGAGACCAGCGCGCGCACAGACGTGCCTGCCGCGCGCCAGAGCCTGCGCATCCTGACCTTTCTGGCCGGCCAGCGCGGCCCGGTCGCCGCGGCCACCCTGGCGGCGGCCCTCGCCCTGCCGCGCTCCACCGTCTATCGGCTGCTGGGGGCGCTCGAGGACTTCGGCTTCGTCATCCACTTCCCCGAGGACAGGCGTTACGGCATCGGCCTCGCGGCGTTCGAGCTGAGCTCGGGCTTCCTGCGCCAGGAACCGCTGACGCGCCTCGGGCGGCCGATTCTCGCGGCCCTCGTCGACCGCATCGGCGAGAGCGCGCACCTTGCCGTGCTGCACGGCCGAGACGTGCTGTACCTGATTGAGGAGCGTGCCCCGCGCCGCCCCTCCCTCGTCACCGATGTCGGCGTGCGCCTGCCGAGCCACCTCACGGCGAGCGGCCGGGCCCTGCTCTCGACCCTGCCCAGCGCCCAGCTGCGGGCGCTGTTCCCGGACTCAGCCGCATTTGCCCTGCGCGCAGGCCACGATGAAGGCTCGGGCACAGGCCCGCAAGGGTACGGCGAACTCAAACGCCTGCTCGAGCACGTGCGAGCGGATGGCTACGCCGCCGAAGACGGCGAGGTCACCGAGGGCATGGCCAGTGTCGCCGTGGCCGTCACCGACCACGCCGGCTGGCCGGCCGCGGGAATCGCTGTGACCTTTGCCCGCGAAACCCTTCCGCCCTCGGAGTGGCCCGCCCTGGCGGCGAAGGTCCAGCTGTCGGCGGCCGAGCTCTCCAAGCGCATCCGCGGCCGTTCGCAATAGCGGTGGCGACCGTGGTCGCGTTCGCGTGGGCGGCGGTGGCGGTGGCCAATTGCCCTATCGCGACCGCGGATCGAGGCCTACGCTGTCGCTATGACCGACACAGCCAGCACGAATGAAGCGGCAAGCGCCAACGAGAAACCCGTCAAAGGGGACGAGCCCTGCCCCATCTGCGGGCGCCCGATGACCGAGCACTCGATCGATCACTCCACGACCAATGCCGTGCTGCACTGCCCGGCGCCTCCCCTGCCTGAGCGCCCCGACGACGAGCCCGTCGACGAGTTCGGCCGCGCCAAGCACCCGCGCTGACGAATCCTTGAACCATCGTCCGGAAACAACACAACTCCCGTGGTAATCCACGGGAGTTGTGTACAGCGGAGACGGTGAGATTTGAACTCACGGTGGGGTTACCCCCACTCCACCTTAGCAGGGTGGTGCACTAGGCCACTATGCGACGTCTCCATGGCTTACGCCTTGGTAATCATAGCTGACGGATGCCCCCAGTCACATTCGAGAGCGGCGTGCGAGGGCGGGGGGCCTGCTGTCGTACGATCAGCGCATGACTGTGAGCGTCTTGGACATCGATCTGGCCCCCACCACCCCCGGCGCGAGCACGGGGCTGCGCGGCATCCTCGCCGTTCCCGAGGGCGAGGGCCCCTGGCCGGGCGTCGTCATGGTGCACGAGGTCTTCGGCATCGACGAGAGCATGCGCGCCGCCGCCAAGCGCCTCGCCGAGGCCGG
>CANFBG010000111.1 GCA_947444785.1 Microbacteriaceae bacterium | reverse complement strand
CGCTCGCCGCGACCGCCAACCAGAATGTGGCGGTCGATGACGGTCTGAACCTCCTGAGTTTTGCGCAGAACGTGCAGAACTTCTCCGGCGGCGGCATCACGTTCACGACGCTGCCGATCCAGGGCTTCGATACGATCAATGGCCAGGATGTGAACACGGTCGATCTCGACCAGATCCACTCGACGGTCGCGGCGCTGCTGGCTCCGGTTGCTTCTGCCGCTCCGGCTGCCCCCGCGGATCCTGCGCCCGGGTCGGGGGACACCTCCTCGAGTGGTTCGGGCCCTTCTGCCGCGGCGCCCGACAACTCGACGCCCGCCGCATCGCCGAACGTCAACACCGAGTGGTCGTCACCGCTGCAATCGGGTGGCATTCCGTGTGTAAAGTAGCGCTCGCCGGCCCGTAAGTTTTCCCTGTTCGGTGCTCCTTCTGCCTGAATAATAAGGACGAACGCCGATGCCCACGAACACTGCCGCCTGGCTTGTCTCTGCGAAGTCGCAGCTTGAGGTCGGGCCTGCCCCATACACGCCGCCGGCCGCGAACCAGGTCGTCGTCGCAAACCGTGCGGTGAGCGTCAACCCCGTCGACTGGATGCTGCAGCTCGTCGGGCATGTCATTTTCCCGTGGATCAAGCCGCCCTTCGTCCTAGGCACGGATGTCGCGGGCGAGGTCGTCGAGATCGGCTCGGCCGTCACTCGCTTCGGCGTGGGTGACCGGGTCATCGGCCTGGCCGTCGGCACCGACAAGGACTGCAACGACGCCGCCGAGGGAGCGTTCCAGCTGTTCACGGTTCTGCTGGAGAAGATGACGGCGCCGATCCCTGCCTCGCTCGGGTTCTCGGAGGCGGTCGTGCTTCCGCTCGCCGCGGCGACCGCGGCCTGCGGACTCTTCCAGAAGGACCACCTGGCGCTGCAGTATCCGAGTGCGGCCCCTGCGGCTCCTGCTGCAATCGGTTCGACGCTGCTGATCTGGGGCGGTTCGACGAGTGTCGGCAGCAACGCAATTCAGCTGGCCGTGGCGGCCGGCTACAACGTAGTAACGACCGCATCGCCGCGTAACTTCGACTACGTCACGAACCTCGGGGCGAGCCAGGTCTTCGACTACAACAGCTCGAGCGCAGTGTCGGATGTGCGGGCGGCCCTGGCCGGCAAGACGCTCGCCGGCGTGCTGGCGATCGGGCACGGCTCTGCCGGACTCTGCGCCGATGTACTCAAGGGTTTGACGGGTTCTGCGGGCAACAGATTCATCTCCACGGCCAGTGTCGACGCCCGTTTCGAGCGGCTCGCAGACAGCCAGAGTGGGCCTCTGGCGCTGCCCCGCACGATGCTGCGGATAGTGGGCTCCGTAGCCTCATTCCGCATTAAATGCCTGCTGCGTGGCATCCGAACGAAGGCGATCTTCGCGACCTCGCTCAAGGCCAACGAGGTCGGCAGCGTGATCTTCGAACAGTTCCTGCCCGAGGCACTGGCCTCAGGCCGGTACGTCGCGGCCCCCGCGCCCCGCGTCTTCGGCCACGGCCTGCAGTCGATCCAGTCGGCCCTGGACGCCCAGCGCGGGGGAGTTTCCACCCGGAAGGTGGTAGTCACCCTCTAGCCCGGGTGACACCTCCCGTCGCCCCCCGTCGGCGATCCGCGACGTTGTACTTTGTGCGCGAAAGTTCAGTTTTTCGCGCACAAAGTACAACGTCGCGGGATCGTCCCTGCCGAATCGGCCTAGTGGGCCTGAGCCGCGAGGGCGGCCGCGTCGATCGTGGCGACCGCTCGGGTGTCCTGGAACGCCCGGATGCCCTCGATTCCCTGCTCGCGACCGAAGCCGGACTCCTTCATGCCGCCGAACGGGGCGCGAAGGTCGAGTCGGGTTGCTCCGTGGTCGTTGATCCAGACGTAGCCGCAGGCCATCTGCGAGGCGACGCGGTTCGCGGCCTCGGGGCTCGCGCTCCAGACAGACCCGCCGAGGCCGGCCCAGCTGTCATTCGCCTCGGCGACGGCCTCGTCCTCGGTGCTGAACGGGATGATCGGGATGACCGGGCCGAACTGCTCCAGGGTGACGACGCGCAGGGTCTGGTCGGGGTTCACGACGAGCGCGGGGCGCACGAAGTTGCCGCCCGCCAGGTCGCCACCGGGCAGCTCACCGAACTCACGAACGTCGGCACCGGCATCCTTGGCCTCCTGGATGAGCTCCTCGACGAACGCCTTCTGCACGGGGGAGTGCAGCGGGCCCATCGTGGTGTCGGCATCCAGGCCGTAGCCGAGCTTGACCTTGTCGAGGCGGGCCGTGAGGCCGGCGACGAGCTCGTCGAGGCGCGACTCGTGCACGTAGACCCGCTTGGTGTTCATGCAGATCTGGCCGGTGGTGTCGAAGATCGCGGCATAGAGGCGGTCGAGGTGGGTGTCGTCGATGATGGCGTCGTCGAGGAAGATCGCGGCGTCGTTTCCGCCCAGCTCGAGCGTCACGCGGGTGAGCGACGTGGCCGCCATCTGCATGATGCGCTTTCCGCCGCCGACACTGCCGGTGAAGCAGACCTTGGCGATATCGGGGCTCTCGATCAGGGCAGCCATGTTCGCATCCGTGCCCGTGACGATGTTCAGCACGCCGGCGGGCAGCTTCTCGGCGAGGCGCTGAACGACCAGGGTCGTGGCCAGGGGCGCCGTCAGCGGCGGCTTGACGATCGCCGTGTTGCCCGCGAGCAGCGCGTGCGGCAGGGCTGCGCCGAGGATGGCGATCGGCCAGTTGAAGGGCACGATCACGGTGACCACGCCGAGCGCCTGGTGCTGCACCTCGGTGGAGACCGGGATGCCGGGAACGACCGGGAGGGTCTTTCCCGTGTCGACCTCATCGGCCAGCATCAGCGCGAGGTTCCAGCGGATCTCGAAGACGAGGGAGTCGATCCAGCCCTCGAAGCGAACCTTGCCGTTCTCACGGGAGAGTACCGCGGCGTCGCCGTCGCGCTCCTCGGCGATGCCCTTGATGGCCTCGGCCATGAGGGCCGCACGCTCAACGGCCGACAGGGCCGACCATGCCGGGAACGCTCCCTTGGCGGCGGCGATCGCGTCTGCGACATCCTGAGTCGAAGCGGATGCCGCGTAGCCGACGACCTCGCCGGCCTTGGCGGGGTCGGCGATCGCGATTGTCTCAGCGGTGTCGCGATTCGCGCCCCCGATGAACAGTCCCGTGCGAATGGTCTCCAAAGTTTCAGCCATAGCTCAAAGCACCTCTCTGTGTCTTGATAGTCGTGTTGTCGTAATCGCTACCGATATGCGCCTCATCCCCAGACACATTCGTGACGCAATCATAGGTCTTCGATGCTTACGCATACACCGGCTTGTCCCGTGAGTTTCTCAGGTTCGGGTAGGTTACATTTCACCGAGGCCGCAGAGAAGCGAGAGAAGGGCAGTCCCCCATGGAGTTCCTGGTGAGATTCGACGTCACTCCCCCCGCGTCGATGAGTGCGGACGAGCGTGAGCGGCTCCGTGCCCTGGAGCGGGTTCGTGCCACCGAGCTGCGCGAGCTGGGCATCCTTCGTCGCCTGTGGCGGGTGCCCGGACGACGCTCGGTCGTCGGGCTCTGGGAGGCACCGGATGCCACGGTGCTGCACGACGCCCTCGCCTCCCTCCCGATGTTCCCCTGGATGGACGTCAGCGTTGAGGCCCTGGCGACACATCCCCAGGAGCAGAAGTGACGACATTCCTGCTTCTGCACGGCGCATGGCACGGCGGGTGGTGCTGGGGCCGGGTCGCCCCGGTGCTCCGGGCGGCGGGGCATGAGGTCTATACCCCGACATTCACCGGGGTCAGCGATCGGGCCCATCTGCTTTCACCGGCGGTCGACCTCAGTACGCACATCGAGGACGTCGTGCGCCTGATCGATGCCGAGGGCATCACCGATGCCGTGCTCGTCGGGCACAGCTATGCCGGCATGGTCATAAGCGGAGTCGCCGAGAAGCGGCCGGAGGCCCTGCGGCTTCGCGTGCACCTCGACGCCTTCGTTCCCATGAACGGCGAGGCCGCGATCGACCTCCTGCCGGAGGGCCCGGCCCAGCACTACCGCGAGGCCGTCGCCGGCCCGGGTTTCGGCTGGCTCATCCCGCCACGCTCGCTCGAGGTCCTCGGCGTCACGGATTCGGCCGACCTCGACTGGCTCACCCCCCGGCTCACCCCGCACCCCTGGGCCACGTATGCCGAGGGGGCCGTGCTCGCCGAGGCGGAAGCCGGCGTGCCGGGCGTCTTCATCGAATGCACCGATTGGATGCGCGTCTTCCGGTCGCAGGCCGACCGCGCCCGTGCCCGCGGCTGGCAGGTGTTCGAGCTCCAGACCGGACACGAGGCCATGGTCACGGCACCCGACGCCCTCGCCGGGATGCTCGCCAAGGTCGCCCACGAGTAGCGACCAGAACCACTCGACCAGAACCACTCGACCAGAACCACTCAACGAGGAGAAAAATGACCCTGATAGACCCGACCACCTTCGCCGGCAAGATCTTCAACGGCGACTGGATCCCCGCCGGCGACGGCGACCTGCTGGTCGACGAGCCCGCGACCGGTGAGACCCTGACCTCGGTCGGCCTCGCATCCGTGGCGGATGCGCTCGCCGCAGCAACCGCCGCCGCCGCCGCGCAGAAGGCGTGGGCGGCGACCAAGCCCGAGGCCCGGGCCGCGATTCTTCGCCGGGCCGGCGACCTGTGGAATGAGTACTCCGAGGAGCTCGCCCCCTGGATCATGCGCGAGACGGGCGGAATCCCCGCGAAGGCGGGGCTCGAACTGCACATGGCGTCGGAGATCTGCTTCGCGTCGGCGAGCCTGCCGGAGCATCCGCTTGGCCAGGTGCTGCCCTCGAACAACGACCACTGGAGCTTCTCCCGTCGTCGTCCCGCCGGGGTCGTGAGCGTCATCGCGCCCTTCAACTTCCCGCTGATCCTGTCGATCCGCTCGGTCGCCCCGGCGCTGGCGCTCGGCAACGCCGTGCTGCTGAAGCCCGACCCGCGCACGCCCGTCACCGGCGGCATCGCCCTGGCCCGAATCTTCGAGGAGGCGGGCCTGCCCAAGGGCCTGCTGCACGTGCTTCCCGGCGGAGCGGATGTCGGCGCCGCCGTGGTGACGGCCCCCGAGGTTCGCATCGTGAGCTTCACGGGCTCGACCGCGGCCGGCCGAATCGTCGGTGAACTCGCGTCCAAGCACCTCAAGCGGGTGCACCTCGAGCTCGGCGGCAAGAACTCGATCATCGTGCTGCCGGGGGCCGATGTCGCCCTGGCCGCGAGTGCCGCCGCCTTCGGCTCGTTCCTGCACCAGGGCCAGATCTGCATGTCGACCGGGCGCGTCATCGTGCACGACTCGCTCTATGACGAGTTCGTCGAGGTTCTCGCCGGCAAGGCGAAGCACCTGCCCGTCGGCGACCCTGCCTCGGGCCAGGTCGCCCTGGGCCCCATCATCGACGCCAAGCAGCTCAACCGCGTCGACTCGATCGTCTCGGCCACCGTCGCTGCCGGGGCAACCCTTGTCGCGGGCGGCACCTTCGAGAACCTTTTCTACAAGCCGACGGTTCTGGCTGACGTCACGGCGGAGATGCCGGCCCACCTCGAGGAGATCTTCGGCCCGGTCGCCACGGTCTACCGCTACAGCACGATAGACGAGGCTGTGGAGCTGGCGACCGACACGGAGTACGGCCTGTCGCTGAGCATTCTCGGCGACGTCGGGCTCGCCATGCAGATTGCCGATCGGGTGCCCTCAGGACTGGTGCACATCAACGAGCAGACCGTGGGCGATGAGCCGAACATCCCGTTCGGCGGCGTCGGAAGCTCGGGCAACGGCTCGCGCTTCGGCGGCGCGGAGGCCAACATCGAGGCCTTCACCGAGACCCAGTGGATGACCGTGCGCAGCTCGATCGCCCCCTACCCGTTCTAAACGGCAGAGGCCGCTAGGAGTCGCTGGCCCTGTTCAGTTCGCTGAGCAGGGCCAGCCCGCTCTCGGCCCAGGCGATCTCCTGGTCGGCGCGGGCGATGAGACCGTCGTAGGTGAACTTCTTGAACGCCTGGATTCGTGCGTGCTCCGGGACCGGGGCCTTGGCGAGTCGCTTGCCCAGGATGATGCTGGTGCCCCCCTCGATCTCGGCAACCTTCTGGAGCCAGTCGTCCCGCCGCTCGATGTAGTTCGCGATGTGGGCCTCGAGCTGGGCGCGGGCGGAGTCGGGTTCGGCCCACTCCAGGTACGCGGCCTTCAGGTGCACGGGGTCGCGCTCGGGCGGGTAACTGAGTGTCTCGTTCATCCACGACCGGAAGGCCTCAAGGCCCGCATCCGTGATGTGGTACTCGCGCTTCTTCCCGCGCGGACCCCAGGCGACCTCGACGCCCTCGAGCAGGCCATCCTTCTCCATGCGCCTGAGCTCGGGGTAGATCTGGGAGTCCGGGGCGTGCCAGACGTGTGAGACCGAGGACTGGAACTGTTTGGAGAGGTCGTAGCCGGTCATCGGCTCGACAGTGAGGAGCGCCAGGAGGGCGTAGCGGAGGCTCACGGGCAGGGAGATCCTTTGCGGGGGTCTTGTAACTAACTATGTCTATCGCTAGTCTATGTTTCACCTCACTAACTATGGAGATAGTGAGGGGCCCAGGGCCGAAAGGAATCGCAATGACGATCATCAAAACCGGGCGCGCTGCTGAAGCCAGCACGACGACCACCAAGATCCTCGCCTACCCGCTGAACGCCTGGTACGTCGCGGCCTGGGACCACGAGGTCACCCGCAAGCCGATGTCCCGCAAGATCGCCGACAAGCCCCTCGCGCTGTACCGCACCGAAGACGGCAAGCCCGTCGCGCTGGCGGATGCCTGCTGGCACCGGCTGGCGCCGCTCTCGATGGGCAAGGTCACCGGCAAAGACGGCATCCAGTGCCCGTACCACGGCATCGTCTACAACTCGGCCGGCCGGTGCGTCTCGATGCCCGCGCAGGAGACCGTCAACCCCTCGGCCACCGTGCCCTCCTATCCCGTCGTTCAGCGGTACCGCTACGTCTGGGTCTGGCTGGGGGACGCGACGCTGGCCGACCCCGACCTGATCCCGAACATGTTCCAGATGGATGACCCCGACTGGGCCGGCGACGGGCTCACGATTCCCGTGAAGGCGAACTACCAGCTCGTCGTCGACAACCTGATGGACCTGACCCACGAGGAGTTCGTGCACGGCTCCACCCTCGGCCAGGCCGAGCTGAGCGAGTCGGACTTCGTCGTCACCCACGAGGGCAACACCGTCACCGTCACCCGGTGGATGCGCAACATCGATGCGCCGCCGTTCTGGAAGAAGAACATGAACGACAAGTTCCCGGGCTACTCAGGCAAGGTCGACCGCTGGCAGATCATCCACTTCGAGTCTCCCTCGACGATCTGCATCGACGTGGGGGTGGCCAAGGCCGGTACCGGCGCACCCGAGGGGGACCGCAGCCAGGGCGTGAACGCGTACGTCATGAACACGATCTCGCCCGAGACGAGCACGACGTGCCACTACTTCTGGGCGATCATGCGCAACTATCGCCAGGAGAGCCAGACGATCACGACCGAGATGCGCAACGGTGTGGCCGGCGTCTTCAAGGAGGACGAGGACATGCTTCAGGCGCAGCAGGCGGCGATCGACGCAAACCCCGACTACGAGTTCTACAACCTCAACATCGACGCCGGCGGCCTCTGGGTGCGCCGCCTGCTCGAGCGCCAGCTCGCCGCCGAAGGCCGGTGACCCGCTGATGGCAGCCACCAATGTCGAGGTCTGGCAGCGCGGAATCGTGCGCGAGTCCGAGGAGATAGCGACAGGCATCCGTCGCATCGTGCTGGAGCAGGAGAGCCCGAAACGGGCGGCCCCCGGCACGCATATCGACCTGTGGGTCAGCGTCGACGGAGAACCCGTTCGCCGCTCGTATTCTGTCGTGTCCACGAGCGACGATGACCGACTCCTCACCCTCTCGGTCATGCTCGTGCCGAACTCCCGCGGCGGCTCCATCGCGATGCACGCGCTGCAGGTAGGCGACGAGGTTCGCATGACGCAGCCGCTGCAGAACTTCCCGCTGCGGGTGGGAGCTACGAAGTACGTGCTCCTGGCGGGCGGCATCGGCATCACCGCGATCGTGAACATGGCGCGCGTGCTGAAGAGCCTCAACGCCGACTACCGGTTCATCTACGCCGGCCGCACCCGGGAGGCCATGGCCTACCTCGATGATTTGCAGCAGCTGCACGGCGATCGGCTCGAGGTCTATGTCGACGCCGAGAACAACTTCATCCCGGTCGAGGAGCTCGTGAACTCCCTCGATGTGAGCACCGAGCTGTACATGTGCGGCCCGATTCGCTTGATGGACTTCGTTCGCCGCACGTGGCTCGACAGCCATCTCGACTACCCGAACCTGCGCTACGAGACCTTCGGCAACAGCGGCTGGTTCGACCCGGAGGACTTCATCGTGAGGGTGCCGAGCCTCAACATCGAGACGACGGTGGGCGCGGGCCGCTCGAT
>CANFBG010000110.1 GCA_947444785.1 Microbacteriaceae bacterium | reverse complement strand
GGCGTTCGGCGTGAATGTCGCCATCGGCACCGATATAGGCGCCGGCGACGAGTGGCTCGTCTCCCGGGTGCTGAACGACGCCTTCAAGGTGCACCTCTCCGAAGTCGGCGACGCGGGCGTCGCGCTCAACGCATCAGAGCTGCTCTTCACCGGCACCCTCGCGGGAGCCCGGGCGCTCGACATGGAAGCCCGCTTCGGCAACTTCGACGTCGGCAAGGATGCGGACTTCCTGCTGATCTCCCCCGATCGTTGGGAGCCACTCGCTGCGATCCTGGAATTCGGGATCCGGGCCGACGACGAGACCGCCCGCACCGAGCAGGTGCTCTTCGCCCTGCTGATGGGCCTGAGGGAACCGGCGATCACGGGCGTGTTCGTCAAGGGCCGACGGGCCGAGGCCGCCGAGTGATCAAGGCAGCCGAATGACCGGGACATCGCCCCGACCGGGCGGCATCGTGCTCGCCGCGGGCCTCGGCACCCGATTCGGCGGGCCCAAGGCCTTGGCGACTGAACCCGACGGCGCATCCTGGCTGATCCGCACCGTCGACGCCCTGCTCTCCGGCGGCTGCAGCCATGTCATCGTCGTGCTGGGCGCCGGGGCCGACGCGGCCGAGGCGCTCCTGTCGGGCCGCGACCGCATCACCACGACCCGGTCGCCTGATGTCGCGGCAGGCCTGTCGGAGTCTCTCCGGGCAGGTCTGGCCAAAGCTTCGGCCGCCGAGCCTCGCCTCGATCTCGTTGCCATCGCCCCCGTCGATGTTCCCGATCTCGGTGCGGCCGTCGTGGCCCGGATGCTCGCCGGTGCCGGGCGGCAGTCCCTGCGTCAGGCCGACTTCTCGGCGGGCCCCGGGCATCCGGTCATCGTCGGGCGCGACCACTGGAACGCCCTGTCGGCCACCCTGTCGGGCGATGTCGGGGCCCGGGACTACCTGATGAATAACGGGGCAGAGCTCGTCGACTGCTCCGATCTCGGAACCGGCCTGGATGTCGACTCCCGACCCCCAATCACCTGAACGGGGGAATCAGTTGCACTCGGGCGAGGTTAGGGCTCTCATGACCATCGGAAACGTAAAGACCATCGGCCTCATCGGCGCAGGACTCATCGGCAGCCAGGTCGCCCGCGCGGCGATCGCGAGCGGCTTCACTGTTGTGCTCAGCAACTCCCGGGGACCCGAGACGCTCGCAGACCTCATCGCCGAACTCGGCCCGAAGGCCACCGCCGGAACGCGCGAGGACGCGGCCACGGCCGGCGACCTCGTCGTCGTCACGGTGCCCCTCGCCGCGATCGCCGATGTTCCGGTCGAGCCCCTCGTGGGCAAGATCGTCATCGACACCAACAACTACTACTTCGAGCGCGACGGCCGCATCGCCGAGCTGGACAACGAGGAGACCACCGTCTCCGAACTGCTGCAGCGACACCTGCCGAAGTCCTTCGTCGTGAAGGCCTTCAACCACATCGTCTCGACCCAGATCACGGAGGACGGCCTGCCCACCGGCACTGAAAACCGTCGCGCCCTGGTCATTGCCGGGGATGACGAGCCCGCCAAGAGCACCGTGCGCCGCATGCTCGACCTGTTCGGCTACGACGCCGTCGACGCCGGACCCCTGGCCGAGGGATGGCGCATCCAGCGCGACACCCCCGGTTACGGCCCGCGCCGCAACGCGACCGAGCTGCGCGCAGACCTCGCTGCGGCGATCCGCCACACCAACGACGCCCCCACTCCGAGCCTCTAGACGAGCTGGGGGATCTCCGAGAGGGCATCCTCCAGGGCATGCCACGCGAGCAGCGTGCAGGTGCCCCGAATGGGAAGCCGGCCGGCATCGACGAGCGCAAGGGCATCGCCCAACTCGTCGGCGCCGCCCGCCGGCGCAATATGCGTTCTGATCATCGCCCGAAAGTGACCGATCAGCGCGGGAATGGCACTGGCGGCGATCCCCGGCACGAGTTCCGCCAGCATCGAGGCCGAGGCCTGGGAGAGCAGGCAGCCGTGGCCGTCCCAGTGATAGCTGCTGACGACTCCGCCTCTGACACCCGGCGTCGCAGACAGGCCTAGCTGCACCGTGATCTCGTCGTTGCAGCCTCTGTTTCGCTGGTGGCTCGAGGTGAGGCCCAGAAGCCGAGCCTGCGCGTCCGGAAGCAGCCCTGAGCCGACACGCGCCCGCGCGTGCTGGCCCACGAGGGCAGCGGCGAGTTGACGATCAAGACTCATGGCCGCCTAGAGAAATTTCGCGGCGATGTCGATCAGGGCGAGATCCGAGTAGCGAGGGCCGATGAGGCAGAGGCCGGCGGGTCGACCGCCCACGGTCATCAGCGGCACCGAGAGTGCGGGATAGCCGCCCACACCGGCCACGGACGTCATGCCGAGGGTGGCCATCCTGACCCGATCCAGGGCTGCCGAATCCGCGGTTCGCGCGGGAGCCGTCGATGAGGTCGAGGGCAGCAGCAGGATGCGGCCATCCAGAGCCGCGTCGAGTCGCTCCCGCGCCGTCGCCAGCTCGGCCCGGGCGGCGCTCTCGTGCGCCTCGCTGACCCGGGATGCCAGCTCGAACCGCTTCGCGATATCGGCGCCGAGAACGCCCGGATGCGCGGTGATCCACTCCCCGTGCTGGCGCCAGGCCTCGGCAGACTGCACCGTGCGGAACAGCTGGAAGAGCTCGGCCACCTCGCCGAGGTCCACGAGGTCGGGGGTCGAGATGTGTCCTGCCTGCTCCAGGGCTGCGACCGCATCGACGAATGCGCCCTGCATGCCTGATTCGGCGGCGAACAGGAAGTTGGTGGAGATGGCGAAGCGGTGATCGTCGAGGCTCACCTGGTGGCCGGCGAAGAGGCTTGAGGCCGCCGCGGCCCTCAGAAGTGACGAGGTGCGGGTGATCCAGCCGACGGAGTCGAACGTCGGGGCCAGCGGCAGGATGCCGTCGACGCTGACGGCGCCGTGCGTGCTGCGAAGGCCCCAGAGGCCCTGGTACGAGGCGGGAACCCTGATGGAGCCGGCGGTGTCGGTGCCGAGGCCGATCGTGGCCTGCCCGAGGGCCACGGCGGCGGCGGAACCACTGGAGGATCCGCCAGGAATAGACTCCGGCGCCAGCACGTTCGGCGGCGTGCCGTACGACGGATTGGCCCCGGCGATCGAATAGGCGAACTGGTCGGTCTGGGCAATTCCGCGGATTGACGCTCCCGCCCGGCGCAGCGAATCCACTGCCCACGCGCTCTGGCTGCCCCGCGGGCTCTCCGCGAGGAACTCGGGGATGCCCGCGCCCAGCGCGAAGCCCTCGACCCAGTAGAGGTCCTTGACCGCGACCGTCTCCCCCGACAGCGGCGCGGCGTCCTCGCCCGACAGCGGGAAAAGCAGCGGGTTGCCCACGACGCGCCACACGGCGGTATCGAAGGCGGGTGTCGGCGCGGGCAGGGAATCGGGGCCGGTCGGTGTCACGGGCATCCTTACTCAAGCGCCGGCGGCCGGGAACGCTCATTGTCGATCTGAAAAAGACTTGATGTGTTTCGAGCGTATCGCGGGAGTCCCACAGTTTGCGTTCGCGGCCGTCGCCCGGCTAGCGTTCCACGGCAGGGCTTGTGTCGCGTGATGCCCTCCTGCTAGTGCCTTTTCGCCCCTACGACGGGACCCCTCGTGCTTAGAAAGCTTCGCAGCAACCCGGCGAACCTCCACCTGAACCTGATGCTCGCCCTCACCTTCTCCACCGGTGTGGCCGACGCCGTGGGCTATCTCGGCCTCGACAAGGTCTTCACCGGCAACATGACGGGCAACGTCGTCATCCTGTTCATGGCCCTTGCCGGCGCCCCGAACCTGCCGGTAATCGGCCCGCTGGTGGCGCTGCTCGCCTTCATGCTGGGGGCGGCGATCGCCGGCCGGGTTCTCCGACCGATCAAGACAGGCTGGACCTGGCACACCACGATCCTGCTGTCGGTCGTGGGCCTGACCATGACCGGCGTCTCCGTCGCCCTCTTCGTCATGGGCGGTGCCCCGCGCCAGCCCTGGGAGTACCTCGTGACAGGCCTGTTGGCCACGGCCATGGGACTCCAGGCCGCCACCGCCCGCCACATCGCCGTCAAGGACGTCACGACCGTCGTCGTCACCTCCACCATCACCAGCCTCGCCGCCGACTCCTGGCTCGGCGGCGGTTCGGGACAGCCGTGGATTCGACGCGGGGGTGCGATCTTCCTCATCGGCGCGGGCGCCCTGGTCGGGGCCCTGCTGCTGCGTCTGGAGATCGGCTACGGCGTCGCGCTATCGGCGGGAATCACCATGCTCGTCGCGCTGATCGGCCACCTCGCCGGCCGCGTGCATCACGCACCCCAGCACGCCTCCGCCAGCCTCTAGGCGAAGGAAGGCCCGAGCGTCTGGCAGACAGCGCAGAAGTGCGACGAGCGGTTCATGAACTTCTCGCGCACGATGTCGTTCCCGCAGCGTGGGCACGGCTTCCCCTGCCGCCCATAGGCGTTCAGGCTGTGCGAGAAGTACCCCGAGGCCCCGTTGACGTTGACGTACTGGGCGTCGAAGCTGGTGCCCCCCTCGGCCAGGGCTCGCTCCAGCACGAGCCGTACCTCGGCGAGCAACAGGCTGGCCCTCGAGGCGTCGAGCGTCCTGGTCGGCTCGAGATAGTGCACCCGCGCGGCCCAGAGCGCCTCGTCGGCGTAGATGTTGCCGATTCCCGAGATGAGAGTCTGGTCGAGCAATGCCCTCTTGATGCCCGTGTTCTTTCGAGAAAGGCTCGCAAAGAAGGCCTCGTCCGAGAACGCCGGGTCGAGCGGGTCACGGCTGATATGGGCGACCTGGGAGGGCAGCATGGCGAGCTCGCTGCCGAGGCCCGCGGCGCGGCCGTCCGACGTGGGCACGAGGCTGTCGACCGCCATCGAGCCGAAGATCCGCTGGTCGACGAAATTGACCCAGAACTCGCCCTGCTCAGGATGCTCGATCTGCAGTCGGATGCGCAGGAGTCCGTCCTCGACGGTGCCGGGCGAGCGCAGCAGCACCTGCCCGCTCATCCCGAGGTGCGTCACGAGGGCCTGTGCGTGTGTGTCGGGCCCGAGCGGGAACCAAAGGAACTTCCCCCGGCGCACGGCGGCCGCGATGCGCCTGCCCTCGAGGAGCTCGACGAAGGGCCCGGCCAGAGGGCTGTGGCGTTTGAGGGAGCGAGGCTCGAAGACCTCGACGGCCGTGATCAGGGCACCGGCGACGGCGGGGGCGAGGCCCGCACGAACCACCTCGACCTCGGGAAGCTCTGGCACAGATCAGGCCACGGCGTCGGGTCGCGGCGGAATCGGCGGATTCATCGGCCACGCGGAGATTATGGCAACGGCCCGGCGAGCAGCCGCGGCCTCGGCCTGCTTCTTGGACGGTCCCTCGCCGGAGGCCGACGCGTGGACGGTGCCCTCGGCATCCGTCAGTTCGACAGTGGCGACGAAGAGCTTGTTGTGATCAGGTCCGCTCTCACCGATCTCGTACGCGGGTGAGCTCAGGCCACGCCGGCTGGCGAGTTCCTGCAGATTCGTCTTGGGATCCATGGAGACGCCGAAGTGCCCGGGCGTGCTGACGAGGGGCGCCACGAGGCGCAGCACCAGTGCTGTTGCGACGGAACCCCCCGCCGACAGGAACGTGGCGCCGATGATGGCCTCCATGGTGTCCGCCAGGATCGACGCCTTCGCCCGTCCGCCGGTGAGCTCCTCGCCGCGGCCGAGCATGACGAAGCTGCCGAGGCCGATCTGCCCGGCGATCTCGGCGAGGGCCACCGTCGAGACGAGACTCGCTCGACGCTTGGCCAGCTCCCCCTCTTCGAGGAGAGGGAAGCTCTCATAGAGCATCACGGTCACGGCCTGCCCCAGGATCGAATCGCCGAGAAATTCCAGGCGCTCGTTCGTGGGGATGCCGCCGTGCTCGTACGAGTACGAGCGATGGGTCAGGGCGAGACTCAGGAGCTCCGGGGAGATTTCGACCCCCAGGCGCGACAAAACGAGCGACCCGTCGGTTTCGAACTGAGAAACCATCGAGGCGCTCCTAGTGTGCAGACGTATTAAACGTCAGCGACCTTGCGGCCCTTGTATTCCATGAACATCGGGGTTCCGGCAGAGTCCTCGACCACGCGGGCGCGGTGCGGGAGGCTGTAGACGGTCTTGCCGTTTTCGATGGTCTTGACCAAGGTGGGAGCCTCGGCCTTCCACTGAGCGCGACGCATGCGGGTGGACGCCCGCGACATCTTTCTCTTAGGAACAGCCATGATCTTCTCTTTTCTCTATCGAACGCATGCGTAAAGCCGGGCACATGTGGCGCCTGGCCCGGTTTATCACGCGTTATTGTCTAAATTCGTGTCATCCGAGGATGGGGAAGCTTCAAATCCGGCAAGCGCAGCCCATCGAGGATCGGCTACAACTGTGGGTTCTTGGTTCGGCTTATCAGCCAGTCTTTCCCCCGTCACAGGGTCAAGTCCTGGGCAATCGTGCCTGCAAACCGGCTGGAACGGCAGTGAAAGTACCACCGCATCCCTGATCATCGGTTCGAGGTCGATGTGATCCTCGTGAACCTGGTAATCAAAAGCTTCGTCGTAAGAATACGCGAAAACATCCTGAAACGTAACTTCGACCGGCCTGGTGACCTCGGTGAGGCAGCGAACGCACTCTCCCTCGGCGATTGCAGACACCTCGGTGCTGGCCAGAATGCCGTCATGAAGGCCCTCGAACCGCACGAAAACAGACATCTCGGACCCGGCCTTGACGGCAATGACGCCCTCGCCCAGGTTCTCGGGGACCTCGAAAGTCATGTCGAACTCGCGCATCTCACCGGGTCGGTGGATGAGGTCGTGCACCGCAACGGTGTACGCGGTCTTCTTGAAATTACTCACAACCCACAATCCTACCCGCCCTTGCTGGTGACTTGCCCCGGGATGCACCAACCACACCCGGCGAAGCGCACCATCTGCGTCGTCACGGCCGCCACCCTCGGGCCCAGAGCGCATTCCGCACCCTATCGACGACGTCGGCCGGAGAGCCCAGATGCTCCTTGAGGACGCGAATCGTGTGCCAGCCTGCCCGGGCGAGGTTCTCGCCACGCTCTACGTCGCGCACGTATTGGTCGCGATCGCTGGCATGCTGCGAACCGTCGTACTCGACCAACAGCCTGCACCACCGATAGGCAATGTCTCCGCGGGCGATGAACACGCCGCTTTCGCTGAGGATGTCGATGTTGAGCTCCGGCTCGGGCAGGCCGGCCCGGAGCAGCATGAGCCGCAGCTCGGTCTCCTTGGGTGACTCTGCACCCACCCGCATGAGCCTCAGCGCGTTCCGCAATCGAGCGGCACCCCGACGGCCGGCCCGCCCCTCGACCTCAGCGCGCAAATCGTCGAGTGACGCAAGCGGATGCCGACCACCGAGCAGCGAGTCCCCCGCAGCCACGAGGTGATCGAGCGCGATCTCGCCGCCGAGCTGGCACCAGACATCGACGATGTCGAGAACGGGCTTGCCCCGGAGGATGCGACCGGCCACCGATCCCCTAGCCAGCTGGTGCCCCGCGATCCGCTCGCCGCGGGGGCCCTCGAAGGCTCGATCACAGAGACATGGAGCCGTGGCATCGGTTCCAGCCACGGCAGGGGCATGCCGTACAGTGCCGCGGCGGTCGTGTGAGAGAAGAAGGCACCTCGCGCCATCTTTGCGGCGTACGCGTCGCAGCGGGTCTCGAAGTCTCGCTCCATCGCAGGATCGCACCTGACCCCGCGGAACGGCATCGACAGGTCGCGCGATCGAAGCCGCCCCGATCCCCCGGGCAATCTCTCCCCCGCAGCCCCGTCCCCTCCTGCCCAGCCCCCGCCCAGCCCCCACCCCATCGGCCAAAATCCCCTCGAGTTGCCCCGTGGTGCTCTCGGCCGCCAGAGTTGGCACACCAGGCGGCAGCTCGCGAGGCTCGGGGGCTACGCGGGCGTGTTCTCCGCGAGGACCGCGGCGGACTCTGCCCGGATCGCCTCGACCACCGTGCGCACGGCCAGTCGCTCGGCCCGGTCGGGCCGCATCAGGATCGCGATGTGCCGCCGGGCCACGACGCCCTCGAGCCGCTTGAGCACGAGTCGCCCGGGGTACGCGCCCATGGCGGTGTACCGGGGCAGCACGGCGACCCCGAGGCCCGCGGCGACGAGCGACTCCGTGACCCGGGTGTCGCCGAAGCGCTGAACGATCGTGGCGGGCTCGCCCGATGCCTCGAAGATGTCGTTCATGGTGCGCTCGAACGGGAATCCGGCAGGAACGCCGATCCAGTGCTCGCCGATCAGGTCTGCCGGCACCAGGAACTCCCGGTCGGCGAGGGGGTGCGTGAGCCACAGCGCGATGTCCAGCGGCTCACTCATCAGGGGCACGACCACGAGGTTTCGCTCGTTGCGGAAGCCGCCCGCGGCTGAGGTGTGGCCCAGCACGATGTCGAAGTCTGCCGTGAGCGAGGCGAAGTTCTGCGACTCCGGGTCCTGGTCGGAGCAGTTGACGCTCAGCCCGCCGATCTGGGCCACGCGCTTGAGCAGGCCCGGCAGGAGCATCTGCCCGCCGGTGGG
>CANFBG010000109.1 GCA_947444785.1 Microbacteriaceae bacterium | reverse complement strand
GCCCACTGGCCGGTAAAAAGGGTGACGGGTCGTGACATGGGCTACTCCTTTGTGGTCAGGATGAATCTACTGAATTCCGGCTGCGTCAAGAGCTCGCAGATTAACGTCCACCACATCGACCCACCGGCCAGACTGCGCTGAAGTCAACACCGCATCGGTGATGATCGCGGCCCGCAAGCCGTCTGAAAATGTGGGCAGGGCGTCGACGGCCTCGCCCCGGAATGAGGCATGCGCATCCGCGGTAAAGGCGTTGAAGGCATCCTGATATCCCTGGGGATGCCCGGGAGGCAGATAGGCCACGGGCTCGCCCGACGCGGAGGCCAACTCTTTTGAGCCCGAGTAGTTGGTGTGTTCACGTTCGTGACTGGACGCCGTGAATGCTCCCGGGCGCTCCTGGTTCCATCGGTAGGATTCCAGCTCCCCGTCAAAGGAGAACTGCAGCCGGTTCTTGCGCCCGTGGGAGATCTGACTGGCGATGAGCGTGCCGGATGCGCCGCCATCCGTCTCGAACAGTATGGAGGCGGCGTCCTCGGTCGACCCCCGTTCAGGATGCGACAGCGACAGCGCTGAGACAAGTCGCGTAATGCGGTGCCCCGTTACGAATTCCATCAGGTCGCACCAGTGCACGCCGATGTCGGCGAAGGCGCGAGACGAGCCGCCAACCGCCTCGTCCACCCGCCAATTGGTGGCGGAGGGCAGGGCCAGCCAGTCTTGGAGATAGGAGCCATGAAGAAGGTGCAACTCTCCGGCCGCACCTCCTGAGATGCGCGAACGGATCTCACGGACCGCCGGGTAGTAGCGGTAGATGAAGGGAACCGCTGTTGGCGTTTCCGAAGTCGAAGCCAGGCTCACGAGATCTTCCGCGTCTGACACCTGCGTCGCCAAGGGCTTCTCGCAGACGACAGGCTTTCCGGCAAGGAGCGCCAGCCCCGCCTGTTCCGAATGAAACGCGTTCGGGGTGCAGACATGAATGACGTCCACGTCATCCGATTCGATCAGTGCGCGGGCATCCGTCGCGCTAGCGCCGATCCCCAGCCGAGCCGCAGCCCGAGCGGAGCTGTCGGGCGACGAGCTCGCGATCAGCACAACCTCTGAGCCAGCTGCCCTGATTGCCCGGGCATGCACTTCTGCCATGAACCCTCCACCGAGGATTCCGGCGCGAAGCCCGGCCTGCATCAGCGCGAGACCTTCTTGCTCGACAGGGCGACGGCGACGATGATGATGGCGCCGCGAACGACCTGCTGCTGGCTCACGTCGAGACCGGCCAGGATCAAGCCGTTGTTGACCAGGCCGATGAAGAGCGCACCGAAGAGGGAGCCGATGATTGCGCCCCGGCCGCCGAAGAGGGAGGTTCCGCCCAGAATGACGGCAGCGATGACGGAGAGCTCGTCTCCGGTTCCCCACTGGAAACGTCCCGACTGAAGCCGACCGGCGTAGAGCATGCCGGCGATGGCGGCCACGACTCCGGAGAGCATCAATACGTAGAACTTGATTCGCGCGGTGTTGACGCCGGTAAACATTGCGGACTGGGTATTTCCGCCCGTGGCTCGAACCTGGCGGCCGAACTTCGTCTTGTTCATGACAACCGCGCCCAGGGCCACAATGACCACGGCCCAGATCAGGAGGGAGGGAATTCCCGCAACGTCACCGCCACCGAAAGTCTGGATGAAAATGTCGTCCGCGATCGGTACCGGTGCAGACGCCGTGATCCACCGGGCCAGGCCGACAACCAGGCCAAGCATTCCCAGAGTCACGAGAAAAGAGGGGACCTTGAGCAACGCAACGAGTCCGCCGTTTACGGCACCGACAACGAGTCCCACCAGAAGGCCGGCGAGAATGCCCGCCACGAGACCGTAGGACGAGAGAGCCAGGGCAGACACCACCGAGGAAAGGCCGGCGACCGACCCGATGCTGAGGTCTATCTCGGCGGTGGCGATGACAAACGTCATGGCCACGGCCATGATCGAGATGGTGGCCGTCTGACGAGCAATGTTCAAGAGGTTATTGGCGGTCGTGAAACCGCTATCGCCCAGAAAGACGGCGAAAAGGATCAGCACCACCACGAATCCGACGTAAATGATGTTCTTACGCCAGTCAAAGCGCTGAACAAATCGGAAACTGCGGGTCATTTGACCGGTCAACGTAGACATTTATGCTCCTTGCACAGCGAGTTGGAGGAATTCTTCAGAGGGGATGTCGGCCCGCGCAAGATCGCGAATCACTTCGCCATCTCGGAGGACGAGGATGCGATCGCTCACCGATAGCAGTTCCGGGAGTTCAGACGAAATGATGATGACGGCCTTGCCGTCATCGGCGATCTGGCGGACCATGGCCAGAATCTCTTTCTTTGTTCCGATGTCCACACCGGCGGTGGGCTCATCCATCATCAGAATGTCGGGGTCGGTGCCCAGCCACTTGCCGATGACGACCTTCTGCTGGTTTCCACCAGAGAGTTTCGATACGGGCATGGTTTGGTCGGCGACCTTGATGGAGAACTTGCCGATGATCTCCGCCGCTCGCGCGAAGATCTTGGCGTTGCCCAGGAGCGGGCCGCTCTTGAGCTCGTCGAGGAGGGGAAGGGTGATGTTCTCCTGCACGGAGTGCTCAAGCACCAGGCCCTGAGCCCGGCGATCCTCGGGGATGAGGGCAAGCCCGAGGGAGATCGCGTGCTTTGGGTTGCGAATGGACACGGTCGTACCATTCATCGTGATCGTGCCGGCGGTGGCACGATCGATCCCGAACAGGGTGTTCACAAGTTCTGTGCGACCGCTGCCCATGAGGCCGGCCAGCCCGAGAATTTCTCCTCGGTGCAGATCGAACGTGATATTCGACAGATTCTTGCCGGAGGCCAAGCCGGTCACGGTCATCACGGCCTCCTTGCTGATCTGAGCACTGCGGTCTTCGTGGGCCATGATTCCGGACATCTCGCGGCCGACAATGGCCGCGACGATCTGCGCCGGCGTGACATCGGAAAGTTTTGCGGTGAGGGCATTTCTCCCGTCGCGAAGCACGGTGATCCGATCGGCAACCCGGTAGACCTCATCCATCCGGTGGGAAATATAGATGATTGAGATTCCCCGGGCCTGAAGCCGCTCGATGAGTTCGAACAGGGCGTTCGTTTCGTGCTTGGCCAGCGACGCCGTGGGCTCATCCATGATGAGCACCCGGGCGTTCTGGGCCAGGGCCTTGGCGATTTCGGTGAGCTGCCACAGCGCCGTGGGCAGATTCTCGAGTTGGGCAGTGACATCCACACTGACACCCATGTCCGAAAAAATGGCCTCCGCTTTTTCACGAGCGAGCGAATCGTTGATGAGTCCGAATCTGCCCATGGGTTCAGCCGTCAGGAAGATGTTCTCCCAGACGGTGAGGGTAGGGATCAGGCTGAATTCCTGGAAGACCATGCCGATTCCTGCCGACCGGGCAGCAAAGGTGTCCGGCAGGGAAACAAGCTCACCCGCAACCTTCACGTCACCGCCGTCGCGCTGGTAGACGCCCTGCAGAATCTTCATCAGGGTCGACTTGCCCGCACCGTTCTCACCGGCGAGGGCGTGAACTTCACCGACCGATAGTTCAAAGCCGACCTCGCGAAGAACGGGCACTCCACTGAAGGCTTTGGTGATGCCGGTCATCTCGACCGCGAGCACAGGAGTCGTAGACATCGGCCTTATTCGACCTTTCCGGTCTCGCGGTTCAGCTGAGGAACCTTGACCCACTGACCCGACGCTGCCGACGTGAGGATGGCGTGGTCGACCAGGGCCACCTGGTATCCGTCGCCGAAGTCGGGGCGAACCGGCTCTCCACCCGCGATGGCGGTGAAGAGGTCATGGGCTTCGATGATCTTCGTTTCGCCGTAGCCGATGCCCAGCGCCGGAATGGGCCACAGGTTGGCGCCATTGGGGTGGTTGGGTCCGGTGTACACGGTGCGGAATCCGCGGCGGTCGTTCTCGTCGCTCTTGAAGCAGACCTGAAGCTCGTCGCGGTTCTCGTAATTGAAGACGATCGAACCCTCGGAACCATGAATCTCGAGGGTGATGAAGTTGTTGCGACCCCAGGCGTTGCGTGTTGCCTCGACGGAACCGATGGCACCGCTGGCGAACTTGACGAGCGACATGACCTCGTCCTCGACGTCGACCGCACCCATCGGGCCCCCATCGGCCTTGGAGTTTCCGAGTGAGTCGGCGCCCGCCTGCTGCAGGGGCCGTTCGGTGATGATGTTGGCCGTGAGGCTGCTCACCTCGGTGATCTCACCGGCGAGGTAGCGTGCAAGGTCGAGCACGTGGGTCAGGATGTCGCCCACGGCGCCTGAGCCGGCAATGGACTTCTTGAAGCGCCACGACAGGGGGGAGGCGGGGTCGGCCGACCAGTCCTGCAGGTACGTGGCACGAACATTCAGGATGCGCCCGACGGCGCCTTCGTCGATGTAGCGCTTCGCAAGGGCAACGGCGGGTGTGCGGCGGTAGTTGAAGGCGACCATGTGAACTCGATCGGTTCCGCGCGAGGCCTCGTACATCCGGCCGGCTTCTTCGACCGTGCGGGCCAGCGGCTTCTCACAGATGACGTGCTTGCCGGCTTCGAGAGCCGCAATGGCGATCTCGGCGTGAAGATTGTTGGGAGTGGCGATGTCGACAAGATCGATCTCAGGGTCGTCGATGATGGAGCGCCAGTCGCTCGTGGATTTCTGAAAACCGAAGCGTGCGGCGGCGTCAGAGGCCAGGTCATCCGTCGCTTCAGCAATGCTGTGCTTCACCGGCATGATTTCGGTGGGCCAGTAGAACATGGGGACGGCAGAGTAGGCCAGCGAGTGCGCCTTGCCCATGAACCCGCCGCCGATGAGGCCAACATTGATCTTCTTCATTGAGTATTCCTTGTCGTATCAAGCGGAAGCGTGAGAGGCCGCTGCCTGGCCCTTGTTGAAAGTGAGTACCCTGTGCGGGCTGACTGCAGGCGCGATGCCTTCAGCCAGCCCGCACAGGGAGACGTTCGTTTTACTTCTTGAAGACGCTCGAGATCGAGCTCGGTGCGTCGACGTGGTAGACGGTCTTCCATGCTTCGAGCACGTTGTCATGCGTCACGGGAAGCGCGGCGAGGGCAACGAAGGTGGGAATACCGGTCTTGCCGATGAGCGATGCTGCGCCCAATCGCGCTTCAGCGACTCCCTGGTCGAAGGGGCTCTGGGCACCGAGGCCGACGATGAGCTCATTCTTGGCAAGGGCAATGGCGACGTTTGTTCCGAGGTCCTCGGTGGCGATCTTCAGGTCGGGGCGGCCTGACTCTCTGGCTGCGGCCATGATGCCTTCGGCGGGAACGTCCCAGACGCCCCAGATACCAGCGAGGTTCGGGTTCTTGGTGAGCAGTGCAGTCGTGGCTGCCTGTGCGTCGCCGGCGAAGTCGGGACCGCCGATACCCTTTTCTTCAACGATCTTGATGCCGGGGTACTGGGCGATGGTTTCTTTGAAACCCTCGTAGCGCTGCTTGGTGACAAAGAAATCAGCGTCGTGGAAGACCAGTCCGATTTCTCCCTTGCCGCCGAGTGCTTTGGCGAGCAGGTGGGCCGAGACGACACCGTTGCCCTTGTTGTCAGCGGAGACGACGGAAACGTAGTCCTTGCCACCGACGAATCCCTTGGGAACGTTGTCCATGAAGACGAGCTTCACGCCGGCGTCCCGCGCCTTCGCATAGGCCGAGGCGGTTGCTACCGGGTCGGTCGGAATCGAGACGATGAGGTCGGGCTTCAGGGCGAGTACGGTCTCGAGGTCCGAGACCTGCTGCTCCGGCTTGAAGTTCGCGTCTGTGACAGCCACGACCTCAATGCCCAGGCGAGTGAATTCTGACTTCAGTCCCGCAACCTGGGCGGTGGACCAGTCATTGCCGGCGTAGTGCATGACGATGGCTGCCTTGAAGGTTCCCGCTTTGATCTTGGCGACTTCGGCGTCCGTCAGCGTGGTTGTATCGAAACCGGAGGGCTTTTCGCCGTTCGGGCCAACACTCAATACCTGTCCCGACAACTGTGCCAGTGCCGCATCGACCTGTGCCGAGACGTCGGCGTTTCCAGCACCTGCGGTTGCCGTGCTCGATGTAGTGCAGGCACTGAGGCCAAGCACCAACGCTGTGCCGATGGCAAGCGCTGCAATTGATTTCTTCATTGAAATTGCTTCCTTCGTTACTTATGAATGGGTTATTGCGTGGGTTTTTTGATTTGCAAGAAGATCGTCGAGATACTGCTTACTGATAACGGCGGCTTCCGCGGGGTCGCCATCGTATGAATCCAGTTCGACCATGAGCCAGGTGTCATAGCCTGCTGATCGAACTGCTGCAATCACGCCGGGAAAGTCGATATCACCCTGGCCAAGGGGAAGAAAGTCTCCGGTGGCGTATTTGTAGTCTTTGAGGTGCACGTGGGCCAGTCGGTCCGCGTACTTTTCAATAAGTTCAACCGGATTGCCGCCACCTGCAGTGAGGTGGGCGGTGTCGGGGCAGAACTTGATCTTGGACAAGCCCATCAGGCGTTCGAGGGCGTCGGGGCCCTCGACAATGGTGCCGAGGTGCGGGTGGTACGTGCAGTCGAGCCCGAATGAGGCGGCGATTTCCACAACGCGGTCGAGGGCGCGGCCCAATTTGGCCATGTCCTCTGGCTGCTCGCCGCGCGCTCGCTTGGCTCCGCCACCCACAACGAGCCGGGATGCGCCGAACTCTGAGGCGAGTTTGGCCGCCTGCGAGATCTTGTGCAGCTCGTCGTCAAGGATGTCGTCGTAGATGAAGTTGGCCCCGGTGTAGACGGCAACGAGTTCCAACTGGGCATCCTTGAGCGCATCAAGCAGCACGTCAGGTCGATCCGCGTATTCGGCCAGATCTCCGTCGAACATCTCTGTGCCCTGATAGCCGGCGGAGGAGATGTCGGAAATGGCCTCAACGGTGTTGCCGTTCGCCCTATAGAAGAGGTCCTTCACAGCCGTGACGCCGGAGGGATGTCCGACGACGCCACCCCAGGTGATGGTCGAGTAGCCAATCTTCATCGATGTGCCTTTCATGGGTAAAGCTTCATTGCCTTGTGGCGTCCATTGCGTGCAGTATCTGCCCGCAAAAACGATAATGACAGTAAACGTAGGTCTTTTGTTGAAAATCAACATTACGTTATAAATCCGTTATGAACTACTGCCGAATAAAAGCGGATGTCGACGGGTGATTACTACTTTTCCCCGTAAAATAGGCGCATGGCTGAGATCCAATACAAATTCAATGGCTTCAGTTCAGCTGCTCTTTTTCAGCTATTGCGCGACGGACAGCCGCGAACAAAGGCCGAACTCGTAACGATCACGGGCCTCGCTCGATCGACAATTCAGCTCCGCATTGACACGCTGCTCGAGCTGGACCTCATCGCGCCGGTCAACGATGCGGTCTCGACCGGCGGCCGTCCCTCAGCGCAGGTCGCCCTCAATCCCAAAGCACGCGTCATCGCTGCCGTGGACTTCGGGGCATCGCAGGCAAGCCTGGCGCTGACAGATCTGACCGGAGAGATCCTCGGTCGAACATCTTCTAAAATGATTATAGCCGACGGTCCTGAGACCTGCCTGGGCTGGATGGTCCGCACGATCCGCTCGGAACTCGCCGCGCTGCACCTCAAAGAGGCCGACCTGATCGCCATCGGAATTGGCCTTCCCGGGCCGGTCGAACACTCGACAGGCCGACCGTCGAATCCTCCGATCATGCCGGGGTGGGATGACTTCGACGTACCCGGTTTCGTCAATCACCACCTCAAAGCGACCGTTCTGGTAGACAACGACGTCAACATCATGGCGCTCGGCGAACAGAAGTTCGCCTGGCCCGACATTGACAACATCATCTTCCTGAAGGCCTCGACCGGCATCGGTTCCGGCATCATCAGCAGCGGCGTCCTTCAGCGTGGCGCCGAAGGCATCGCTGGCGATATCGGCCACGTTCAGATTGCGCGCGGCGACAGCGTGCCCTGTCGATGCGGCAACAGTGGATGCCTGGAAGCCATGGCGGCCGGACCGGCGTTGGCCCAGAGCCTTGGTCTTGCCGGTATTGAATTCAACGGCGAAAGGATCGCGTCGCTCAGCGACGTGGTGGCCGCGACGAAAGCCGGTGAGTTGACCGCCATTCAGGCGGTCCGACAGGCCGGCCGCGATATCGGCGAAGTCCTGACCACCTGCGTCAGTGTCTTGAACCCCTCTGTTATTTCCATCGGTGGATCCCTCGCCTTCGCCGGCGAGCACCTTCTCGCCGGCGTTCGCGAAGTCGTCTACTCGCGCTCCATGCCGCTGGCCACAGAACATCTCACCATCGCCCAGTCCCGGGCAGGCCTCGATGCCGGAATCATCGGGGCCAGCGTGATGGCAATCGACTACGCCCTCTCCACCGCGAGCATCGATGCCATGGCTGCTGCGCTGGAGTCAGCGAACAAGTAGAGTCCGGCGCTGTGTCAGATCGCCAAGAAAACGGGGATTCTCGAGGGCAGCGACTCGACCAGGATATGAACTACGGATGCCCCATCCATAGTTGTGCATCAGGATTCAGGGGGTCGCTCTTCAGAGGGACGACTCTGCATGCACGGCGGTCTCCCCTGCCCCGATTC
>CANFBG010000108.1 GCA_947444785.1 Microbacteriaceae bacterium | reverse complement strand
ATGAGAGCCGCGAAGAGGATCGTTCCAACCAGGTAGCCAAGGTCGAAGCCTTCAGTGATGAGGTCGCCGGCGGCAGTGCCCAGCGCGAAGGTGAAGAGGATCGCTATCCAGTAGAACGCTTCGCGGCGACGGCTGAAGATCGTGTGAATCGAGAGAGTACGTTCACGGGCGAACCAGATTCCGAAGGTGACCGCTAAGAGGGTAGAAAATGCGACGGTACTGAGCCAGAGAGGCACCTCAAACACGTCGGTGAGGTTGTCTGTGAGGAGGGTACCGAAAACGCTGATCAGTACGACGACTGTCCAATAGATGCCTGATGTGTATCGCTTGGTGAGGAACTGGGCGACGAGTGCGATGACGAGAAGGGCCGTCATCACCCACGACGTGATGGTCAGGCCCAGGTCGAGGGTCGTGTTGAGGAAGTCCGCGGCCGTTTCGCCGGACGTGGTCGACAGAATCTTGATCACCCAGAATGCGAAGGTGACTTCTGGCACCCTGTTGAACAGGATGGTGCGGACATGGTCGGGAAGGGTGTTCGTCATGACGACAGAGTCTCAGAGCCGGCTCGTTCGTTGCCGATAATTGAGGGTGTACGAGTGAGGGTTTTTTCAGTGAGTCTCGCGGGTGTGAGTGATCGGGAAACACGGCGGTCAGAATGTCGCGCACGTGCAGCGCCACCGATGATGCCAACACTGAGACGGCGAGTAATGATCGACCGGTCCGGTGAGCAACGAACGAAAATCCACCGAGTCTCCGCATCATTTCACCCCCAGAGTTGGCTGCATCACTAGCAGTTCAACGGGAGCGGCTGGCGTTGGTGTGACCTGGCCCAGGATTTAGTCACCTGAATCGGTGTGGGCATCGGGCGCTCGTTGAGAGGCTTTACTCATGCCCTGACCAATCGCCGACGAGTAGACCGAAGTCGATGCGCCCAGTTTCAGTCGGCCTTGACCGGCGGCGACGTTGTGGTCCGGGTCACGATGCCGTTCTTATTGCCTCACCATTCGACCCAGTCGTTGCCGGCCGGTTTCCACGCGCTCGTTTCGGGTGCGCCGCTGAAAACGGGTGCGACGTGATCGTAAGTCGCGACTTCGTACCACGCGTTCATGCCCTCGACATCTGTCCAATAGTCCACGCCTAGAACCTCGACCGGTGGAACCTGTCCGGGGATCATAGGCACGGGAACCCAGAGGCTGTGTGCGAGCATCCCGTGTGGACGCGACGCGTTGATCTTCGAGGCAGAGTCTGCATGAAAGGCGGGCCTTGCTGCTTCCAGCGATGTCACCCTAGAGCGCATCAGTGCGACTGCGCCGACCGACTTGCCGGCGGGAGCGGGGAGTGAATAGCTGCCGAACCCGACGGTGGGCATCCATAGGGTCGGCTCGTAGTCAGCCCACATCATTTCTGCACCCTTCTGCGTCGTTTCGTCAGAGAAGAAACCGGCCAAGCCCTGCGGGCTGTTCCAGGTGTCTAAGAACAGCAATCGCATTTCGGCGAGGGCGGGCACGAAGACTGTTAACGCCAACTGAAAACAGGGCCAAAAACGCCAACTGAAAACGGGGCCACCAACCATTATGGAAGGTGATCAAATTGGATGATTGGGCTGAGATTCGCCACCTGCATTCGACGGGGAAGCATTCGAAACGTGAGATAGCGCGGCTGGTGGGGGTGTCTCGCGGGACGGTCGATCGGGCGTTGGCCGCGGACAGGTCCCCGACGTATCAACGGGAGCCGACGGGGTCGAGCTTTGACTCGTTCGCCGCCCAGGTGCGGGTGTTGCTCGCGGCCACACCGACGATGCCGGCCGCGACGGCCGCTGAGCGGGTGGGCTGGTCGGGATCGCCGTCGTTGTTTCGGGCCAAGGTCGCGGAGCTCCGACCGGAGTATGCCGTCCCGGATCCTGCCGATCGACTGGTGCACCCTGCGGGTTTTCAGATGCAGTGCGATCTCTGGTTTCCGCACGAGGACCTGCCGATGGGTCATGACCAGGCGGCTGCGCCGCCGGTGCTGGTGATGACGTCAACGTTTTCGGGGTTCATCCAAGCGCGCATGTTGCCATCGCGGACGACACCGGATCTGCTCGGCGGAATGTGGTCTCTGCTGCAGGAGGCCGAAGCAGTTCCGACGCGGTTGACGTGGGACAACGAGACCGGCATCGGCCGGGGGAAACTCACCGAGCCCGCTGCCGCTTTCGCCGGCACCCTCGGTACTCAGATCAAACTGCTCAAAGCCCGCGACCCTGAGTCCAAGGGCATGGTGGAACGCATGAATCGGTTCTTCCGCAGCCGCTTCATGTCAGGGCGCACGTTCACCTCTCCTGATGATTTCAACGAGCAGCTCGCCGCGTGGTTGCCGGTGGCGAACAATCGTCTCTCCCGGTCTCGACGGGGTCGACCCAACGACCTCGTCAGCCGTGATCGGGCCGCGATGCGCGGGCTGCCGCCGATGGCCCCGGAGGTGATGTTTCGTAACAGCGTTCGGCTGCCACGCGATTACTACGTTCGTGCGTTCAGCAACGACTACTCCGTTGACCCGGCCATGATCGGCCGCGTCGTGGACGTGGCGGCGAGCCTGGACCGTGTCACCGTCCATCACGACGGGGTTCTCATCGCCGCGCACCGCCGAAAATGGGCGCGGCAACTCACCGTCACCGACCCCGCACACGTCCTCCGCGCGGCCGAGCTGCGCACCCAGTTCCAAGCCCAACACGCCCGCCGGCCCCCGAGCACGACCATTGTTGAGATCGCGTCGTTGACTCGCTACGACGAACTCTTCAACGTGGACCTTGAACCGGCGCCGACCAGGTTGGCGGTCGCGTCATGATTGGCCCGGAAGCGGCCTCGCAGATCGAGTACTTCGCCCGGGCCCTCCGAGCACCTCGCATCAGTGAAGCGTTCCGGCGCCTGGGCGATCAAGCCCGCGACGCGGGCTGGTCTCACGAGGAATACCTCGCCGCCGTGCTCTCAAAAGAAGTCTCCGAACGTGAAGCCTCCGGCGCCGGACTACGAATCAAAGCCGCGCGGTTCCCGGGGTTCAAAACCCTCGAAGACTTCAACTTTGAGCACCAGCCCTCCGCAGACCGAAACCTCATCGCCCACCTGGGCACGAGCGTGTTCCTCACCGAAGCGAAGAACGTCGTCCTCCTCGGTCCTCCCGGCACCGGGAAAACACACCTCGCCGTTGGCATCGGGATCAAAGCCGCCAAAGCCGGCCACCGGGTCCTCTTCGACACCGCGACGGGCTGGGTCGCCCGCCTTCAAGAAGCCCACTCACGAGGGAAACTTGCCGCCGAACTGACCCGGCTGCGCCGCTACAGCCTGCTGATCGTCGACGAAGTCGGATACATCCCCTTCGACCAAGACGCCGCGAACCTGTTCTTCCAACTGGTGTCCTCGCGCTACGAACACGCTTCACTGATCATGACCAGCAACCTGCCGTTCGCCCGGTGGGGCGACGTCTTCGGAGACCTCACCATCGCCTCCGCGATGATCGACCGCATCGTTCACCACGCCGACGTCATCAGCCTCAAAGGCAACAGCTACCGACTCAAGAAACACGAACCCACCGCAACTACGGCACACTAGAACCACACGAAAGTGGCCCTGTTTTCAGTTGGCAGAAATGGCCCCATTTTCAGTTGGCGTTAACAAAGACGTTGTGACTCAGATCACCGAATGTCTTCGCTGCTGCAACTCCATCCGGATTGCCCGCGGTCATGTTGTGCAGCGCAGCCGAATTCTCGGGGGAGACACCCTTGGGCGTGCCAAGCACGGTGAGCAGATAGATTTCACTGCCTGCGTCGGCGGGGAACAGCTGATCGTTCACTGGGAAACCTTTCTTCAGGGAAGTGACTCCTGACGGCGCCATCACGAAGACGACGAATCAATATAAAAATATTTGTCACCAGGGGCCCCAGCGTCAAGGGGCGGAATACTCTCGAACGCCTGGAAATTGGTTCTTGGTAGCTGTTCAATCCGAGCTGACGGCACGAAGCGACTGGGCAAGGCGGGGTCTCGCGCGGTGGCGGACATGTCAGCGCAGTTGTAGACCCGTTGTCGGGTGTGTCAGAGAATTGAGAATTCGACCCTAACTGACGCGGGCTCGTGGCCGTCCCTGACGTCAGGCTGGCCTACACCCCAACTTGGCGGCCCGCATGGTGACCGCGTAGACGCGTTCGGAAAACGAAATACACCCGGGTGAGCACTTCGAGCCAAGATGCGAAGTTGCCGGTCAATGCCTGGGTCCCCGCCTGGGTGCGAAAGTGCAATGTGTTCGCCGATATCACCTCCCGGACTGCCGCTGTCGTCAAGGGCTCTTCGCCACGGGAGTTTGGTCGCGATCGGTCGGCCCACCATGGAGGGGTTGCTTGAAAATGTCGAGCAGCTCAGCCCTTCAAGTCCAGCGGGGCTTACGTTCGACCGAGCGGCTTCATGTCAGAGCCACTGGGGCGGGTATGAAATTGAATTCCTCGAGCGGAGAGGACTTGCTCTATCGCCGAAACCATTCCGCCGATCAGCCCGGCCTGATCGCCAAGCTCAGTGCGGACAATCGAAAGGTTCCGTGTGGCAAGCGGCTGCGCCTGCTGATAGACGACGCTTCGTACTTGAGAGAGGACGTCATCGCTGCAGAATGTCACCTCGCCGGCAATTACTATGCGCGCAGGATTGCAGAAGTTGACGAGGTCAGCCACTACGCTTCCAAGGGTAGCTGCGACTTCTCTGACTGTGTTGACGGTCGCGGCGTCGCCTCGGGCAAGGCTGCTAATGAGCTCGTGAGCCGTGACGGTGCTTCCCGTCGCGTGGCCGAGTCGTGCCGCCATCGCCCCGATGGATGCGACTGCGGAGAGACAGCCTCGATTTCCACACGCACACAGAACATCGGAGTGCTCTCCGACGCGCATGTGTCCGATGTCTCCGGCGGCGCCGTCCGCGCCGTGAAGGAGAAGTCCGCTTTCGCTGACGAATCCACCGCCGACGCCCGCATCGATGCTGATCAACAGCAAGGGGAGGCTCTCGCTTCCCAACGACCGTGCTTCGCCGAGTGCCTTGAGGTTCACATCGTTATCGACGATGACGTCACAGTCGAAACGTTCTGCTAGGAACTTGCAGGCTTCGTACCCATCCCAGCCAGGCATCAAGGGTGGGCGGACCACAACTCCTCGATGCGAATCGACGGGACCGGGTATTCCTACGGAGATTGCTAATGCTTGGTCGGCTGAAATGGACAACTCTGTCATCATTTCTTCAAATGATTGCGAAATCATCTCCACGACTATGTCAGGTCCGAGGTCAACATTTATCGCGAGGGTGCGTTGACCCAAAACCCGCTTGTCGAGTGAGGTTATGGCGACCTGGAACTGGTCTACAGCCAGGTCGGCCACCAGGACCACCCCTCGATTCTGGGCAATTCTGAAAGATTGAGCGGGCCGCCCTCGTTGAATCGCACCAATTCCCGCGTCTTCAACGAGGCCGGCACGGATGAGAACTTGGAGGTGTCCGTCGATAGTCGATCGCGCTAGACCGGTTGCCGAAACAATCTCGCTTCTACTGACTTCACCACCGTTGGCGATGATTCTGGCGATTATGCTGCGCGCAGCATGAGCGTTGGGTGCCAGATCAGGGTCGGCTTCGAGTAATTGGACTTCGGTCCATAGGGATCCCATGGAGCTACAGTACACAGAGTTTTGTGCCACTTATATGCCGAAATAAAAATAAATCAGGCATTTTACAGACCTAATGAACGCTGTTTATAGTCGAGGAATGGACCAAAGACGAATCCACGGCCGCGATGATACCAATGCGGGTTCTGGTACCCCGAGTGAGCACGGCACCCCTCGCCTCGAAGTGCGCGGCTTGAGCAAAAGTTTTCTCGGTACAAACGCATTGGACGACGTGAGCTTGGTGCTTGAGCCGGGCCAGGTCCTCGCCCTGATTGGGGAGAATGGCGCGGGGAAGTCCACGCTGATTCGTATTCTGTCCGGTGCTCACCATCCGGATTCGGGGGACGTCTTCATCAACGGCGTTCTGGCTGACATCTCTGGCCCGAAGTCGGCTGAGGATATAGGCATCGCGACTGTGTACCAAGAGCTCAGCCTTTTCCCCGATCTTTCCGTGGCAGAAAACCTCGTGTTCGGTTCGTACCCTGGTCGGGGATGGATCAACTGGAAACAAGCTCGGCGCGAGGCAGCAGATTTTCTTCGGGGTCTGGATGTTGACGTTGACGTTGATAGCAAAGTGCGCGATCTCAGCATTGCAGAAAAACAAATGTTGGAGATCGCCAAGGCGCTTCGCCGCAGAGCACAGATCCTAATTCTCGACGAGCCAACGGCTGTTCTCGGCGGGGAGGACGTGGATCATCTCTTACGCCTCGTGCATGGGCTCAAGGAACGCGGAGTGAGCATCATATTCGTGTCACACCGCCTGGAAGAAGTTTTTGGTCTCGCGGATCGCTACGTAGTCCTCAAAGACGGCAAGCTCACCGGTGCAGGGAAGATCTCAGAAACCAACCACGATGACCTCGTGTCAAAAATGGTCGGACGAGACTTCACCCGGTCACACCGGTCAATTAATCGCACTCTCGGTGACGTTGTCCTGGAGGTAAATAATCTGGCGCAGAGCGGTGTGCTTCGGGATATCTCGTTCACAGTTCGTGCGGGAGAAGTGCTCGGTATTGCAGGGCTGAGGGGGGCAGGCCGCACGGAGCTCGCGCGCGCAATCTACGGGGCAGACCCCGTGACGTCGGGGGACGTGATCGTCCGGGGCACGAAGGTTGCAAATAAGAGCCCACTGCATTCAATTAGGGCAGGAATCGGCCTGGTACCGGAAGAAAGAAAAACACAGGGCATCTTTGTCGCGTTATCCACCGCAGCAAACATACCGATCGTCAGCATGCTGAAACGCGGCACAAAAGTCATTCGACCCGCAGTCGAGCGGCGCACAGCCCTGAACTTCGTCGAGAAACTTCGAATCAAGGTTTCAGATGTCTCATTGCCCGTTGCATTACTGTCTGGCGGCAATCAACAAAAGGTTGTGTTGTCCAAGTGGCTCAACGCTGACGTACAAGTTCTCATCCTCGACGAGCCGACCCGCGGTATCGACATCGGGGCGAAGCAAGAAATCTATGAACTCATCCACTCGCTCTGCGAACAGGGTCTCGCGATCATCGTCATCTCCTCTGAACTACCGGAAGTGTTAGCACTCAGCCATCGCATCCTCGTTATGTGTCAGGGAACGTTGGCTGCTGAACTTGACGGCGATACCGCAACAGAAGAGCAAGTTATGTTCCACGCCGTGGGAGGAAAGAAATAAATGTCTAAGTTCAATTCGACTCAGAATCCACTTGCGATTTCCGCACGGATGAAGAGCCACTGGGTCACAGTTCTAATCTTTGTCGTGCTCTTGGTGGCCGTAATAGTATTCGTGCCCGCGTTCCTTCAACCGGCAAACATCATCAATGTTGCGCGCCAGTCATCTATTGTCGGGGTCGTCGCCATAGGAATGACTTTCGTCATCCTTACCGGCGGCATTGACCTATCAGTGGGGTCCATCCTTGCTCTCACTGGTGTTTCGATGGCCATGTTTATCAACGAGGGAATGATCCCAAGCGTGGCAATCATCGTCGCGCTTCTCATCGGAGTGGCCGCTGGAGTTATCAACGGCATCGGAGTGGCCGTTCTGAAGATTCAGCCCTTCATCATGACCTTGGCGACCATGGTCGCCATCATGGGTATCTCGCTTCGGGTTACAAGTGGCGGGCCTCAAGCCTTTGACAACGCGGGCGGGCTATTCAACTTCTTGGGAAGTGGGGATGTCTTCGGCTTGCCTGGACCATTTCTCGTCTTTGTCATCGTGGCAGTGATCGGCATTTTGACTTTGAGGTATTTTTCATTCGGCCGGTACCTCTATGCCATCGGCGGGAGCGCGGAAGCCGCTCGGCTTTCTGGCGTTCCGACCACGCAGACGCTCATCATTGCCTACGCAGTTAGCGGACTGACCGCTGGATTGGCCGGTGTGATGACCGCATCGAGGCTGGGTGTTGGTGCCCCCACCGCTGGTGGCCTTGCAAACTTGGATGCCATCACCGCGGTCGTCATCGGCGGCACAAGCCTCATGGGCGGAATCGGTGGAGCGATCGGCACGGTTTTCGGTGCGCTACTTCTCGCTGTTCTTTCTAATCTGATGAACCTGATTGGAATCTCGCCCTTCGACCAGCAGATCGTGAAGGGCGTTGTCATCATTCTGGCCGTTCTCTTTGCCATGCAGGCAACCAGAAAAAGGATCTCCGACCGAAAAAAGGGACGTTCCGTTTTTTCGCAGTCTGGGAAGAAAACTATTGACCCGTCGCACGCCAAGTCGAGCGTCACGAAATAGTGCAGCACCAAGAAATCCACTAACAAGAGGAAGTAGAAATCATGAATTTCACGAAAAAGAGGCTGACAGTGTGGTCAGCTACTATCGCCGTTGCGGCGGTAGTAGCGCTCGGCGCTGCAGGTTGCACGGGAAAAACGTCGACTGGCGCGGCTGGCGCGGCCGGCGCTGCCGGGACGGCCGGGACCACTTCTGCGAAGGTTGCACCAAGCCTTTACTGTGGTTCTACCTGCCAAGCACAGCTTCAGCTCAATGCGAGCCAAGATTCGGTGAAGTGCGATGTTGGAGTCTCT
>CANFBG010000107.1 GCA_947444785.1 Microbacteriaceae bacterium | reverse complement strand
TGAGCGACTGACATATTTCGAAAAACCCCGTTTTGATGGCCATCTGACCACGTTCTGACGAAAATGTCAGTCGCTCACCCGAAGCCAGGGCCGAGCCCGGCACAGACGTGAGGTCGGGGCCGACGTGTCAGACTTTAGGGATGGCCGACTTCCCTTTTCCCCTGGTCGATGCCGTCAGCATCGTTCGGCTCGTGGGGCGGGCCGCGGCCGATCGGGCCCGCGCGTATGAACGCCTCGGCGCCGTCTCCGAGTTGGCGTGGGACGAAGCGGGCCAGCGGCTGACCGCCCGCGTACAGGGCTCCGAGTTTCCGGCGTACGAGTGCTCCGTAACCCTGACCCCGGGGGCCAATGGCTTCAGCAAGCCCCTCACCGGCTACTGCTCATGCCCCATCGGCGGCAACTGCAAGCACATCGCCGCCATCCTGCTGGCCGGCAACAAGGCCCACGTCACGGCCCCCGATTCGAGCGCGCGCCAGACAGCCGAAGCACACCCAGCCGACCCACACCCTGCCGACGCACACCCAGCCGACGCACACCCTGCCGACCCAGACTCTGCCGACCCGGCCGCCGCCGATGCCTCCGCCGTCGCATCCCTGCCGGGCGAACCTCGCGACCACGATGCCCGCATGGCCGCTCTGTTGACGGCTGCCAACAATATGGCCTTCTCCCGAATGGCCGCGATGCCCACGAGGGAGGCCGCGCCGCTGCCGAAACAGGCCGCACCGCCGTCGTGGAAAACGGCACTGTCGGCGATCCAGAACGCGGGAAGCGGGCACGGTTCGGGCGGCGCTGGCGGCTCAGGCCCCGGCTCAGGCGACCGCCCCCGCAACTCGCACGCGACGCCCCTCGGCCTGATGTTCGAGGTTCGCGAGCAGACCAAGCGCAGCCGGGACAGCTGGCGTGGGCCTACCGCTCAGACCGTCACCGCGACGACCCCGCCCGGCGGCGGCACCCGGCGGCTCGCGGTGCGGCCCGCCATCCGCAGCGCCAGCGGCAACTGGGTCAAGGCCAACGTGACCTGGACCTCCTTCGCCTACCAGTCCCAGCGCCTGAACCTCGATGCCGAGCAGAGCCGCTGGTTCTCGGAGTTCGCCGCCCTCAGCCGGGCCACGCCGGCCGTGTTCATGGGGCACGAGACCGACTGGCTCTTCCTCGACGACTTCTCCAGCCCCCTGCTCTGGCCCCTGCTGTCCGAGGCCGCGCGCCTCGGCATCCCGCTGTTGGCCGGCAAGAAAGACGACGCGGTGACCCGGGGCGAGTTGGCGGCGGTGACGCTGGATGCGGCATCCGATGCGGCGGGCAATCTCGCCCTGGCGCCCGTGGTCGCTATCGACAACAGGCCGTTTGCCGCCGCAACCACCGGGGCGATCGCGGACCACGGCATCTACTCGTACTCCTTTCATCCGCACCTCGAGGTCGTCTTCGCCCCGACGGCCGAGCCGCTCGGGGCCGAGCGTCGCGCACTGCTCTCGAACACGGTGCCGGTGGTGATTCCCGCGGCCGAGATCGACGAGTTCCTCACGGGGTACTACCCGACGCTTCGCCGCCGGGTCGAGATCACCACCACGGATGCCTCGATCGCCTTTCCCGAGGTGGAGCCGGCCGAGCTCGTGCTCACCGCCTCGTTCGCCGCGGCCCACACCCTGGCCCTCGACTGGAACTGGCGCGGAGACGCCGACGTTCTCGCCCGGCAGCCGATCCTGTCGCGGGTGTCGACGGTGCTGCGCGGCACCCCGCTCGACGTTCCCGGCCGGGAGCTCGTGACGGCCGCACGGTTCACCATGACCGGGCTCGACGCCGCACTCTTCAGCGAGAAGACCCTGCCACGCATCGAGGCCCTCGACGGCGTGCGCCTCTTCGTCGAGGGCACTCGGCCCGACTACCGCGAGCTGACGGATGCCCCCGAGCTCACCATCTCGACGATCGAGACCGACCGGCGCGACTGGTTCGACCTCGGCGTGAACGTCAAGGTCGAGGGACGCACCGTTCCGTTCGGACCGCTCTTCACGGCGCTGGTCAAGGGCAAGACCAAGCTGCTGCTGATCGACGGCAGCTACCTCTCGCTGCTGCAGCCCGCGTTCGATCGGCTGCGGGAGCTCATCAACGAGGCCGGCGAGCTCACCGAGTGGGAGACCCGCGGCCCGCGGATCAGCCGCTATCAGGCCAGCCTCTGGGCCGACTTCGAAGACCTCTCGGATGAGACCATTCAGGCCTCGGCCTGGCGGGACGCCGTCGCGGGGCTGAACGCGCTGGCGTCGGCCGGCATCGACGGCGTCGAGCCCGTTCCCGTTCCGGCCGGCGTCGCGGCGACCCTCCGGCCCTATCAGGTCGAGGGCTTCCAGTGGCTGGCATTCCTCTGGCGGCAGGGCCTCGGCGGCATCCTCGCCGACGACATGGGGCTCGGCAAAACACTGCAGGCGCTGGCCCTGATCCAGCTCGCTGTCGACGAGCGGGCCACCCCGGCCGTGGTGCCCACACCCAAATCGAAGTCGAAGGCCGCGCTGGCGGCTCTGGCAGAGGCAGAGGCGGAGGCCGCCGAGAACGCCGCCGGCGCCCGGAAGCCGTTCCTCGTGGTGGCGCCGACATCCGTCGTGGGCAACTGGCTGATCGAGGCGGCGCGGTTCACCCCGGGCCTGGCTGCGCGCGCGATCACCGAGACCGCCAACAAGAGCGGCCGGTCGATCGCCGAGCAGGCCGAGGGCGCCGACATCGTCGTGACGAGCTACACGCTGTTCCGCCTCGACTTCGAAAGCTATAGCGGCATACAGTGGGCCGGGTTCATCCTCGACGAGGCACAGTTCGTGAAGAACCACACGTCTGCAGCCCACCGGGCCGCCCGCGACCTCGACGCGCCGTTCAAGCTGGCCATCACGGGAACTCCGATGGAGAACAACCTGATGGAGCTCTTCTCGCTCTTCTCGATCACGGCCCCCGGGCTCTTCGCCTCGCAGCGCAGATTCACCGAGGAGTATGTGCGCCCGATCGAGGGCGCCAACGGCGGCACCGCGGGCGTCTCGGTCGAGACAGACCCGGGCAGCGAGCGGCTGGCGCGACTGCGGAGGCGCATCCGACCGCTGATGATGCGGCGCACGAAAGAGCTGGTCGCACCAGAACTGCCGGCGAAGCAGGAGCAGGTGCTGGCCATCGAGCTGGCACCGAGGCACCGCAAGCTCTACGACACCGTGCTGCAGCGCGAGCGGCAGAAGCTGCTCGGCCTGATCGAGGACATGGACAAGAACCGGTTCATCATCTTCCGCTCGCTGACCCTCTTGCGCATGCTCAGCCTCGACGCCTCACTGGTCGACGCCAAGTACGAGGGCATCCCCTCCTCGAAGCTCGACGCCCTGATCGAACAGCTCGACGACGTCGTGGCCGAGGGACACCGGGCCCTGATCTTCAGCCAGTTCACGTCGTTTCTGAAGAAGGCCGCCGAGCGCCTCGACGCCGCCGGCATCGCATACGAGTACCTCGACGGCTCGAGCACGAAGCGCCCCGCGATCGTGAAGCGATTCAAGACGGGAACAGCCCCCGTGTTCCTGATCAGCCTCAAGGCGGGCGGGTTCGGGCTGAACCTGACCGAGGCCGACTACGTGTTCCTCCTGGACCCCTGGTGGAACCCGGCGACCGAGTCCCAGGCGATCGACCGAACCCACCGCATCGGCCAGACCCGCAGCGTGAACGTGTACCGCATGGTGGCCACCGGCACGATCGAGGAGAAGGTCATGGCGCTGAAGGAGAAGAAGGCGAAGCTGTTCGACGCCGTGCTCGACGACGACGCGGTCTTCAGCAGCGCGCTCTCGGCAGACGACATCCGCTCGCTGCTCGGCTAGCGAGGCTCAGCGGGAGGCTCAGCGGGAGGCTCAGCATGGGGCGTACGCGTGGAGCCAGCGGGTCAGCGCCGCGGAGGCGAGGGCGCGCACGGGCGGTGCCGAGAGGGTGATGTCGTGCATTCCGCCCTCGATGCGCAGGATGGTGACCGTCTCGCCCAGGCGCGCGTGAATCGAGTTGCGCATGATCACCTCCAGCAGGTGGAAGCCGCCCCACAGGCCGGCGGATGCCTTGACGTTCCAGGCGTAAAGACGAATCGCCTCGGCCTCGCGAAGACTCGCCGCCGCAATTGTTAGAAATGCGGTCGGCTGGGGACCCGTGCGTCCGGCACACCCGACCGCACCGCCCTCAATCGCGCTAGGCGGGGGCGTTCGAGACGCTGATCATCTCGGCGCGGTCGACGACCTTGATGCGAACGCGATCGGCCGCGGCGCCGAGAGCGAGCTCGTGCTGGTCGAGGTTGTGCCAGCCGTCGAGGGTCGTGTACTCGACTCCGCGGGCCTCCAGCAGCGCCGTGACGGCCAGCTCATCGGGCTCGGCGGGGGTCCACCAATTGGCCTGGTCGCGCACAAGGTGCCCGACGGTCTCCATTGCGTCGCTCTTGGTGTGGCCGATCAGGCCGACCGGGCCGCGCTTGATCCAGCCCGTGGCGTAGACTCCGGGGATCACGTGGTTGTCGTCGCCCAGAACCTGGCCCTCGTGGTTCGGGATCACGCCGTGCTTCTCGTCGAACGGGATCTCGCTCAGGGGCGATCCGAAGTAGCCCACCGCGCGGTACACGGCCTGAACCGGCAGCTCGCGGAACTCGCCGGTGCCCACGACGCCGCCCGCGCCATCCGGGGTCGTGCGCTCGTAGCGGATGCCCGTGACGGCCCCGTCCTCGCCCAGGAGCTCGACCGGCTTGGCGTAGAAGTGCAGGTGCAGTCGACGGCTCGCGGTGCCGACCGGGCGCTGGCGCCACTGGTTCAGCACCTTGTTGATGACCATGACCTGCTTGTTGCCGGCGATCGCCGCCTCAGACGCGGGGTCGAGGGAGAAGTCTTCGTCATAGAGCACCATGTCGACGTCGTTAAGCTCGCCGATCTCGCGCAGCTCCAGCGGGGAGAAGCGAACCTGGGCGGGACCGCGACGGCCGAAGACGTGAACATCCGTCACCGGGGACGCCTTCAGCCCGTCGTATACGTTGGCGGGAATCTCCGTCGGCAGCAGGTCGTCGGCGTGCTTGGCGAGCATGCGCGCGACGTCGAGGGCGACGTTGCCGTTGCCGAGCACCGCGACCGACTTGGCCGTCAGCGGCCACTCGCGGGGGAAGTCCGGGTGGCCGTCGAACCAGCTGACGAACTCGGCCGCGCCGTAGGAGCCGTCGAGGTCGATGCCGGGCAGGTTCAGAGCCGCGTCGCGGATGGCGCCGGTCGAGAAGATCACCGCGTTGTAGTGCTTCTTCAGGTCGTCGAGGGTGATGTCGACCCCGAAGCGCACATTGCCGAAGAAGCGGATGTCGCCGCGGTCCAGGACCTCCCGCAGCGCCGTCACGATGCCCTTGATGCGCGGGTGGTCCGGAGCAACGCCGTAGCGCACCAGGCCGTAGGGGGCGGGGAGCTGCTCGAACAGGTCGATCGAGACGCCGAACTCCCGCTCGGCCTTCACGAGGAGGTCGGCGGCATAGATGCCGGCAGGTCCGGCTCCGACGATGGCCAGGCGCAGTTTGGTCATGGTTGTTCTCTCTTGCTCGCAGCGTGCGAGCAGCATGGCAGAAGCGCATGCCGCAACGGCTATTTGGTTCGGTTCACCACGGAGTCGGCGAAGCGGGTCAGGGTCTTCTTGACGGTGCCGTCCGGCAGGGCGCCCAGGGAGTCGATGGCCTCGCGGGCCCAGCGGTGCGCCTCGGCGGTGGTCGCCACGGTCACCGGGTGCACCCGGAGCTCCGCGATCGCGTCATCGATGTTGGACGCCGGGTCTGTGGGATTCTCCAGGCGCGCGAGCAGCAGGGCGGCATCCGCGTCGGTGGTTGCGAGCTTGCGCAGGTACAGGATGGGCAGCGTCACGACGCCGGCGCGCACGTCGGTGCCCGCGACCTTGCCCGTGCCCTCGGCGGGCGGGGACATGTCGATGACGTCGTCGATCAGCTGGAACGCGATGCCGACCTTCTCGCCGAAGGAGACGACGGCCTGCTCGTAGATGCGCGGTGCGTTGGAGAGCACGACGCCCATTCGAGCGGCGGCGGCGATCAGCGAGCCGGTCTTGTCGCTGAGAACCTGAAGGTAGTGCTCGATGGGGTCTTCGTCGTCGCGCGGGCCGATGGTCTCGTGCAGCTGGCCCATGCAGAGGCGCTCGAACGTGTCAGCCTGCAGGCGCATGACCTCTTCGCCCAGGGTCGTCAGCAGTCGGCTGGACCGGGCGAACAGCAGGTCGCCGATCAGGATCGCGACGGAGTTGCCCCAGACGTACTGCGCCGTCGGGACGCCGCGGCGCTCGGGGGCGGAGTCCATGACGTCGTCGTGATACAGCGACGCGAGGTGGATGAGCTCGATCGACGTGCTCGCCGTGATGACGTCGTCGTTCACACCGTCGCCGAGCTGGGCGGTGAGCATGACGAGGATGGGGCGCACGCGCTTGCCGCCGGCCTCGAGGAGGTAGCGCGCCGCGACATCCGCAAGGCCGTCGTTGAACTCGGTCTCCACCAGCAGGCGGGCCTCGAGGGCGGCGATGCCGTCTTCGATAGCCCGGGCGACCTCGCGGTCACGCCCCGTGGAGAAGATCTTGTCGGTGAGGTTCAACGAGGAGCTCAGGCTGCGCCGGGGCGAGGTCTGGGGCTCACCGGGAACCGCGGCGGCGGGTTTCAACGTCACAGTCACAGCCTACTTACCCACAGGTTCTTCAACGGTGTCGACGGGGGAGTCCAAGGGCGCAGGCGCGGCCGGGGCTGCCGGGGCTGCCGGGGCCTCGACCGCGTTCGGGGCGCCGTCGATCGTGATGCTGCCGCCGTGAAGCGGCTTGACCCCGCGGTGCAGCGCCACGATGCCGAGCGTCAGGTTGCGGTGGGCGACCTGCGTGAAGCCGGCCTCGCGCATCCATGTCGCCAGAATCTGCTGGTTCGGCCAGGCCTTGATCGAGTCGCCCAGGTAGTCGTACGCCTCGGCGTTCGAGGAGGCGAAGCGCACCATGAACGGCATGAAGCGGTTCAGGTAGAAGAAGTAGGCGGCGCGAACGAGCGAGAACGGCGGCGTGCTGAACTCGCAGATCACGATGCGGCCGCCGGGCTTGGTGACCCGGTAGAGCTCGGCGAGGGCGACGTGCGGGTCGACGATGTTGCGCAGGCCGAAGGAGATCGTGACGGCGTCGAACTCGCTGTCGGAGAACGGCAGGGCCATGCCGTCGGCCACCATGAATTCGACGTTGGCGTTGCCGGCCTGCTGGCGACGTCCGACCTCGATCATGCCGGGCGAGAAGTCTGCGGCGACGACGTGTGCGCCGGTCTTGGCGAGCGCGGCACTGGACGTGCCCGTGCCGGCGGCCAGGTCGAGGATGTGGTCCCCCGTGCGCGGGCTGACGGCGCGAACCGTCGCACGGCGCCAGAATGCGTCGTTCCCGGCTGACAACAACGAATTCGTGCGGTCGTAGTTGGTCGAAACCTGGTCGAACATCGCCTGAACGGCAGAGGGCTGTTTGGTCAGATCGGCCTTATTCACACTTGAAGCTTACTTGGCCCGCACCGTGCGATTGCTGGGCAGAGGGTGGGGATCCCCCGCATGTTTGGGCCTCTGGGCCCGACCGACACATGCGCGCGGGCGCGGTGCGCGTAGGGTAGTCCGGTGAGCGACATAGCGCAGCCCGTAACCCGTCTTCGCGTCGAGACCTCCCGAGTGGACGACATCCGGCTCCTGCTCCCCCTGATAGACCCGCGTCACCCCCTCCTCTGGATGCGCAAGGGCGACGGTCTCGCCGGCGTCGGCACCGCCCTGCGCCTCGATTTCCAGGGCCCGAATCGCATTCTCGACGCCGGTGCCGCGTGGCGCCTGATCGCCGCGGCGGCCACCGTGACCGACCCGCTGAAGTCCCCCGGCACGGGCCTCGTGGCGTTCGGCGCGTTCGCATTCTCCGAGAGCTCCTCCCTGATCAGCACCCTGATCGTTCCCCGGCTGATCATCGGTCGACGCGGTGGCGTCTCGTGGCTCACCCGGGTTTTCGTCGAAGACGCCTCGGGCGAGGTCTCCGAGCAGGATGCGGATGCGGCCGGCCGCCCCGCCCGCCTGCCCGCCGGCCGGCCGCTCGGCACGGAGTTCCGCATCACCCTGCTGCCGGGCTCGGTGAAGCCCGAGGCCTACCGCTCCTCGGTCGAGGCCGCCGTCACGAAGATCCAGGCCGGTGAGCTCGAGAAGGTCGTGCTCGCCCGGGACCTGGTCGGCCACCTGCCCGAGGGCAGCGACCTGCGCCGCATGCTCACCGATCTCGCCCTCGGCTACCCCGATTGCTGGACGTACGCCGTCGACGGCCTCATCGGCTCCAGCCCCGAGAGCCTCGTTCGGGTCGACCACGGAACCGTGAGCGCACGGGTTCTCGCCGGCACCCAGTCCCGCGGGCGCGACGCAGTGGCGGACCACGAGCAGGCCGCCGCGCTGGCTACCTCCTCCAAGGATCTCGACGAGCATCACTTCGCGCTGACCAGTGTCGTGAAGGCCCTCGAGCCGCACGTGCGCACGCTCTCGACCTCGGAGCTGCCCTTCACACTGAAACTGCCGAACCTCTGGCACCTGGCGAGCGACGTCGAGGGTGAGCTCACCGACGGATCCTCCTCGCTCGACCTCATCGCGGCGCTGCACCCGACGGCCGCCGTCGCCGGCACCCCGACCGACACCGCCCTCGCGGTCATCGATGAGCTCGAACCCTTCGATCGTG
>CANFBG010000106.1 GCA_947444785.1 Microbacteriaceae bacterium | reverse complement strand
GGGCAGCCAGCTTGTCGGCGAACAGGGTGATCAGCGGCCGGCGATCCCTGGCCATCTTGTAGCGGATCTTGCCCTCGTAGGTGGTGGGGCTTCGAGACTCCCACCGATGCTTTGCGACCGCGAGCGGCCGGGGCCATTCCAGCCTGGCCAGGAGCCAGAGGAACACGACGACCGAACGAATCCCGGCCGGCGAGCGACGGGCCCAGTTGCGCAGCGGGGTCGCCCGGATGCCGGGCTCGTCGTGAGCGGACTTCGTGATCATCGGTGCACCGCCTCGGCTGGCCTTCACGTCGAGGGTCACCCTGATGGGTGCACCCGATCTTTGACTGTATTGCTGAATCAAGTTTAGATCGTGCGGGCCGACCCTCGGGGCCGGGATTGGATGAATCTAAACGTCGCCACACGGCGTGTCAAGGGGTCAAAACCGTTTCACTATTCGATGCGAGAATCTGACGATTGGGGGTGCGCCGTAGGCCACTTGACGATCGGACGACCGTGACTGAAGTCATCGAAAACCTTGAATGGACAGGTCAAAGACAGAGAATCGGCGAGGTGCTCCTCGTGCCGGTGACCGCGGCCCAGGCGGCCGATGCGGTGGTCTATGCGGCGTCGCTCGTGCCCGATGCGGGCGGCTCGCACGTGCATCTTGCCAACGCGTTCACGTTGGCGCTCGCCGACAGTCATCCCGAGGTCAGACGCGTTTTCGCCGGCTCGGCGCTGAACCTCGCCGACGGAAAGCCCCTCGCCTGGTTCTCTCTTCTGAGAAGACAGTCGCCCCGGGTGCACCACGTGCGCGGCCCGCAACTCTTCCTCGATGTCTTTGCGCGCGACCGTGCGGCCGGCCTCAGGCACTTCCTGCTCGGCTCCACCCCGGAGACTCTCGCGGCGCTCTCCGCCGCGCTCGAGTCCCGGTTTCCCGGCGTCGCGATCGTCGGGGCCGAGAGCCCGCCGTTTCGCGAGCTCACCCCCGACGAGCTGGCCGAGCAGGATGCGCGGATCACGGCATCCGGGGCCCAGATCGTCTGGATCGGGCTGGGCACGCCCAAGCAGGATTTCGAGGCCAAGCGCCTGGGCGAATCGCTGCCCGTTGTCGCGGTCGCGATCGGCGCCGCGTTCGACTTCACCGCCGGCACCACGAGGGAGGCGCCGAAGTGGCTGCGCACGCTCGGGCTCGAGTGGCTGTTCCGGCTGGCATCTGAGCCTCGGCGCCTGTGGCGGAGGTACCTGTTCGGCAACCTGCGCTTCATCCTGTCGGTGATCAGGAACTGGGGCGCATCCTGAGCCGGGCGGCCCGATTTCCTGCTGTGTAGCGGGGACTGAGCGGGTCGCCCTCGACGATGTTCCTGCCCAGCCGGCGGGCCAGCCATGCCCGGGTCAGCCGGTCGAACTCGTGGTACCGGTAGGCCCGGTAGTCCAGATAGGCGTGGCGCTTTCTCAGCCAGGTGATGTGCAGCAGCGCGTTCAGGTGCCGGAGTGCCTTCGTGGCCGCCGACCCCTCATCGATCGCACCCTCCATCGCCCGGCTGCCCTCCAGCGTCGAGTCGGCCACGGGGTCTGGCCGGGCCAGCCACGGGTAGGCAAAGAGAAAGCGCATCCTGCTGGCCGGGTTGGCCGGCCAGTCGGCCACAGACGAGACCGGTCGGCCCGCGTCCATAAGCAGGATGGCGGCCGCCCGGTTCAGGAGATACGCGGTGGCGGTCAGGGGCGTGGTGGCGCTCTCCCAGACGCCGATCGCATCCGCTTGCCCGGATTCACGGTACTCGGCGACGTGGCGCCGGGCGACGAGCCCGGTGGTCCACGAATACAGCAGCAGCACGGTGGGCCGATCCGTGTCGAGCAGCGGGCCGAATCGCTCGAGGTCGCAGGACACGACGATTCGGGCATCGTCCTCGAAGACGGCCGCCCAGGCATCGGCGGTGGCCAGGAACGCCTCGTATGCCGATCGGTGGGCCAGCGCGCAGCCGATCTCACCGACGGTCAGCTCCCGGCGCAGCAGCACCCGCGAGGCGGCCTGGTCTGCGTAGTCGTCGGGGTGCCCGGGCAGTTCGGCCGCGAGCACGCCGGGAACCCGTTCGACGCTCGTGCCGGCCTCTGCGAGTTGCGTCTCGAGCGCGGCGCCCCGATAGCCCGGATCGAGGCCGATTATGTAGCCGTGCGTCATTGCTGCTCCTGTGTTCGGCTGTCTTGTGTTCGGCTGTCTTGTGTTCGGTGTGCGCGATACAGCTCGTGCAGGCGGTGCATGGCCAGAACGTCGTGGGTGCGGCTGCCGGCCGCCTTGCAGCGCACCGCGAAGACGTCGGCGAGGTCTGCCGGCGCGAGCGCCTGAAGCTCGAGGGGCCCCGGCACGTCGAGCTGGCAGAGCGCATGAAGGGCGATGCCCGAGCGGGCCATCGAGCGGCCGATCGCCACATCATCGATCAGGTCGAACTCCCACCCCGCGTCGGCGACGATCGCCTCGACGGCGCTGCGGCTGAGCAGAGTGGCCGCCCCCGACGCGAAGCGGTCGGCTCCGCTGAACCCCGGCGCTCCGCCGTAGAACGGGCCCTCGCCGATGCTCGCGACGACGTCTCGAAGGGAGTGCTTGTCGATATAGGTCGACGAGTTGGTGCGCAGCAGAAAGTCGAAGTCGTTTGTCGCCAGAAGATAGCGAAACGCGGCAACCGTCTTCGCGTTCGTGTTGATGTAGGTCTCGGGCACCCCGGTGACGAGCGTGTCCCCGACGAGTCGCACCGGGCGCCCGGCGACCATCCGGCCACGCATGCGCTGGCATGCCGCGCGGGCCCTCTCGGCGCCCAGTACCCGCAGTGCTTTCAGGCGCAGGCGGAACAGGACGCGGTCGAGCCCGCGGGTCTGTCCCTGAAGCCAGAGCGTCTCGACGTTCGGCAGCGAGTCGCCGGGCGACGCCCAGGTCTGGCGCTGGCCCAGTGTTTCGATGCTGCGGAAGGGCTCGGCGTCCAGGGACAGCACCACGATCAGGATCGACGGGTCGGGGCCTCTCATTCTCAATTCGCCGCCGCCCTCGATGCCAGCAGCCCGGGCAGCCGGATGCCCCGGGCCTCGAGCACGCGGCCGGCCGGCTGCCAGCGAAAGGTGCCGAGCCAGAATGCGGCTGCCACGGCTGCGCCGAGGGCCACGGCCGAGAGCTCCCGGCTGCCGAATACCTGCAGTCCGAGGCTCAGGGAGAGCGCGGACGTCGCCAGGGCGACGGCGGCCACGGCCGCGGCCCAGAGGGCGGGAAGGGCGAGGGCCCAGAGCAGCGTGCGCAGGGGAATCCGACTGCCCCGGGCGATGCTCGACAGCAGTGCGAGCAGCCCGAACGCCTGCGAGATGAGAACGCCGGCGGCCGCGGCGCCCAGGTCTTTCGTGCCGATGAAGATGATCAGGCCGATGCCCACTCCGACCGCGAGGCCCACCTGGCCCACGCGCACGCTGCGGAACAGGTCGCGCATCTCCAGGCTCGTGACGAGAACCGTGAAGGTCACGCCCAGGCCGCCGGCCACGGCCAGCCAGGGCACGCACCGCGCGGCCGCGTCCCAGCCCGGCCCGAGCCACAGCGCGGTGAACGGGGAGCCCAGCGCCGCCAGAACGCCGAAGGCGGGAAGGGCGAGGCTTGCGGTCAAGAGCGTGGTCTCCCGCATGGCCCGGGCGGCGACGGCGTCATCGCCGAGCTTTCGCCAGTGCGGCTGCACCGCCCGGTTCAGTGCCGTGGAGAAGGCGCTCGCGGGGGTGTTGGCCAGCGTCGTCGCCCGGGAGTACTGGCCGAGGAATGCTGCGCCGAGCGTCGCGCTCAGAACCCAGCCCTGCACTTGGCCGATCAGGAGAAAGGCCAGGTTGTGGGCGCTGACCCGACCAGAGAATCCGAGCAGGTCGAGGTGGCGGGCGCCGCCCGGGGAGGCGTAGCGCTGCCGCCTCAGCAGCGCGGAGGACAGGCCGAGCGCCAGGGGCGCCAGCACCGATGCGATGGCCAGCACCCAGGCCTGGCGGATGGAGATCGTCGCCACGACCGCGATCGCCGTGGGCACGATGAAGGCCAGCAGGAAGCTCACCGCATCGGCGATCGGCCGGCCCTCCCGCCGAAGCAGCGACGCCTCGACGCTGGCCACGGGACCGAGCACGAGTGACAGCGCCAGGAGGCCGAGGAACTGCGTGGCATCGGGAGCCCGCAACAGCTGGATCCACAGGGGGGCGAGAAGAACGTAGGCACCCCCCGCGGCACACCCGCCGACCAGGGCATACCCGCGAATCCAACCGACGTCGATCCGGCTGAGCTCTCTTTCGCGCAGCACGACCGAGGGCAGGCCCGTCGTGGTGAGAAGAATCAAAATGCCGACCAGGCCGAGCGCGGCCGAGAACGACCCGAACTCCGCCGGGCTGAACGCGCGGGCGGTGATCGCGGAGTAGGCGAACTGGCCCGCGCCGATGACCAGCTGGGTGCCGAGCATCCAGCCGACGCCCGCGGAGGCCTGTCGAAAGGTCGTCATGCCGACACCCGCCGTCGGCTCGCGCCCGCGGCCATCGCGCCCGCGTAGACCTCGAGGTAGCGGGCCGCGATCGTCGCCGGGGCGAAGCGAGCGGTCACGAGTTCGAATGCGCGCTCGGCGCACTCGGCGGAGCGCTCGGGGGAGTCGATCAGGGCGGTCAGCGCCGCACCGATCGATTTGGGCGAGGTGACGTCGACCAACATGCCGGCCTCGCCGCCGAACAGCGTCCACGGCACTCCCCCCGAGCGTTCTCCGGCGACGACGGGCACGCGCGCGCTCATCGCCTCCAAGAGGCACATCGGCTGCGCCTCCTCCAGGGACGGATGGCAGAACACCGTGGCCCCTGCGAGTTCGCGCGCGACCTCGGCCCGGGTGAGGGTGCCGAGAAAGTGCACGCCCGCCGCCAGCCCGGTGTTCGCCGCCCAGCCGGCGAGGGCGTCGTGGGGCCCGAGCCCCCCGCCCGCGAGGCGAAGCTGCGCCCCCGGATGCCGGGTACGCACCGAGGGGAAGGCCCGCAGGAGTGCCGTGACGTTCTTCAGCCGCGAGGCGTCGGCGAGATCGAGGATCACGGGCCCGGCCGGCTGCGTGCGGGCGGCCGTCGCCAGCGTGGGGATGGGGTTGGGCACAATCGCGATGGGTGAGGCGTAGAGCATCTGCCGGCGCCAGCTCGTCGCGAGATAGGGCGAGACGGCGGTCAGGGTGCGCGCCCGGAGCCGAACCCGAAGGGCCAGCGCCAGTCGCAGGAGCCGGTAGGGGTCCGGCAGGTGTCGCAGAACCGTCAGGGGTGCGTCGTGCGCGGTGACCACCAGGGGCTCCGCCCCGGCATCGATTGCGGCGAGGGCGAACTCATACGTCCAGTGGGCGTGGAAGACGTCGGCATCACACCGGGCGATCTCGGCGGCCAGGGCCCGGCGCTCGCGGCGGAAGAAGTCGAGCGCCCTGCTCCGGGGCCGCACTCGAAACGGCACGACGACGACCCGGAGGAGAGGGCCGTCTGCTCGCCAGACGCTCGTTGCGCCGGTCGATGCCGTGAAGAGGGTCACCCGGTGCCCGAGGTCAAGCAGGGATCGCACCAAAGCGTTCACGGGCACCCCGCCGAGGCCGACGGGTATCTCGTCGCGGCTCACGTCGCCTGTCCGCGTGAGATCGCTGGCGAACTCCCTCGGGTCAGCGGGCGCGATGACGGCGATGTGCATCCGCTTCGTCCCCCCGCCTGCCGGCCGCTGAGATCTCCCGGTACAGGTCGGCGTACTCCCGGGCCCCCCGCCGGGCGGAGAAGTCGAACCGGGCATCCTCGCGCCTGGCCTGCTCGGAGCCCACGGCCCCGATCGCATCCGCCCAGTCGCTGCCTTTCAGGGAAAGCGCCGTGACGCCCTCGATGTCCCGGGCCCAGCGCAGCCCGGGCAGGTCGCTGACGATTGCGGGCAGGCCGACGACGAGGGCCTCGGCCAGCGCGACGCTCATGCCCTCCCTGAGGCTGGGCATCAGGAAGTAGTCGGCCGCGACGAGGGCCTCCGAGGGGTCCTTCACGCCGCGCCCCCGCAGGCGATCCTCGGACGCGAGCCCCGCCAGGAGGGCGAGCTCCTCGGGGCTGGCGTCGGATTCGTCGCCGAGGTGGATGAGGTCGTGGCCGCTGTGCGAAAGCTCCCGCAGCGCGAACTCGTGATTCTTCACCCCGGCGCAGTTCCCGACGATCAGGGCGAGCGGAACGGCCCGCCGCCCCGACGATGACTCATCCCGCGCCTCGCGCGCGTCCCGGGCGTCCCTGACGGCGAACATCCGGTCGTCCACCCAGTTCGGGATGATGCGGCTGCGCCGCCAGTTTCGCCGTTCGTTCTCGGCGACGTCGATGGAGGGCGAGACGATGACATCGACGAATCGATCGCCGATCACCGCCTGCACGAAGCGGGTGAACCGCCACCGCCCGTGCGCGTCGAACACGCTGTGCACGGTGCGTACGATTCCGCCCCGGCGACCCAGCGCCCAGCGCACGGCCAGCACGACTCGAAGGTAGTTGGCCTCCGGGTGGATGTGCACGACGTCTACCCCGTGCTCTCGCACGAGGAGTCTCAGCCGCGCGGCGCTCGAGAGCGAGCGGCCGAGCCGGGGCATGGTCGCAACGGCGAAGCCCGCCGCCCTCAGCTCGGCGGCGAACGGGTTCTCCTCGCCCTGGCCGAGAACGATTCCGCTGATGTTCTGGGCCCGAAAATGCGGGGCCGACGACACGAGCATCCGTTCCATGCCGCTGGGGCGCAGCGGCCCGAGCACGTGCAGCACCCGCAGCGGCCGGGTCAGTTCGGCCACGATGCTCCCCGCGAAACAGTCGCTTTCATCGCCCCGTGTTCGGGGTCGCCCTCCGGCGGCCGGAATGCCGTCGTCAGGGCCCAGCCGAGGAAGATGCCCGCCGGCCAGGGCCAGGAGTATGTCCAGCCGTACACCGTGAGGGCCACGACCGTGGCCAGGACGGCCATGTTTGATCGCCGTTTCACCAGGGTGCGCAGCGCGCCGAGAAGAACCAGCAGCATCAGGGCCAGCCCTACGAGACCTGCGCGCAAGTACAGGCTCACGTACCAGTTGTGCGGGGCGTAGGTGATCCACTGGGTCCCCTCCAGTCGGCCGAAGCCGTCGCCGAAGCCGGCGCCGAACAGCACCGTCAGGGGGCCCTTGGCCAGCGAGTCGTCGATGAGGCTCGACCAGCCCAGCACCCGGCCGTTCAGAGTTCCGGTATCGCTGGCGGCGTCGGAGAAGACGGCGACGACACCCGGCAGGGCATCCGAGAGCAGGAGCACGGAGAAGACCATTGCGGCGACGACGCTCGCGCCGATGAGGGTGAGCCGGGTGCGCTGCCGGCTCGCCAGCAGCACCACGACTCCCGCGGCGATCGCCACGGCCCACACGGTGCGCTGCTGGGTCACGAGCACGATAACGAGGAAGGTGATCCCGCTGACGAGCATGAAGCCACTGCGAGTGCGCGCCCACGTGAACAGCGACAGACAGGCGCAGAGAAACAGCATCAGCGCCTGGTTGGCGATCAGCGGCCGGGAGGTCTGCAGGATCCCCGTGCCCGCGTCGACGAAATCCGACGTCGAGCCCAACCCGTAGACGGCGAGATGGTACCCGGCCACCAGTGTCAGGCCCCAGCCGAGCCAGGCCGAGAAGGTGAATACGAGGCTCCTCGACAGGGCCGGCGTCCAGTTCAGACTCATGGCCCACGTGACGGCGATCAGCGGGGTGAAATACGACCGGAACTCGACCGTCGCGGGCCCCACCGGGGTGCCGCCCGCCAGCCCTCGAACGAGCGAGACGCCCAGCAGCCCGAGAATCCCTAGCCACGCCCATGCCACGGGACTGAGATTTGCGACGAGCTGCCGCAGTCGAGTCAGGACGATCACCAGGAATGCCACCGACAGCACATCGAGGTAGTAGATGCTGAGGCCGTAGACGCGCACGAGCGCATCCGGGCTGGGAATCTCCCACGCGATCAGGCAGCTCACCGCCATCGACAGGGCACCGAGCTGGGGCCAGCGGGCGACGAGCCGAATGAAGAAGTAGACCAGCAGCACGCCGACCGCGTTGATCAAGTACGAGAACAGGGCGCTCAATGCCGGGATCCCGCCTCGGTGACCCCGAAGTAGATCAGATCGTCAGACCAGCGCCGAGCCCGTGCCCGCAGCTCCAATTGCCGGAGGACATTTCGGGGCCACCGCGGTTTCTGGCCCTGCGGTATTCCTCGACGAACCGTGGCCCGAATCGGCGACTGGTCTGTGATCGCCACCTGGGTGGGGCCTCCGCCCGCCGCATCCGCCTCGTGACCCCAGATGCTCAGCCAGCCGTTCCGGCTGCTGAGCTGATCCCTGTGCCAGACGTAGAAGGCGTCGCTCAGAAAGATGGCCAGCATCGAGAAGCTGCTCACGCTGGAGACGATGAGGTCGCAATCGGCGAGAACGGCGAGGTCGCCGACCGACGTCGTGCTGAGGATCTCTGGTGGGCGGCCGGCCACCGTGAACGCCTCCGTCAGCGATTGAGACGGCTCGTCGGATGCGAGAAAGACTCGAACGTCCGATTCCAAGGCCTCGGCCAGGCTGTTCACCACCTCGATCGACCACGCCAGGGGGAGGCGTTCATTGAAGACACCCGGCTGAACCTGCCTGCCCTCATCGAAGTCCCCGGCGCGAACGTGCACCCCTATTCGCACGCGTGGCCCGGTGAGCTCGAGGATCTGCTCGGTGGCGGCCACGGCCGCGGGGGCACCGAGAAGCGAACGCCGAAGAAAGGGGCGTGCCCGCCTGATGCCCAGGTAGCCGCCGT
>CANFBG010000105.1 GCA_947444785.1 Microbacteriaceae bacterium | reverse complement strand
CGGGGATCCTGGGTGCCCTCGAACTCGCGGAAGATATCGCCGTAGGTCTTGCCGGCGATGTTCGTCAGCACGTTGAGGCGACCGCGGTGGGCCATGCCGATCGCGGCCTCGTCGAGACCGTCGTCGGCGGCTCCCTGGAGAATGGCATCCAACAGGGCGATGACGGACTCGCCGCCCTCCAGGCTGAAGCGCTTCTGGCCGACGTACTTCGTCTGCAGGAACGTCTCGAAGGCCTCGGCCTCGTTCAGCTTGCCGAGGATGCGCATCTGCTCGTCGTGCGTGGGCTTGGCGTAGGTGTGCTCCATCTTGTCCTGGAACCACTTGCGCTGTACCGGGTCTTGGATGTGCATGTACTCGATGCCGGTCTTGCGGCAGTAGGCGTCCCGCAGCACGCCGAGGATGTCCCGGAGCAGCGTGGCGCGCTTCGAGCCGAACTCGCCCGTGACGAACTCGCGGTCGAGGTCCCAGAGGGTGAGGCCGTGGTTCGCGATGTCGAGGTCGGGGTGCCAGCGCTGTCTGTACTCGAGCGGGTCGATGTCTGCCATCAGGTGTCCGCGAACGCGGTAGGCGTTGATGAGCTCCTGCACGCGGGCGGTCTTGTCGACTGCGTCGGAGAGGTCGACACTGATGTCGGGAGCCCAGTGGATGGGGTCGTAGGGGATGCGGAGGGCCGCGAAGATGTTCTCGTAGAACCGGCGCTCACCGATCAGGAGCTCGTGCACCTTGCGAAGGAACTCGCCGGAGCCCGCGCCCTGGATGACGCGGTGGTCATAGGTGCTGGTCAGCGTGATGATCTTGCCGATGCCCAGGTCGTTCAGCGTCTTGCCGGATGCGCCCTGGAACTCGGCCGGGTACTCGAGGGCGCCGGCGCCGATGATGCAGCCCTGGCCCTTCATGAGGCGCGGCACGGAGTGCACCGTGCCGATGCCGCCCGGGTTGGTCAGCGAGATCGTCGTGCCGGTGAAGTCAGCGGCTGTGAGCTTGTTGTTGCGGGCGCGGGAGACGATCTCCTCGTAGGCGGCGACGAACTCGGCGAAGCCCATGGTGTCGGCACGCTTGATGCCGGGAACCATGAGGGCGCGGGTGCCGTCCGGCTTGGGGATGTCGATCGCGATACCGAGGCCGACGTGTGCGGGCGAGACGACCGAGGGCTTGCCATCGACCTCGTCGTAGTAGACGTTCTGGCTGCGGAACTCCTTCAGCGCCTGAACGAGAGCCCAGCCGATGATGTGGGTGAAGGAGATCTTGCCGCCGCGGCTGCGCTTGAGGTTCGAGTTGATCACGATGCGGTTGTCGATCAGCAGCTTGGCCGGGATCGAGCGCACGCTGGTCGCGGTGGGGATCAGGAGGCTGGCGTCCATGTTGGTTGCGAGGGTCTTCGCCATGCCGCGCAGGGGAGTCGTGACGTCTTCGGCCGCATCCTCCTCGGCCGTCTTGATGACGTCGGCCGCCTCGCTCAAAACGACCGCGACCGGCGCCTCTGCCGGGATGGGGGCGGACAGTGCGTGCTGGGCGTTCGTGCGTGCGGCCGGCAGCGGTTCGCGCTGGTCGGCAACCGATGCGCCGGAGGGGGCTTCCGTCGAGACGGTCGCGGTCGGCTGGGCGGTGCTGCGGCTCGCAACCGGGGGAGTGTCGGCATCCTGCGTGGGGTTAACGGTCGGCTGCGCGGGAGTCGCGCCGGCGGCGGCTCCGGGCACATAGGACTCGAGAATCGGCCACCACGACTGGTCTACCGAGTTCTTGTCGACTTTGTACTGTTCGAAGAGCTCCTCCACGAGCCATTCGTTCGCCCCAAATTCGCCCGACGATCCCTCGTCGTGTTCCACTCCGGTGGTCTGGCTCGACACTGCAGATCGCCCACTTTCTCATTGCGTTATGCGTCTTCACATATGGCTGTCAGCACGGCAGGGCCTCCGTAGAGGCGCCGTACCCGACAAGCCTAATCCCCTCAGACTTGCTCTGTGCCCAGACTGGCGCGAAGCGGTAATCTGGGGCCTTATGCAGTTCTATCGCTCGACAGCCGGCAATGACCTGACGTACTCAGACGTTTTTCTGGTTCCCTCACGCTCTCATGTGGGTTCCCGCCTTGACGTCTCCCTTGTTCCGGGGGATGGGACGAGCGCGACGATCCCCATCGTCGCGGCCAATATGAACTCGGTCACCGGACCGCGCCTCGCCGCGACGCTTGCCCGCCGCGGAGGCCTGGGAGTCCTGCCGCAGGACATGCCGCTGCAGGAACTGGACGCGGCCATCCGGTGGGTGAAGAGGCAGCCGGTCGAATTCGACACACCCTTCGACTTTGCTCCTGAGGACACCGTCGAAATGGCCCTCACCCAGGTTCCCGCGACCGACGGACACGGCATCGTGCTGCACGATTCCGCCGGGAAATTCCTCGGCTGCATTGCGGCCTCCCGACTCGCGTCGGCGCTGCCGGATGCGAAGCTCGGCGACCTGCTGCACGGAGCGCTGACGTCGCTGGCGGCGGATGACATCAACTCCCCGAGGGAGGCCTTCGACGCGATGAACGAGGCCGGGCTGGACTTTGCGCCCGTGCTTCGCCACGGCGTTCTCATCGGCACGCTGAGCAAGACCAGTGCACTCCGGGCGACGCTGTACCAGCCTGCACTCGATGGCCACGGCAGACTGTCGGTCGCCGCCGCCCTCGGCATCAACGGCGATATCGTCACGAAGGCCAAGGCCCTGGCCGCCGCGGGGGTAGACGTCCTGGTGCTGGACACCGCGCACGGTCATCAGGACCAGATGCTCCGCGCCGTCGCCGCGGTCGCCGCCGCCAACCTGGGCCTGCCCATCGTCGCCGGAAACGTCGTGACCGCCGAGGCCGTCAACGACCTCGTGTCTGCCGGGGCCAACATCATCAAGGTCGGCGTCGGGCCCGGTGCGATGTGCACGACCCGCATGATGACCGCAGTCGGTCGACCCCAGTTCTCCGCTGTTCTCGAGACCGCCGCGGCGGCCCGGGCGGTCGGGGCCCACGTCTGGGCGGATGGCGGAGTGCGCTACCCACGGGACGTGGCTCTCGCGCTGGCGGCGGGTGCGGCATCCGTCATGGTGGGCTCGTGGTTTGCCGGCACGGTCGAGGCCCCCGGAAGACTCATCGCCGACGAAGCCGGCCGTCTGTACAAGGAGAGCTGGGGAATGGCATCGACGAAGGCCGTCAAGGAGCGCTTCAGCCGGCTCGATGCCTACGAGCTGGCGAGAAAGACGCTCTTCGCCGAGGGCATCTCCTCCAGTCGGATCTACCTCGACCCGCTGCGGCCGTCCATCGAAGACCTGCTCGACATGATCACCTCCGGGATCCGGTCGTCCTTCACCTATGCGGGTGCGCACAGCGTGCCCGAGTTCCACGACCGGGCCCTGGTGGGCATCCAATCCGCGGCCGGCTACGAGGAAGGCAAGGCCCTGCCGGTGAGCTGGTAGTAATTCGTTTCAGGGAAATCACCAGATGACGCCCATATACTGGGGTCAATAATGGACGACCCTCCTTCAGCCCAGACCATCCGCCCGAGCCTGCACCGGCCTTCCGCCAGATCGGCACGTGATACCTGTGCCGCTTGATTGGGTACTGATCGGTGTAGGGCTCATCCTCACCGTGGGAACCGGCTTCTTCGTCGCCTCCGAGTTCTCCCTCGTCAATCTCGACCGGGCCGATCTTGAGGCCCGCCAGGAGCGCGGCGAGACCGGGCTCGGCCCGACAATCGCCGCGCTGAAGATCACCTCTACGCATCTGTCCAGTGCCCAGTTGGGGATCACGCTGACGACCCTGCTCACGGGTTACGCCCTGGAGCCGGCAGTGTCGAACCTGCTTCGGGAGCCTCTGGCTGCCGTCGGCATTCCCGTCGGCGTCGTCCCCGTCGTCTCGGCGGTGATCACCATCGTCGGCGCGACGCTCGTGTCGATGATCATCGGCGAACTCGTGCCGAAGAACTTCGCCCTCGCCCTGCCACTGGCCACGGCCAAGGTCGTCATTCCTTTCCAACGGCTCTTCACCGCGGTGTTCCGGCCGGTCGTCAGCCTGCTCAACAACAGTGCCAACGGAATCCTCCGGTCGCTCGGAATCGAGCCCAAGGAGGAGCTCTCGGGGGCCCGCACGGCCGAGGAACTCTCCTCGCTGCTTCGCCGGTCGGCCCTTCAGGGCAGTCTTGACGCCGACACGGCAACCCTCTTGAACCGCACGCTGCTGTTCGCCGCGCACACGGCGGCGGATGCGATGACGCCGCGCCCCCGCATCGCGAGCGTCAAGCGCACCGACTCCGCGGCCGATGTCATCCGACTGACCCGAAGCACGGGACACTCCCGCTTCCCGGTCATCGACGACGACATAGACGACATCGTGGGCGTCGTCCACATCAAGCAGGCGGTGGGCATCCCCAGGGAGCGCCGCGAGGAGGTCCCCGCCGCGGCCCTGGTCACCAAGGTGATCCGCGTGCCGGAGACGATGAAGCTGGACTCCCTGCTGGGGGAGCTTCGGGGGCGGGGCTACCAGATGGCCATCGTGGTCGATGAATACGGTGGAACAGCCGGCGTCATCACCCTGGAGGACCTGGTGGAGGAGATCGTGGGCGAACTCGTCGACGAGCACGACCGATCGCGCGCGGGGGTCGTGCGCACCCTGAACTCCGTCTCCTTCCCCGGGATCCTGCGCCCCGACGAGCTCGCCGAGCGAGCCGGAGTGGCCGTGCCCGAGGATGGTCCGTATGAGACCGTCGCCGGCTTCGTGATGAGCGAGCTCGGCCGCCTGCCCGTCGTCGGGGATACCGTTCAGCTGCCGGATGGCGTCCTGAGCGTGGTGCGGCTCGAGGGCCGCCGGATCGATCGGATCCGCTTCACGCCGACACCCGAGGCGGTCATCAGGGCAGACAGCACCGAATCCGGAACCAGAGAAGGAAAGGCATCCCGTGGCTGATTGGGTCGGAATCATCTGGCTGGTCGTACTGCTTGCCGTCAACGCATTCTTCGTGGCGGCGGAGTTCGCCGTCATCTCGGCCAGGCGATCCCAGATCGAGCCACTGGCCGAGGCGGGGAAGGCGAGCGCCAAGACGGCGCTCTGGGCGATGGAGCACGCGACCCTCATGCTCGCCATGTGCCAGCTGGGCATCACCGTGGCCTCGCTGCTGATCCTGAATGTCTCGGAGCCGGCGATCCACCACCTGCTCGAGATCCCGCTGGGCTACACGGGGCTCTCCGAGGAGGCGATCAGCGTCATCGCCTTCGTCATCGCCCTCGCCGTGGTGTCCTTCCTGCACGTGGTGTTGGGGGAGATGGTTCCCAAGAACCTGTCATTCACGGTCCCCGACAAGGCGGTTCTGCTACTGGCGCCGCCCCTGGTGGCGCTCACGCGCATCTTGAAGTTCGTCATCGTCGCCTTGAACTCCACGGCCAACGGCATCCTCCGGCTCTTCGGCGTCGAGCCCAAGCACGAGGCCGCGAGTGCGTACACGCTCGACGAGGTGTCGACCATCGTGTCGCAGTCAACCCGCGAGGGGGTGCTTTCCGACCGCACGGGAGCGCTGAGTGCCGCGGTGGAGTTCACGTCGAAGAAGGTGCGCGACGTGACCGTTCCCCTGGCCTCGCTCGTCAGCCTTTCGGATCTTGCGACGCCCACCGACGTGGAGCATGCGGTGGCCAAGTACGGCTTCTCGCGCTACGTGATCGTCGACGAGGACGGTCAGCCGGACGGGTACCTCCACCTGAAGGACGTCATCGACCTCGACGACGATGTGGCTGAACTGCCGGTTCCCGCGAAGCGGATCCGTCAGTTGGTCTCGATCTACGAGGATACGGAGTTGGAGGACGCCCTGGCCAGCATGCGCAGGACCGGAGCGCATATGGCCAGGACGTTCACCGAGGCCGGCACGACGACCGGGGTGCTCTTTCTGGAGGACATCATCGAAGAGCTCGTCGGTGAGGTCCAGGACGCCACGCGGCGGCTATAGGAGCGGATGTCAGCTCGCCGGGGCGGCCGTCGGGGCGACGTCCGGGCGTGCGTTGCCATCGGCTCCGGGAGGGAAGCCCGGCTGATTCCCGTTGCGGTGGGGGCGTTGGCCGTTCTGGCCGGGTCCCTGGAAGCCCTGGCCGGGGCCCTGGCTGAAGCCACGCTCGGACTGGGAGATCCTCTGCTCGGCGGGCACCACGAAGTGGCCGACCAGAACGCCACCGCCGAACATGATGCCGAGGGCGAGGACGCCGCCGATGATGCCGGCGACCAATGGCCCCCGGCCGAATCTCGGGCGAGGTTTCACGGCGGCGGCGTCAACCGCGGCGGGGCTGCTGACGGCTTCCGGGCTGCCGGAGACGGGCAGGGGAAGGGTGGGCTCGTTTGCGGGGGTAGGTGTGTTCGTCATGGATACAGAATGACAATCGGTCCTATGACGAACTTCGCCTGCGCCTAAGAATCAGCTAAGAAACCGTTTCTATCATCACTGCCAGCGCGCACGCTCGAACTGCGACGGCCAGTAGTCGATCTCCGAGCCCAATTCGTGTGCCGCGCGGAGGGCGAAGTGTGGGTCGCGGAGCATCTCCCGGGCCAGCATCACGACGTCGGCCTGGCCCGTCGACAGGATGTCCTCGGCCTGCTGGGGCGTCGTGATCAGGCCGACCGCGCTCACCCTGACGCCGGCGGTGCTCTTCACGAACTCAGCGAGCGGCACCTGGTAGCCGGGACCCACGGGAATGTGGGCGCCGGCGATGTTGCCGCCGCTGGAGATGTCGAAGATGTCGGCACCCGCCTCCTGGGCCCAGCCGGAGACCGTGGCGGTCTGCGCCTCGTCCCAGCCGTTCTCGGTCCAGTCGGTACCGGAGAATCGGACGATCAAAGGAACGTCTTCGCCGACGGCAGAGCGGATGCCCGTCACGATGCGCAGCAGCAGGCGAGCCCGGTTGGCCAGGCTTCCGCCATACTCATCGACCCGCACATTGCTGAGGGGGGACAGGAACTGGTGGATCAGGTAGCCGTGGGCCGCATGGACCTCGATGACATCGAAGCCCGCCGCGACGGCCCGTCGGGCGCCCGCGACGAAGTCGGCGACCACGTCGTCGATGCCGTCCGTCGTCAATTCGCTCGGGGCGGCGTAGCCCGTGTAGGGGATCGTCGAGGGGCCGACGGTCGGCCAGCCTCCGTCTTCGACCGGCACGGAGCCGTGAGCCGCCGCCCACGGCCTGAACGTCGAGGCTTTGCGGCCGGCATGGGCCAGTTGGATGGCTGCGGTGGCACCCTGCCCGTGAAGGAACGAGGTGATCCGCGCCAGCGCCGTCACCTGCGAGTCGTTGTAGATCCCCAGGTCTTCAGGGGAGATCCTGCCCTCGGGGCTGACCGCGGCGGCCTCCGTCATGACGAGCCCCGCGCCGCCCTGGGCGAACGCACCCAGGTGAACGAGATGCCAGTCTGTCGCAATGCCATCGTGCCTCTCGGCGGAGTACTGGCACATCGGGGCCACCCAGATGCGGTTTCGGACCGTGACGCTGCGAATGGTGATGGATTCGAACAGGGGAGAAACTGACACGGAGCACCTTTTGCCGTTGAAGCGAGAGATTCGGAGAAGAATCGCCGGGAGCCGCGAACGTACTCTCCGACAGCATTCGAAACTATCGTGGAGGCGTGACTATTCCCCTTGATTGGACCAGGGCCGACACTGCCGCCGCCCTGCGTTTTCCGGGACCCGGCGACGACAAGTACTCCCGGGGCGTTCTCGGCATCCTGACCGGGTCCGAGGAGTATCCCGGGGCGGCCGTGCTGGGCGTCGAGGGCGCCGCGCGGGCCGGAGCCGGCCTCATCCGGTACCGGGGGGCGGCGACGCCCACCCAACTGGTGCTGCAGCGCCGCCCGGAGGTCGTGACGCTTCCGGGGCAGGTCCAGGCGTGGCTTATCGGTTCCGGCATGCCCGGTGAGGCCGCGCGCTCGCCCGCCGTGACGGCCGAGATGCTCGCCGCCCTGGCCGAGGCAGTGCCGACCGTTCTCGACGCGGGCGCGCTGAGCCTTCTATCTTCGGCCACGGGGCCGGTCATCATCACGCCGCACGCGGGGGAGCTGCGCACCCTTTTCACCGATGCCGGCGATGAATGGGTCACCCGGGCCGAGATCATGGCGGATCCGGCCGGCTGGGCGCAGCGGGCGGCGGTGCGCTTCGGTGTGACAGTTCTGCTGAAGGGGCACACCACGGTCACGGCGGCGGCGAACGGCGAGTCGTTCCAGGTGATCGCATCCTCCAGCTGGGCGGCGACCGCCGGCTCAGGCGATGTGCTGGGCGGCATCCTTGGTGCCCTCGTGGCGGCATCCTCAGCTGACATCCTTGCGGGGCACACGAGCCTTGAACGGGTGGGTGCGGCGGCGGCGTTCCTGCATCAGGCTGCTGCTCACCAGGCGTCGCAGGGCGGCCCGGTGACGGCGCTCGACATCGCCGGCTCCGTTCCGGGCGTGATCGCGGGACTCAGCCCGGAATGAGGTTCAGGGAGAAGTCCACGAATCCCGTGTCGTCTACCGTGACGAAGCCGAGCTTGGGCGGCTCGACCCCGTAGTCGCTGAACCTGATGGGTACGCTGCCGGTCACCAGCACGCTGGACTTGCCCAGAACCGCGGTGAGCTCCACCGATACCTGCTTGGTGATTCCACGCAGCGTCAGTTCACCGTTGGCGGTCATGTGCTGGGCGACTCCGAGTTGGGGCGCGGTCGCAGACACGGCAGGCCCCGTCATCGTGAAGGTCGCCTTCGGGTGCTGACTCGCCTCGAGCGCCTGGATCCGGAAGAAGCTGTCCCTCGTGATGTTGTCGCTGGTGATCGAGGCGACGTCGACGTCGAAATCGGCCGCAGTCAGGCTCAGCCCCGACATTG
>CANFBG010000104.1 GCA_947444785.1 Microbacteriaceae bacterium | reverse complement strand
TCATTACTGACTTGCTTTGTTTGTTTATAATCTTTTTCCAAAGGAATCCTGAACACCGAACAACATCTAGAAAAGATGCGTAACCGATGCCACAGGGTTTTTGGCATTTGACTTTGTGCACGCTGTTGAGTTCTCAAGGATCGGACGCCACGATTTAGGCCTCACGGCTTCAGCCTCGTGGCTGGATCTGATGCTGCCTGACCGAACACTTTTCAGCAGTTCTACGAGGCAACTTGATAACCTTACCGCTCTTTTTCCCAGTGTCAAATCGGCGATTTCAGTGAGGGAAACCGAGGTTTCGATCAGCTGGCCGATTCTCTGTGAGACTTCGAGAGAAGGTCATTACATCCTAGGCGTGTGGGCTGAAAACTACTAGGTAGTCTTTGCCTTTTGGGCCTATGGGATGGTCCCTCTTGAGGCCGGAAGCTTTGAAGCTTTCCGCACCTATGGGGTGACAAGTAATGAGATTACGGGGAGACGGCGGATCGGTCCAATTGGGCCGACCGCCCGGGCGTGTCCCACTGGGACTGCCCGGAACTACGGGGTTTCGTGCGGCAGGACGAAGACTCCGGCGAGAGTCTTCTTGCCCCGACGAAGGACAGCGACTCCCCCGGCAAGCTGATGGCCTGCGATGGTCTCGGCCTCTTCCGTCACGGAGACGTTGTTCACGTACACCCCGCCCTGGGCCATTGCGCGTCGGGCTTCGCTGACACTGGCAACGAGTTCTGTGTCGACGAGCAGGTTGAGGATGCTGCGATCCGCTGCAGATTCCGTATTCGGCAACTCCCGGAGCGCGGCTATCAGAGTCGCGGAGTCGAGCGAGTCGAGATCCCCCTGGCCGAAGAGCGCCTGTGCCGCGGCGATCGCGGCCTCGGTTGCGGCGACTCCGTGCACGAGAGAGGTCACCTCGAAGGCGAGGGTGCGCTGGGCTTCGCGACGGAACGGCTCGCTCTCGACCGCCGCCTCGAGACGCTTTATCTCGGCGCGGTCGAGGAAGGTGAAAATCTTCAGGCGCGCAATGACATCGGCGTCAAGGGTGTTCAGCCAGAACTGGTAGAACGCGTAAGGGCTCGTGAGTGCCGGATCGAGCCAGACGGCGTTTCCCTCGCTCTTGCCGAACTTCGTACCATCCGAGTTCGTGATCAAGGGAGTGCCGATCGCATGCGCCTTGCCGTGCTCGGCACGATGGATGAGGTCGGTGCCGCTGGTGAGGTTGCCCCACTGGTCACTCCCCCCGGTCTGCAGAACACAGTCGCGCGTGCGGTAGAGCTCGAGGAAGTCCATTCCCTGCAGGATCTGGTAACTGAACTCGGTGTAGCTGATGCCGGCGTCGGAGTTCAGCCGGGTACTCACGGCATCCTTCTTCAGCATCGTTCCCACTCGGTAGAACTTGCCTACGTCGCGGAGGAAATCGATCGCAGACAGCGGCGCCGTCCAGTCGAGGTTGTTCACCATCGTTGCGGCGTTCTCCCCCTCGAAGCTGAGGAAGCGCATCACCTGCTGGCGCAGGTACTCGACCCACTCGGCGACGGTGTCCTTCGTGTTCAGGGTGCGCTCCGCCGTCGGACGCGGGTCACCAATGAGTCCGGTTGAACCGCCGACGAGTCCGAGCGGCTTGTGGCCGGCCAATTGGAGCCGGCGAAGGAGCAGGATCTGCACAAGGTTTCCGAGGTGCAGGCTCGGGGCCGTCGGGTCGAACCCGCAGTAGTAGGTGATGGGCGGGCCGGCCAGGAGGGCCTTCAACTCGAGCGCATCAGTCGAGACATGAACCAACCCCCGCCAGAGGATCTCCTCCCAGACATCATCGAAGGAGGAATCGTTGTGTTGGCTGGAGAGGAGTTCGCTTTGATTCGTTGGCACGGTTGCCAGCGTATCAGCGGGGCCGGGCGGCGCTTCTTAGCCCCGCCCCAATGCACGGCCCTAGAAGAACTTCACTCCGGCGAGGACCGACACGATGATGACGAACACGATCACGGCGACGGCGATACCGATGACTATTCTCATGGTTCTCGGGGACATCGGTGGCCGCTTGCGCGCCGCGCGTGACTCCTTGTCGCGATCTCGGTCGAGGCTCATGAGTGACGCCCTTCTCGGGTTGACTGAGACGAGGATTCAGGACCTGCCGGGTTTCCAGCGGATACCACGAGGCTGCGCACGCGCTCGGTCAGGTGGGAAAGCTGCTCTCGGACCCGGATCGGAGCCGTGCCTCCGCGGCCATTGCGGCTTCTCACACTGCCCTCGATCGTGAGCACCCCGCGAACAGAGGGAACGAGGTGGGCCGAGATCGACGCGAACTGCTCGTCGGTCAGCTCCTCGAGCTCGAGCGAGTTCTCCTCGGCGAAGCGAACCAGCTCCCCCGTGATCTCGTGCGCATCGCGGAATGACACGCGCTGCTTGACGAGCCATTCGGCGACGTCGGTGGCGAGCGAGTAGCCCTGCGGGGCCAGCTCGGCCATCCGCTCGGTGTGAAAGTGCATCGTGGCGACCATGCCCGTAAAGGCGGGCAGCAGAACCTCGAGCGTCTTGATGGAGTCGAAGACCGGCTCCTTGTCCTCCTGGAGATCCCGGTTGTAGGCAAGCGGCAGACCCTTGAGCGTCGCCAGCAGACCCGAGAGGTTGCCGATGAGCCGACCGGATTTGCCCCGGGCCAGCTCGGCGATATCGGGGTTCTTCTTCTGCGGCATGATCGACGAGCCGGTGGAGTACGAGTCACTGAGGGTGACGAAGCCGAATTCCTTCGTGTTCCAGAGGATGATCTCCTCCGCGAACCGGGACAGATCGATGCCGATCTGGGCCGTGATGTAGGCGAACTCGGCTACGACGTCACGGCTGGCGGTTCCGTCGATCGAGTTCCAGACGCTGGTCGTGAAGCCCAGCTCACTCGCGACTGTCTGAGCATCGAGGCCGAGGGAGTTTCCCGCGAGGGCGCCGGAGCCGTACGGCGATTCGTCTGCCCGGCGCTCCCAGTCGTTGAAGCGTTCGATGTCGCGAACGAGGGGCCAGCAGTGGGCAAGGAGATGATGGGCCAGCAGAACAGGCTGGGCATGCTGCAGGTGGGTGCGACCCGGCATGATCGCGTCGAAATTGCGGTCGGCCTGGGCGGCCAAAGCGTCGATGAGGTCAACCAGCAGGTGACGGATGCGCGCGGCATGGTCTCGGAGAAGCATCCGAACGAAGGTGGCGATCTGGTCATTCCGGCTGCGGCCGGCGCGAAGCTTGCCACCGAGTTCGACTCCAGCCCGATCGATCAGGCCTCGCTCGAGCGCGGAGTGGACGTCTTCGTCGGAGGCAAGCGGTAAGAAGCTGCCGTCGGCCACATCGCGGTCAAGCCGGTCGAGCGCGTCGATCATGCCGACGAGCTCCGCGGGCGCAAGGTAGCCTGCCGAAGCCAGCGCCCGGGCATGGGCCCGGGACCCGGCGATGTCGTACTCGGCAAGCTGCCAGTCGAAATGTGTCGACCGGCTCAGCTCGATGAGCTCGGGAGCGGGCCCGCCGGCGAAGCGGCCGCCCCAGAGGGCACCAGCCTCGCCGGCCCGGTTCGTTTCGTCGCTCATAGGGTGTGCGTTTCCTAGCTGTTGGCGAGATCGCGGCGGGCGGCGATCTTGCTCGGCAGGGACCACAGCTCGATGAAGCCCTTGGCCATCGACTGGTCGAAGGTATCGCCGGTGTCGTAGGTGGCCAGGTTGAAGTCGTAGAGGCTGGTCTCGCTGCGACGACCGGTGACCGTGGCCTTGCCGGCGTGCAGGTTCAGACGGATGTCGCCGGAGACGTACTTCTGGGTGTCGTCGATGAAGACATCGAGGCTTCTCTTGAGTCCGGAGAACCAGAGTCCGTCGTAGACGAGCTCCGCCCACTTGGACTCGACGTCGCGCTTGTAGCGGGCGAGGTCGCGCTCGATCGTCATGTTCTCGAGCTCCTCGTGGGCCGCGATCAGCGCAATGCCGGCCGGGGACTCATAGATCTCGCGGCTCTTGATGCCGATGAGGCGGTCTTCGACGATGTCGATACGACCGACGCCCTGGCCGCCGGCGATCTCGTTCATCAGCATGACTGCCTCGAGCGGGGTGACGGCCTTGCCGTCGATCGCGGTCGGGATGCCCTCGGTGAACGTGATGATGACCTCGACGGCGTCCCGCGGGATGGCGGGGTCGACGGAGTAGGTGTACAGGTCTTCAATCGGAGCATTCCACGGGTCCTCGAGGAACCCCGTCTCGACCGCGCGGCCCCAGACGTTCTGGTCGATCGAGTACGGGCTCTTCTTGGACTGCGAGATCGGCAGGTTGTGCTTGGCCGCGTACTCGATGGCCTTGTCGCGGGTCAGCGCGAAGTCACGCACGGGCGCAAGCGAGGTGAGGTCAGGGGCGAGGGCGGCGACCGCCGCCTCGAACCGAACCTGGTCGTTGCCCTTGCCGGTGCAGCCGTGGGCGACGCTGTTCGCGCCGAGCTCCAACGCGGTCGACGCGAGGTACTTGGCGATCAGCGGTCGGCTGAGGGCCGAGACCAGCGGGTAGCGTTTCTGGTACAGCGCGTTGGCCTTCAGCGCCGGCATCAGGTAGTCGTTGGCGAACTCGTCCTTGGCGTCGATGACGACGGCCTCGACAGCACCGCAGTCGAGGGCGCGCTGGCGGATCTCCTCCATGTCCTCGCCACCCTGGCCCACGTCGATCGCCAGGGCTACGACCTCTTTGCCTGTGGCATCCTTCAGCCAGCCGATACCAACAGAGGTGTCAAGGCCACCTGAATACGCGAGTACTACACGTTCCGCCACGTTATTGCTCCTTCAAGATTTGTCTGTTCAAGTTTAGGGGCGCTCCGCCCAGCCGGGGAACGCCCTTGCGCCGAGGCGCGGAAGGGACCTACTGCTGGCGGAGGAGCCAGACGAGAAGAGCCTTCTGCGCGTGCAGCCGACTCTCGGCCTCATCCCAGATGACGCTCTGCGGGCCGTCGATGACGTCGGCCGTGACCTCGTAGCCGCGGTCAGCCGGCAGGCAGTGCAGAAAAAGCGCATCGGCCTTGGCATGACTCATCATCGCCGAATCGACCTGATACGCGCCGAAGACCGCGACGCGGGCAGCCTTCTCGCTCTCCTTGCCCATCGAGACCCAGGTGTCGGTCACGACGACGTCAGCACCCGAGACGGCGGCGACCGGGTCGACCATCACCGCGACGGAGCCACCGGTACTCGTCGCGATGATCGCCGCGTCGGTCACGACGTCAGCCGAGGGAGCATAGGCGGCCGGGGAGCCGATCCGCACGTTCATCCCGGCGGTCGCGCAGGCGAGCAGGTAGGACTGGCCCATGTTGCTGGCCCCATCGCCCAAGAAGGTGACCGTCAGGCCCGCGAGCTCGCCGCGGTGCTGCTTGATGGTCATCAGGTCGGCGAGAAGCTGGCATGGGTGGAACTCGTCCGAGAGAGCATTGACGACCGGGACCTTCGTGCCCGCGGCCATCAGCTCCAGGCCGGCCTGGCCGTACGTGCGCCAGACGATGGCCGCGACCTGGCGCTCGAGGACGCGCGCGGTGTCTGACGCCGTCTCCTTGCCGCCCAGCTGGCTGTCGGCCGTCGAGATGATGAGCGGAACGCCGCCCAGGTCGGCAATTCCCACGGCAAATGACACCCGGGTGCGTGTGGAGGACTTGTCGAAGATGACGGCAACCGTCTGCGGCCCGGCGAGTGGGCGCTCCCGCCAGCGGTCGGCCTTCAGCTCGGCGGCCAGGGTGAGGATCTCTGCCTGCTCTGCAGGAGAGATATCGTCATCGCGCAGGAAGTGTCGGGTCACGGCATCACTTTCGATGGATTGTTGGCTTTCGGCCCGTCCGGAACAGACGGAGAAGACTTGGCGGAAAGGGAAAGACTATCGCGCGGCCGCGGCAACCGTCGCGAGGGCCCGGGCGAAGAGCTCGCCGAAGAGTGCGATCTCCGCGTCGCCGACGATGAGCGGCGGGGCGATTCGAATGCTGGAATCGTTCGGCGCGTTGACGATCAGGCCCTCTGCTATCGCGGCCGCAGCGACCGCCTCGGCGACCGGTTCGGACAGGCCGACGCCCAGGAGAAGGCCCCGGCCGCGAACCTCGGAGACGAGGGGCGAGTTGAATCCCCGAATGAGTTCGGTGATCTCCCGGCCGCGGACGGCCGCGTTCTCGACGAGCCCGGCATCCTCGATTTCGGCGAGTACCGCACTGGAGACTGCCGTCGCCAGCGGATTGCCGCCGAAGGTGCTGCCGTGCTGCCCGCGCTGGAAAAGCTCGGAGGCCCGGCCGAAGGTGACGAGTGCACCGATCGGGAAGCCGCCGCCCATCCCCTTGGCGATGGTGATCGCATCCGGGGTGATTCCAGCGTGCTGGTAGGCGAACCACTCCCCCGTGCGGCCGGCACCCGTCTGGATCTCGTCGACGATGAGGAGCACGCCGTGCTGCTCGGTGAGCTCGCGGGCGCGCTGGAGGAAACCCTCGGGCAGGTCGATGACCCCGGCCTCGCCCTGGATGGGCTCCAGGAACAGGGCCGCGACAGAGCCGTCGACCGCCGCTTCGAGCGCCTCGATCGTGGCGTGGATGTGCTCGACGCCGCCCGGAACGGGCTCGAATGCCGCTCTCATGGCCGGCTTGCCCGTGAGCGCAAGCGCGCCCATCGTGCGGCCGTGGAATGAGTTGATCAGCGAGATGATGCGATGGCGTGAGCCACCTGAGACGTTCAGCCGGGCGAGCTTGAAGGCTGCCTCGCTGGCCTCGGTGCCGGAGTTCGCGAAGTAGACGCGGCCGGACTCCCCCGCACCCGTGATGCGCTTGAGGCGCTCGGCGAGTTCCAGCTGACTCGGGGTGGCGAAGTAGTTCGAGACGTGGGCGAGCGTCGCCGCCTGGCGGGAGACCGCGTCGACGAAGACCGGATGCGCGTGGCCGAGCGAGTTCACTGCGATGCCCGCCAGGAAATCGAGGTAGCGCTTGCCGTCGCCGTCCCAGACGTAGCAGCCCTCGCCGCGCGTCAGAAGGGCCAACGGCATGCCCATGCTGCCCATCATCGACTCGCCGAAGCGCTGCGGCCAGCTTTCGGTGGTGGTGGAGTGGGTCACGAGATCTCCCTGCTGACTTCGGTGCCGACGCCACTGGAGGTGAATACCTCGAGCAGGATCGAGTGGGGGGTGCGGCCGTCGATGATCGCCGCCTTGGCGACGCCGCCATCCACTGCTTCGAGGCAGGCCGCCATCTTCGGGATCATGCCCGACTCGAGGCTCGGCAGGAGGGCGCGCAGGGCCTCTGCATCGATGCTGGAGACGAGAGAGTCGCGGTTCGGCCAGTCGCTGTAGAGGCCGGCAACATCGGTGAGGATGACCAGCTTCGCGGCACCCAGGGCGACCGCGAGGGCAGCGGCCGCCGCATCCGCGTTGACGTTCAGGGACTGGCCGGGGCTGTCCCTGTCGGGCGCGATGGAGGAGACCACGGGAATGTAACCGGCGTCGAGCCTGGCCCGGATGCCCGTGGCGTCGACCGCGATGATGTCGCCGACCTGGCCGAGATCCACCTGTTCGCCGTCGATCTCGACGAGCCGCTTGGCCCCGACGAAGAGGCCGGCGTCATCGCCCGAGAAGGCGACCGCCAGCGGGCCGTGCTCATTGATGTGACCGACGATGTCCCGGCTGATCTGGCCGGCGAGCACCATGCGCACGACGTCCATGGCCTCGGGGCTCGTCACGCGGTACCCGCCGCGGAACTCGCTCTCGATGCCCAGGCGATCGAGCATCTTCGAGATCTGGGGTCCGCCGCCGTGCACCACGACCGGGCGAAGCCCCGCATAGCGGAGGTACACGATGTCTTCCGCGAAGGCACGCTGCAGGGACTCGTCGACCATGGCGTTGCCGCCGAACTTCACGACGATGATCTGGTTGTGGAAGCGCTTGAGCCAGGGCAGGGACTCGATCAGGGTCTCGGCCTTGGCTGCGGCGGCGCCGAGTGGCGTGGGTTCAGCCGAAATGGGCTCTTCCGGGTTCGTGTTGGTCTCGGTCATCAGCTGGCGTACGCGCTGTTCTCGTGCACGTAGTCGTGCGTGAGGTCGTTGGTACGGATCGTCGCCGTGGCGGTGCCGACCTTGAGGTCGATCAGGAGGTGCACGGCACGGGGCGTGAGGTCGACGCTCTCGCTCGGCTGGTCCGGCTCGCCGGCGCGGCAGACGCGCACGCCGTTGATGGTGACGTCGATGTCGTAGGGGTCGAACTCGGCATCGGTGGTGCCGACGGCGGCCAGCACGCGGCCCCAGTTGGGGTCGTTGCCGAAGATGGCGGCCTTGAAGAGGTTGTTGCGGGCGATCGCGCGCCCGACGGTGACCGCGTCCGCTTCCGAGGCCGCATTGATCGTCTCGATGGAGATGTCGTGGCTGGCGCCCTCGGCGTCCTCCTGAAGGGCGGTCGCGAGCTGGCCGCAGATGCCTGCGACGGCGGCGCGGAACTCGGCGGCGTCGGGCACGATGCCGGAGGCACCGGAGGCCATCAGGGTGACCTGGTCGTTCGTCGACATGCAGCCGTCGGAGTCGAGGCGGTCGAATGTCGTGCGGGTGGCCTCTCGGAGCGCCGCATCCAACTCGGCTGCCGGCACGAGAGCATCCGTGGTGAGTACGACGAGCATCGTCGCGAGTCCGGGGGCGAGCATACCGGCACCCTTGGCCATGCCGCCGAGCGCCCAGCCGGCGGGGCTTGTCAGCGCCGCCTCCTTGGGGTGTGAGTCGGTCGTCATGATGGCGAGGGCCGCATCAGCACCGCCATCCGTGCGAAGCAGCGGGGATGCCAGGGCAACCCCGGCAAGGACTTTGGCCCGGAAATCAGGACCGCCAACGCCGATCAGGCCGGTGGAGCAGACGAGAACGTCGCCCGAGGAGATCCCGAGGCTCGCGCCGACGAGCTCGGCCGTCTCGTGGGTCGTCTGGAAGCCGAAGGCACCCGTGTAGCAGTTGGCACCGCCGGAGTTCAGGACGATGGCCTCGACCACCCCGTCGGTGATGACCTGCTGCGACCAGAGGATCGGGTTCGCCTTGCAGCGGTT
>CANFBG010000103.1 GCA_947444785.1 Microbacteriaceae bacterium | reverse complement strand
TGCCGAAGAGCGGCAAGAGCGCCTCGGCCGTGATCATCCCGCCGCTGCTCATCATTCAGTTCATGTCGGGGGTCTACCTGCCGTTCAGCGTGCTGCCTGACTGGCTGAAGATCGTGGCCAGCATCTTTCCGCTGAAGTGGCTCGCGCAGGGCATGCGCTCGGTGTTCCTGCCCGACTCCTTCGCCGCCCTCGAGGAGAGCGGCACCTGGAACCTCGGCGTCGTTGCCCTCGTGCTCGTGGCCTGGCTGATCATCGGGCTGATCGTTACGACGCTGACCTTCCGCTGGATTCGCAAGGACTCCTGAGCCGGAGTCTTATACACCCGCAGACCCTCGAAAGCAGTTCTTTTACGCAGGTGTATTTTCCGGGAAGCAGATTCGCTATGCTCTCCCCGGGGGCTTGAAAAATACCGTTTGATCAGCACAATTTTTGAGCGAGTAGGGGGTACGGGAGTGAAAAGCCTCACCTTGTTTCTGCCTGCGCCCTACCGCGTCGGATGTATCGACGACCATCAGCTGGTTTCGATCGCGATCGGCTCGATGCTGGCCCTGCACGACGAAATCCGCTTCGTCGGTTCAGCCGGCAGCATCGACGGCCTGCTCGCCACCGGGCCCCTTCCCGACCTCGTTATCCTCGATCTTCGCCTCGGTGACGGCACCTCGCCCCTGACAAATGTGCACCGCCTGCACGCACTCGGTGCCGCCGTTCTCATCTTCACCTCGGGCGAGAGCCCGTTCCTATTGCGCCTCGTCGCTCGGTCGAACGTTCTAGGCATCATCAGAAAATCTGCCCCCGAGACCGAATTCGTCGACGCCGTTCGGCGCGCGGCCCAGGGGAAAACCGTGATGTCGACCGACTGGGCCTCCGCCGTGGATTCCGACCCCGACCTCGACATGGCCAACCTCACCCCCCAGGAGAAGCGGGTGCTGGAGAAATACGCCTCGGGAACGGCCGCCAAGTCGGTCGCCTACGAGCTCGGCATCAGCCCGAACACCGTCGAGGAGTTCCTGAAGCGCATCCGGGTGAAGTACGCCCTGGTCGGGAGGCACTCAACGACGAAGGTGGATCTCTACCAACGCGCCATCGAAGACGGCTACCTGCCGCTGCCGGGTCAGTAGCAGGAAGTCGCGCCCGCCATGCCATTCACTCGACCCCCGACGCTCCGAGTATCTGCTGTGGTGGCTCGCGCCATCACGAGCACGATGGCGGTGGTCAGCACAGCAGAGGGCCTGTTCAAGCTGTCCAGTATCAATGGTCAGTCGGGATTCTTTCCATCGTGATGGTACTTCTCTGCGCTCTTTGCCTACTTCGCGATGCCTCCGATCACCGCGGCGCTGTCTTTTCTCCTCTTCGCCCGGCAGATCCGGTGGCTGGCCACGATCGTGGCGAGCGCCCAACTGGTCGTACTCATCACGTGGGTTCCGGCCCTGGGCGACAGCAACATTCCCGAGGTCGGCGGACCGCCGTGGATCATGAACCTGTGCATCCTGCCCGTGGGCTTCGCGGTGCTGGCTTGCCGAGGAATCGGGATCTGGTTTTTCACCAGTGCGGTCATCGTTCTGATCGTCGACGTGCGACTCAGCTCCACAGATGAGCTTGTCTCCGCTCTGGGGATTCTCGACGCCCTGAGGCTGGGGATCGCAATGATCATCGGCATCGCCGTGGGCAAATCGCTCATCAGGTCGGCACACCGGTTCGACACGATCGCGGCCGCCACCGCCCGGGCAGCCATGGATACGCGGCTGAGCGACGTCGTCCACTTCGAACGGGCCAGGTTCGGCGCGCTGACTCACGACGGGATCCTCGACACCCTGCTCATCGCCGGGCGGTCACGAGCCCTTATCGGCAGCTCGCTCAGTGAACAGGCGAGCAACGTTCTCGGGCAGTTCGCAACCCTGCGCATAGAACCGGGCAGTGCCCCAGACCTATCCGGCCCAGAATTCATCGAGCGGCAGCGGGCCGTTGTAAACAGGGTCAGCGATCGAGTGCAGTTTGCCTCCCAGGAGTCACGGGAGGCGAGAATCCCTGCGACAGTTTCTGCTCTTTTCAGCGGGGCGATTATCGAGGCGCTGCGAAACAGCATCCGCCATGCCGAAGTGCCCGGTCGTGTCGTGAACCGCGCTGTGCAGGTGATTCTTGACGACAGCGGGGCCCACGTGTTCGTGCTCGACGACGGCGCAGGCTTCGTTGTCGCTTCAATTGACCCTTCCCGGCTAGGAATCAGTGGGAGCCTCCTCGGCGGGATACGCGGGCTCGCCGGCGGCCGGGCCGACGTGCGCTCGACCCCCGGCGTGGGCACGAACGTCGCTCTGCACTGGAGCCGCTCATGACGACACAAAGCTCGCGCGCCAAAGCGGCCAGCGTGCCAGACCTGGGCATTCTCATTTCGCCGGTTGAAGAGCCGATCAACTTCACCCAGATCAAGTCCGTGCTTCTGCTGACACTTTTCTTTGTCGTTCAGGCGATCTCGCTCGCGCTCGTCTTTCCTGCCGTTGCAAGTCCCGGGCTATTCGTCGTTTCGATCGTGCTGGTTGCCGTAGCCGGGTTTCTCATCGCCCGCAAGCGAACACCAACGGTCACGATTCTGATCGCCCGCGTGACGGGCCTGATCGCCGTCGCCGCCTACGCTTTCACCCTAGAGCCCGATCCCGACTCCAGCATCGCCGGTTATGCCAACCAGCACCTCGCCACATATGTCGTCGTGCTCCTGATGCTTGCGCGTCGGGGAAGAACGCGCCAGGCCTGGCTGGCTCTCGGCGGCATCACGGCGATCTGCGTCGGCTACAGCCTTGCGGTCGGCGAGGACCTGGTGCCGCGGCTTCAGTCAGTGGCTTTCAACGCTGCCTTGCTGCTGCTCGGCACCCTCTTCATCAAGGCCCTGGAACGGATGGCACGCGTGGTTGCGAATGAACAGCGCAACCACGATGCCGCAACCTCGGATGCTGCCGTGGCCACGCTCGCAGCATCGGAGCAACAGGCCCACATCGCCCGCCTGCTTGAGACCGCGGGGCCGATGCTGACCCGCATCGCCGCCGGGGCGTCCCTCACCGAGGCCGAGGGCGCAGAGTGTCTGGTCATCGAGGCCCAGCTTCGTGACGCCACCCGGGCGCCGAACCTTTCGACCGGTCCACTCACCGTGGCTGTGCGTGCCGCCCGCAACAAGGGCGTCTCTGTGGTGCTCTTTGACGACCGACCAGACTCTCCGCTCCAAGACCCCCTCGCCAGGCTGCTGGCCAACTGGCTGGCCGTGGAACTGGAATCGGTGGCGGCGGGCACCGTGACGATTCGGCTGCTGCCGGTCGGCCGCAGCCCCGTTGCCACCATGACCGTCAGCGACAGCGACAGCCTGATGACCTCCTCGACCCGGGAGTTCACGACATACGGGCCCGCCGTCGCTTCGGCCGCCAGAACGCCGGGCGCCAGAACGCCCGCCGCCCCCGTGCCGCTGTCCTGACGCAGCCCACCCAGGTTGCGACTCCGCTGTCCTGAGACCCCGCAGACGGGCCCTTTTCAGGCCATAGCCGCCGCCAACCGCCCCAGGCGGTTGCGCGCGGCTATGGCCTGAAAACGGAGGGCGTTAGTCGAAGCCGATGTAGACCGGCTCCGGAGTCAGCGTGATGCCGAACTGCGCCGAGACGCGTTGCTGGATGAGGCGTGCCAGCTCCGCGACGTCGGCCGCCGTGGCGCCGCCCGTGTTGACGATCGCGAGCGTGTGCTTGCTCGAGATGGCAGCGGCCGATCCCGGCAGGCGGAAGCCCTTCGTGATGCCGGCGGCCTCGATCAGCCACGCCGCGCTGAGCTTGACCAGCGGGCCCGACGCGAGGGTGACATCCGCGGCAGAAGGCTCGGCCGGGGGCGAAGACCAGTCCTCGGTACGGGCTACGACGGGCGGCCGGGCGGCAAGGGATGCGGCATCGGCTCCAGCGTCGGCTCCGGCTCCAGCTCGGGCGGGATCGGCGGCCGAGGGCAGCGGCCCCGAGATGCCCGCGGCCTGTGCGTCGAGAACGCCGATGCCGAGCTCCGGCAGGGGCACGACGATGGGCTCCTCCTCGGGCTCGATCAGCCAGCGCGGCACCGCGGCGGGCAGGGCCCGGGCGAAGTTCTCGGTCACGATCGGGTTCGTGAAGAACGAGCCGGAGCTCACGGAGTCGGGGTCGCCGTCATCCAGGACCATGCCCTTGCCGGAACGCAGCGCGAGCACCGTTCGGCGCACCTCGGCGAGCGGCACCCGGGCGCCGAGGACAACCCCGAGGCTGCTCGCGAGCTGCGGGAACGTGATCGGCTGGCCGAGCGTCAAGGACACGTCGGCAGGCGAGTCGTCGCCGTCGCCGCTATCGTCGCCGTCGCCGCTATCGTCGCCGTCGCCGCTATCGTCGCCGTCGTCTTCGCTCGGGATCGGCACGTCGACCAGGTCGAACGTCACCGAGAGCACGAGGCCGGCGCGGCCCTGCTTGAAGACCGACGTGCGGTAGCCGAGACCCAGCTCTGTGGCCGGCAGTCGCTGAACGCGGCCGCTCTCGTAGTCGAGGAAATCGACGGAGTGCAGCGCATCCGCCGCCTCCTGGCCGTATGCCCCGATGTTCTGGATGGGCGCAGCCCCCACGGAGCCCGGGATGCCCGAGAGCCCCTCGAGTCCCGCCCAGCCGTTGGCCACGGCGTATTCGACGAGGCCGTCCCAGCTCTCGCCGGCCTGAACCCGGAGCCGCACGACGCCGCTCGGAGCGCCGACGCGAACGATGCCGCGGGTCACGATGTGGATGACCGTTCCCTCGAAGCCCTCATCGGCGACGAGCACGTTCGAGCCTCCGCCGAGAATGACCCAGTCATCGCCCTCGGCCCAGACGCGCTGGGTCGCCTCCAGCAGCTCGCGCTCGGTGGCGGGGCTGATCATTCGCTCGGCAGGACCGCCGACGCGCATGGTCGTGAGGCCCGCGAGAACGACGCCGTGCTGCTCGTTGGAATCGGTCATCGTCAGCGCCCGGCGAGGGCGATGACCACCTGCGCCTTGCCCAACACGGTGTCGCCGTTGTAGGTGACGGTCAGGTCGATGCGGGCCGTGCCGGGCACCGCCGGTGTCGCGGGGGCGTCTGCGGTTGCCGCGACGGCATCCGCTTCGGGGGTGATCTTGCCGACCGTCGCGGCGACGATGAGCTCTGCACCCTCGACCGGATCGACGACGACCGGGCGGGTGAAGCGCACCTGGTAGTCGAGCACGCGGCCCGGGTCGCCGAGCCAGTCGATGACGGGCTGAACCGCGAGGCCCATGGTGAGCATGCCGTGGGCGAGCACGCCGGGCAGGCCGACGGCGGCCGCAACATCGTCACGGTAATGAATAGCGTTGAAGTCGCCGGATGCGCCCGCGTAGCGCACCAGCGAATCGCGCGTGATCGGGAAGGTTCCGCCCGCGACCACGTCGCCGACGGTGAGCACGGCGGGGTCGGTCAGTGCGCCGGCACCGGTGTCTGCGGCGGTCATGCGTCTCCCCTGACGACGAGGGTGGAGCTGGCGGTCACGACGTGCTGGCCGTCGACATCCGTGATGGTGGACAGTGCCGTGACCATCGAGTTGCCCGCGAGGGTCTTGACGCTGGCCACGCTGAGCTGGGCCGTGAGCAGGTCGCCGGCCACGATCGGCCGCGTGAAGCTGAAGCGCTGCTCGCCGTGCACGACCCTCGAGAAGTCGATGCCGGCATCCGGCTCGGCCAGCAGCTGGGCCAGCGTCTGCTCCTGCACGACGACCGCGAAGGTCGGCGGGGCGACGATGTCGGCGTAGCCTGCCGCGCGCGCTGCGTCGACGTCGAGGTTCACGGGGTTGGTCGCAAAGACGGCGCGGGCGAACTCGCGAACCTTCTCGCGGCCGACCAGATACGGGGTCGTCGCCGGAAAGACGCGCCCAACTAGTTCAGGATTCACTGCCACCCCGTAAGTCTATTCGCGGCACGCCCCGCGCCACTCGCCGCTTCCCGTGCCGGCGCCACCGCGCTCCGGGAGGAGATCTCGGCACATACGTCGCCACACGACGTATAGGCCGGAATCTCCTCCCTAACGAAGCATGCGCGGGGCGGCGGGGCGGCGGAGCGGGGCGGGGCTGCTGCGGAGCGGTGCTGCGGGCGGGGCCGGGCGGGGCGGGGCAGCCGGCCGTCGGCATCCTGCCGTTGCCCGGATGCGGCCCGGCACATCGATTAGGGAGGAGATCTCGGCACATACGTCGCCACACGACGTATAGGCCGGAATCTCCTCCCTAACGAAGCATGCGCGGGCTGGCTACTCGCCCTTGTGGAGGATGATCTGGCGGGAGTACTGGATGCCGGCGATCGCGTGGGCGATGCAGCCCGCGGCGGCGACCCAGTAGGCCACGGCGGCGAGGGCCGGGGCGTCGAAGAGTCCGGCGTTGGCGAGCAGCAGGAACGGGAAGCCGACCATCAGCAGGGCCGTGCGGGTCTTGCCGAACTTCGTGGCGGTCATCGACTTGGTGCGGTGGAAGCCCAGCACCAGGCTGCCGACGACGATGTCGGTGAGGGCGATCGCGAGGGCCATCCAGAGGGGGGCGATGCCGGCCACGACGAGAGTGATGATGACGACGACCTGGCTCGCACGATCGGCGATCGGGTCGACGACGGTGCCGAAGCGGGTGACCTGGTTCCAGCGGCGGGCGAGGAAGCCGTCGAGCCAGTCGGTGGATCCGAGGACTACGAGCACGATCAGCGCCCAGAAGTTGTCGTGCCAGACGAGCACCAGCAGCACGAACAGCGGCATGAAGACCACGAGACGCGTCACCGTGATCGCATTCGGCAGGTTCAGCACTCGCTCGGGGCCGGGCCGCGAGGGCGCTGAAGAAGTGCTCATACTCGAGGGTATCGAGGCGCAGGGCCTGTGGCGTGCAGGCTACTCGGCGACGGCCCACATGGCGACGGCGCTGGCGGCCGCGACATTGAGCGAATCGATGCCGTGGCGCATGGGGATCTTCAGCACGGTGTCGGCGGATGCGATCGCCTCCGGTGTGAGTCCCTCACCCTCCGCGCCGAGCACCAGGGCCAGCCTCTCCGGAACGGTGCGGGCGAAATCGCGCAGGCTGACGGCATCCGGGGTCAGGGCGAGGGCGGCGATGTGAAAGCCCGCGCCGGCCAGCAGCTCGCGGGTCGACGTCCAGTCGCCCACGCGCGTCCATGGCACCTGCAGCACCGTGCCCATGCTGACGCGGATGGCCCGGCGATAGAACGGGTCGGAACAGTGCGGCGTCACGAGCACCGCATCGGCGCCGATCGCCCCGGCGGAGCGGAAGATCGCGCCGACATTCGTGGGGTCGACGACGTTCTCAATCACGACGACGCGGCGGGCGTTCGCCAGCAGCTCGGCCGCGGGCACGAGGGCGGGGCGGTTCATCGAGGCGATCAGGCCCCGGTGCAGGATGTATCCGGTGAGCTCCGCGAGCAGCTCCCCCGGGCCCACGAAGACGGGGATCTCCAGCCCCGGGGCTGCGGCGGCCGGGCCTGCCGTGTAGCCGTGCTCGGCCAGGGCGGCGATCGCCTCGTCTGCCGAGGTGCCGAGCGCCAGCACCGAGCGAGGCACATGGCCCGCGCGAAGTCCCCGCTCGAAAACCAGCAGCGACTCGGCCAGATACAGCCCGTGTTCGGTGGCTCGCGCCTTCTTCAGGGCGACGTCGGTCAGGTGGGCATAATCGGCCAGTCGCGGATCGGCCAGGTCGGTGATCTCGGTTATCGGCACGGTCTCCATTCTGACGGAATACCGCAGGGGATCAGGTCGCCCTATGATCGGATGCGGCATGTACCCCGGAAATCAGGGGTATAACGCGCGCGCGACTGGAAATACCTTCGAGCCGTGTGGTAAATAAGTATTGGGGATACTTGTAAATTCGTTTCAGTTGCAACCAAGCCGCGAGGGAGAACGCAGGACTTGTCCGATCAGTTCGCCGTCGTCATCGTCATCGTCGTTGCCATCTGGCTGGTTATCACCGTGGCTTTCGGCGTGATCATCGTCAAGATGATCCGCGTCAACGGTTCCCACAACGCCGCGGGAAGCGGCATTCCCAAGTCACTCGATCGCGGGGGCGATGCGGCTGGACCGGTCGCCACGGAGACCAGGCCGCGTCGCAGGGCCAAGGGCCGGCGCTGAGCCGAGCCTGAGTCGGGCCCAGGTCGGGCAGGAATGAAGAAAGCTCCCAAGATGGCGAGATCTTGGGAGCTTTCGTAGCGGGAGCGGGAATTGAACCCGCGACACCACGATTATGAGCCGTGTGCTCTAACCAACTGAGCTACCCCGCCGCACGGATCCGTCGCCGCACCAAAAGCGAAGGCCTCTTGCGAGGCCTTGCTTCAGTGAAGCGTGGAGCCGGAGCCCCCTGTGGGAATCGAACCCACTACCTCTTCCTTACCAAGGAAGTGCTCTACCGATGAGCTAAGGGGGCGTGACCAGATTCGAGCGCAGTAATGCGGCTCTTTGGCACCGTTAGAGAATAGCACCTGCCGGAGGCCGCCGACGTCACGGAGGCTCCCGCCGTCACGTCCCGGTGACTCCCGTGCAACCGAGCCGAAACAGAGGGCCGTTAGGCTTTTTGCATGACCCTTGAACTCTCACCGGAATCCGTCGCACCCGAGGGAGCCATCGTTTCCTCTGCCTCCCTATCAGAAACCCTGATCGGAACAGGTTCTGAGTGGTGGCGCTCGGCCGTGATCTACCAGATCTATCCGCGCTCGTTCGCCGACTCCGACGGTGACGGCATCGGCGACCTGGCCGGAATCATGCACCGCCTGCCCGCTCTCGCGGCCCTCGGAATCGATGCAATCTGGCTCTCCCCCTTCTTCACCTCCCCCCAGCACGACGCCGGCTACGACGTCTCGGACTACTGCGATGTCGACCCGCTCTTCGGCACCCTCGCCGACTTCGACGCCCTGCTGGCGGCGGCTCATGCACTGGGCATCCGGGTCATTGTCGACCTCGTGCCGAACCACACCTCGTGGGATCACCAGTGGTTCAAGGAGGCACTCGCCTCCCCCGAGGGCAGCCCCGAGCGCGCCCGGTACATGTTCCGCGACGGCCTCGGCGAGAACGGCGAGCTGCCCCCGAACAACTGGGAGGCCGTGTTCGGCGGCCCCATGTGGGAGCGCATCACGAACCCCGACGGCACCCCGGGCCAGTGGTACCTGCACATCTTCGACGTCAGCCAGCCGGATCTCGACTGGGAGAACCCGTGGGTGCGCGAGCAGTTCCACAACATCCTGCGCTTCTGGCTCGACCGGGGC
>CANFBG010000102.1 GCA_947444785.1 Microbacteriaceae bacterium | reverse complement strand
GTTGGTCTCCTCGTCGATCTCAAGGACGGTGCCGTACACGCCGAAGTTCGTCATGACGTCGGCGCCGACGGCGACCTTCGACTGAAGCTCAGCGGCGTCGCGCTGGCGCTTGCGGCTGTTGCGGAACATGAAGAACACCAGAACGGCCAGTACGGCCAGCATTCCTATGGTTAGGGGATCCATTATGAAGTGGTGCCTTCCAAAGTCGATTGTGTTTTAGGTCCCTATGCTACCGATGTCGCCTGATGGCAGATCGAGGACCAAGGAAATTATAGGTCATAGGAAATGGGTCAGTCTGACCCTTGCGCGAATCCCATGTGTCGGAATCCCTCCCGGGTGGCCATGCGTCCCCGTGGGGTCCGGGTGATCAGGCCGACACGCACGAGGAAGGGCTCCACCACGCTCTCGATGGTTTCGGACTCCTCGCCGACCGATACGGCGAGCGTGCTGAGCCCGACGGGGCCCCCGTCGAAGCGGGTGATCAGGATGTTCATGACCGCTCGATCCAGCCGGTCAAGGCCGAGCTCGTCCACGTCGTAAAGCTCCAGCGCCGCTTCCACGACGTGAGTGCTCGCACGTCCCCCATGCACGAGCGCATAGTCCCGGACCCGACGAAGAAGCCGGTTGGCGATCCGGGGCGTTCCCCTGCTCCGCTTGGCGATCTCCCCGAGCGCGTCCTCGTCGATCTCGAGCTCGATGAGGTCCGCGGCCCGCCGCAACACGCGCACGAGCTCCCCCGTCTCGTAGAACTCGAGGTTTGCGGTGAAGCCGAACCGATCGCGCAGGGGGTTCGGCAGGAGGCCTGACCGCGTCGTGGCCCCCACGAGGGTGAAGGGCGAGAGATCCAGCGGGATCGACGTCGCACCGGCTCCCTTGCCGACCATGATGTCGATGCGGAAGTCCTCCATGGCGAGGTAGAGCATCTCCTCGGCGGGACGGGCCATGCGGTGGATCTCGTCGATGAACAGCACCTCACCGGGAACGAGTGAGGACAGCACGGCGGCAAGGTCTCCGGCGTGTTGGATGGCCGGCCCGCTGGTCAGGCGTAGCGGTCGCTGTCTCTCGTGAGCGACGATCATCGCGAGGGTCGTCTTGCCGAGGCCGGGCGGGCCGGCGAGCAGGATGTGGTCGGGGGTCCGGTTCTGGATGGCGGCCGCGTCGAGCAGCAGCTGGAGCTGGCCGCGAACGCGCACCTGACCCACGAATTCGGCCAGGCTCTTGGGACGCAGCGCCCCCTCGAAGGCGATCTCTCCCTCGGAGAGCGGTGCCGGGTCTACGACCGGGTTCTCGGGGGTCATCGGCTGCCTCCCGCATTTCTCGGCCCGAGTTCAGTGAGGGCGAGACGGAGGAGCGCCGTAACCGAAGCCGCCTCGGCGGCCGTGGCGCGCTCGAGAACCGCATCGAGGCCGATCTGTGCGGCCCGATCGTTCCAGCCCAGGCCGACGAGCGCTTCCAGCACGTCTTCGCGGGTGCTGACGGACGCAGACTGGCTTCCCGGCTGCACAGCCGAGGCCAGCACCGGGGTCACCTTGCCGGCAAGACTCAGGATGATCAGCTTTGCCGTCTTCGGTCCAATGCCGGATACCCGGCGGAACACCGCGTCATCCTCCCGGGAGACGGCCAGCGCGATCTCGTTCGGGGTGAGCTCGGCCAGAACGCCGATCGCCGATTTGGGGCCGACACCCGTCACACCACAGAGCAGCGTGAAGATGTCGAGGGCGTCGTGGTCGGCGAAGCCGAAGAGCGACAGCGAGTCCTCTCTGACGATCAGGCTTGTCACCACGGACGCCTCCTGGCCAAGCCGAAGCGATAACGCGTGAGCAGGGGTCAACTGGACCGAGAATCCGATGCCACCGACCTCTATCACGACGGCTGAGCCGCTGATGCGGAGCACTGTTCCTCTGACTGCTGAAATCACCGTTCCAGCCTACGGGGAAGCACGCGCTGACCCGTCGCTCTCTCCGCGGCGCGCCACGCCTCTTGGGCTGGCGTCAGGCCGGAGGACGACGGCGTCAGGCCGCCGATGGTGGTGGCCGACGCCGCGACGCCGGAACCCAGCGGCGACCGCCATGCGTGGCAGATCGCGAGGGCGAGCGCATCCGCCGCGTCAGCAGGCTTGGGAATCTCATCGAGCCGAAGGATCTTGGCGACCATGACGCCGACCTGCTTCTTCTCCGCCTGACCGTAGCCCGTGATGGCGGCCTTGACCTCGGTCGGCGTATGCAGGCTGACGGGGATGCCGTGCCGGGCCGCGGCCAGAAGCGCTATGCCGCTGACCTGGGCCGTCCCCATGACCGTACGCACATTGTTCTGCGCGAACACCCGCTCGATGGCCATGTGAGTGGGCGAGTGCTCCTTCAAGAGGGCATCGATCCCCTCGGCGATCACCAGGAGGCGCTGGTCGAGGTCGAGCTCGGGCGGCGTGCGGATGACCGTGACCGCCACCAGCGTCGCCGTGCGATTCAACGCGACGTCGACAACCCCGACCCCACAGCGGGTCAGCCCTGGATCGATCCCGAGTACCCGCATCAAGTAGGGCGCCGAACTAATCGACGTCCTCGTCCATCTCAGCCCGCACGGCGTCGCTGACATCGGCGTTGCTGTAGACGTTCTGCACGTCGTCGGAGTCTTCCAGCGCGTCGATCAGCCGGAATACCTTGCGGGCGGTCTCTGCGTCGACCTCGACCTTCAGCGACGGCACGAACTCGACATCGGCCGAGTCGTAGTCGATACCCGCCTCCTGGAGTGCCGTGCGGGTGGCGACCAGATCGGTGGCCTCGCACAGGATCTCGAAGACGGCTCCGTGATCGATGACCTCCTCGGCACCCGCGTCCATGACGGCGAGCAGCACGTCGTCTTCGCTGAGCGTCGGGATGTGGGGAACCGCGATGACGCCCTTGCGGTGGAAGTTGTAGGCGACGCTGCCCGGGTCGCCCATGGCGCCCCCGTTGCGGCTCATGGCCGTGCGAACCTCGGCGGCCGCGCGGTTGCGGTTCTCGGTGAGGCACTCGATCAGCAGTGCGACGCCTGACGGGGCGTAGCCCTCGTAGATGATCGTCTGGTAATCGACCGACTCGCCGGACAGGCCGGCACCGCGCTTGACGGCACGGTTGATGTTGTCGATGGGAACCGAGGTCTTCTTCGCCTTCTGGATCGCATCGACCAACGTCGGGTTGCCCGAGAGGTCGGGTCCACCCGCCTTGGCTGCAACTTCGATGTTCTTGATCAGCTTGGCGAAGGACTTCGCGCGGCGCGAGTCCTTGATCGCCTTCTGGTGCTTAGTGGTGGCCCACTTGGAATGCCCTGACATGTGATGCCCTTCTACAAATCTGCGCTCAAGCTTAGGTCAGAAACCAACGGCGTCGACGCGTTCGAGGAAGTACCGGTGGATCCGGTAGTCGGCCGTCATCTCCGGATGGAACGACGTTCCGATCAGGTTGTCCTGTTCTACCGCAACGACTCGACCGTCGGCAAGGGTCGCAAGGGCATGGGCCCGTGCGCCGAGACCCGTGACGACCGGGGCACGGATGAACACCGCGTGCAGCGCCGGTTTCCCGATGACGGGAATGTCAAGATCTGTCTCGAACGAGTCGGTCTGAGAGCCGAAGGCGTTGCGGCGAACCTCGATATCGAGACCGCCGAAGCTCTGCTGTCCCTCGATTGTATCGAGAACGGTGTCGGCCAGCATGATCAGCCCGGCACAGGTGCCGTAGACCGGCAGACCCCGGGCTATTGCCGCCTTCACGGGCTCGGCGATGCCGAACAACCGGGAGAGCTTGTCGATGACGCTCGACTCCCCGCCCGGGATGACAAGGCCGGATACCGCAGCCAATTCCTCGGGCCGACGCACTGCTCGTGCGTCGGCACCGAGGGAGGCGAGAACGTTCAGGTGCTCCCTGAAGTCCCCTTGGAGTGCAAGCACTCCGACGATCGGACCGGTCGTGCTCCGGCTACCAGCCACGCTCTGCGAGACGGTGCGGCGCGGGCAGGTCGGAGACGTTGATGCCGACCATTGCCTCACCCAGGCCGCGAGAGGCCTCGGCGATGACCTTCGGGTCGTCGTAGAAGGCGGTGGCCTTCACGATGGCCTTGGCGCGGGCGATGGGATCGCCCGATTTGAAGACGCCACTGCCGACGAAGACGCCGTCAGCGCCGAGCTGCATCATCATTGCCGCGTCGGCAGGCGTGGCTACGCCACCCGCGGTGAACAAGACGACGGGGAGCTTGCCGGTCTCGGCGATCTCGACGACGAGGTCGTACGGGGCCTGCAGTTCCTTTGCCGCGACGTAGAGCTCGTCACGCGACATCGAGGTCAGGTGAGCGATCTCCGCCTTGATGGTGCGGATGTGCTTCGTCGCCTCGGATACGTCGCCGGTGCCGGCCTCGCCCTTGGAACGGATCATTGCCGCGCCCTCGTTGATGCGACGAAGCGCCTCACCGAGGTTCGTGGCACCACAGACGAAGGGGATGGTGAACTTCCACTTGTCGATGTGGTTCTTGTAATCGGCAGGACTCAGCACCTCGGACTCGTCGATGTAGTCGACGTTCAGCGCCTCCAAGACCTGCGCCTCGACGAAGTGACCGATACGGGCCTTGGCCATGACGGGAATGGAGACCGCGGCACGGATGCCATCGATGAGGTCGGGGTCGCTCATGCGGGCAACGCCGCCCTGCGACCGGATATCGGCGGGGACGCGCTCGAGGGCCATGACGGCCACCGCTCCGGCGTCTTCCGCGATGCGGGCCTGCTCGGCGTTGACGACGTCCATGATGACGCCGCCCTTGAGCATTTCTGCCAAGCCGCGCTTAACTCTGCTACTGCCGTGCTCTGGGGTGTTCAAGTTAGTCATTGTGTCCTCTCAACGGCAATTCTAATGGTGTGTTTTCCGCGATTACGGCGCTGGCCATGCCTCGGCGAGAGACTGTCGGACTTCTCCCAGCAGACGGGGCAGGGCCTTCGTCTGAGCGATGATCGGGAAGAAGTTGGCGTCTGCGCTCCAGCGGGGAACGACGTGCTGGTGCAGGTGATCCGCGATGCCGGCGCCGGCGAGGCGGCCCTGGTTCATCCCGATGTTGAAACCCTCGCAGTTCGCGGTGGTTCGCAGTACCCGCATGGCGGTCTGGGTGAGCTGGGCGATCTCCTCGGTCTCCGCAAGAGTCGCCTCGTCGTACAGGGCGACATGGCGGTACGGGCAGACGAGCAGATGCCCGCTGTTATAGGGGAACAGGTTCAGCAACACGTAGGAGTAGGTGCCGCGAAAAACGATCAGGGCCTCTTCGTCGGTCCGTCCGGGCGCGACGCAGAAGGGACACGAGTGCAGCGCCTCGGCCGGACCCGTCTGGATGTACGCCATCCGGTGGGGCGTCCAGAGCCGCTGGAACGCATCCGGAACTCCTGCGAACTCGGCGGAGTCCTCAACCACCAGACCGGGGAACTCCTCGGCACCGGGAACGGGCCCGGCTGCGGAACGATCGTCCGTCATCAGACCTGGCCCTGCGTGGTGATCTGCAGCCGTCCGTCGATGGCGGCGTGAATTCGCGCGATTGCGTCCGCGATCGGCACACCGTTCTCCTGCGTACCGTCGCGGAACCGGAAACTGACCGCCCCGTTGGCCTTGTCCTCCTCGCCTGCGATCAGCAGGAAGGGAACCTTGTCCATCGTGTGGGTCCGGATCTTCTTCTGCATCCGCTCGGGGGACGCGTCGAGCTCGGCGCGAACTCCCGACTTCTTCAGCGTGGAGATCACCTCGGCCATGTAGTCCTCGTAGGCCTCGACGATCGGGATGCCGACGACCTGAACGGGCGACAGCCAGACCGGGAATGCCCCGGCGTAGTGCTCGGTCAGCACGCCGAAGAAGCGCTCGATGGAGCCGAACAGTGCGCGGTGGATCATCACGGGGCGCTTCTTGGTTCCGTCGTTCGCGGTGTATTCGAGCTCGAAACGCTCCGGCAGGTTGAAGTCGAGCTGGATGGTGGACATCTGCCAGGTGCGGCCGATGGCGTCCCGGGCCTGAACGGAGATCTTCGGGCCGTAGAACGCCGCGCCCGCGGGGTCTGGGACAAGCTCGAGCCCGGTCGACTCGGCGACCTGGCGCAGTGTGTTGGTGGCTTCCTCCCACATCTCGTCGGACCCGACGTACTTGTCGGGATTCTTGGTCGAGAGCTCCAGGTAGAAGTCGGTGAGACCGTAGTCCTTGAGCAGCTCGAGCACGAAGTTGATCGTGCCCTCGAGCTCGGCGTGCATCGCCTCCTGCGTGGTGAAGATGTGCGCGTCGTCCTGCGTCATGCCCCGCACGCGGGTCAGGCCGTGGATCACGCCGGACTTCTCATTGCGGTACACAGTGCCGAACTCGAACATGCGCAGCGGCAGGTCGCGGTACGAACGCCCGCGCGAGCGGTAGATCAGGATGTGGAACGGGCAGTTCATGGGCTTGAGGTAGTAATCCGCACCCTGGCGGGTGATCTCGCCCTCGTCGTTACGGGCCTCATCGAGGTGCATTGCCGGGAACATGCCGTCCGCGTAGAAGTCGAGGTGCCCGCTCGTCTCGAAGAGGTTCGACTTCGTGATGTGCGGGGTGTAGACGAACTCGTAGCCGGCCTGCTCGTGCTTGGTGCGCGAGTAGTCCTCCATCGCCCGGCGGATGATGCCGCCCTTGGGGTGGAAGACCGCGAGGCCCGAGCCGATCTCGTCCGGGAAGGAGAAGAGGTCGAGCTCGGCGCCGAGCTTGCGGTGGTCGCGCTTAGCGGCCTCCTCCTGACGTGCCTGGAAGGCGCGCAGTTCGTCCTTGGTCGCCCAGGCGGTGCCGTAGATGCGCTGCAGCTGCTTGTTCTTCTCGGAGCCGCGCCAGTAAGCGGCCGCCAGGCGGGTCAGCGAGTAGCCGTTGCCGATCTGGCGCGTCGAGGGCAGGTGCGGGCCGCGGCACAGGTCTTTCCAGAGGGTCTCGCCCGTCTTCGGGTCGATGTTGTCGTAGATGGTCAGTTCGCTGCCGCCGACCTCGACGCCCTCGTCGCCCTGGGCCTCTTCGTCGGTCGGAGCGGGGGCACCTTTCAAGCCGATGAGCTCGAGCTTGTAGGGCTCGTTGGCGAGCTCGGCGCGCGCCTCTTCCTCCGAAACGACACGGCGCGTGAAGCGCTGTCCCTGACGGATGAGGCGATCCATCGCCTTCTCGATCGCCTTGAGATTCTCGGGCGTGAACGGCTCGGCGACGTCGAAGTCGTAGTAGAAGCCGTCGGTGATGGGCGGCCCGATGCCCAGCTTCGCCTCGGGATTGATCGACTGCACGGCCTGGGCCAGAACATGGGCCGCCGAGTGGCGCAGGATGCTGAGGCCGTCAGGCGAGTCGATGGTCACCGGTTCTACGGTGTCGGTCGTCTCGACCGCGGTAGCGAGGTCACGCAGCTCTCCATTCACCCTCATGGCCACTACGGACCTGTCCGTGAAGAGTTGGAATCCATCAACCACGCGTGTAACGCTCCCTAGGTAATCAGCCGATCAGCTCCTTAACAGTAGCGCCCCGTGGGACTGCCCGGCCCGGGAACGATTGACGGGTGATCACCTCGGCTCTACAGTGATTTCAGACTGAACCGAGCCCACGAAGGGGTCACGACCGATGAGACTCATTACCGCCGGCTCGCCTCTCCCCTCGCTCTGTCGTTCCACGGAGACGGATCGTAAACCGCTTCGCATCGGGGTCGTCCAGCACCGATTCCGCGACGATCGGGCCACTCTTCGACGCATACTTTCGGATGCGATCGGCGCAGCCGCCGACGCGGGCGCGGCGGTGGTATTCCTGCCGGAGCTCACCCTCAGTCCCTATCCGGCCAGCGTGCGAGCCGGCCGCGACCCCGGAGCCGGGGCCGAGCCCCTGTTGGACGGGGAGACATTCGCGTTCGCCCGTGAGGCGGCCGAGCGGCACGGAGTGCTCGTGCACGCGTCCCTCTACGAGCGTGCCGAGGGGCCCGACGGCCTCGGGCTGAACACGGCCATCCTCGTCTCCCCCACAGATGGCCTCGTGGCCCGCACCCGAAAGATGCACATTCCCGTCACCGAGGGGTATTACGAGAACACCTACTTTCGCGGCGGGCCCGCTGAGGACGCATATCCGGTCTACTCCCCCGCCGAGTTGGGCGGCGCGCACCTCGGCCTGCCGACCTGCTGGGACGAGTGGTTTCCCGAGGTGGCCCGACTGTACTCGCTGCACGGCGCGGAACTGCTCGTCTATCCGACAGCCATCGGCTCGGAGCCGGGTTTCCCCGACTTCGACACGCAGCCCCTCTGGCAGCAGGTCATTGTCGGAAACGGCATCGCCAATGGCACCTTCATGGCGGTGCCCAACCGCTGCGGCACAGAGGCAGGCCTGACCTTCTACGGCTCGTCGTTCATCTCCGATCCGTTCGGCCGCATCCTCGTCTCGGCTCCCCGCGATGAGGAGGCCGTTCTCGTCGCCGATCTCGATCTGGATCAACGGCGCGACTGGCTCGAACTCTTCCCGTTCCTGGCAACACGCAGGCCCGAGTCCTATGGCCGGCTCACGGCCGACGTCGACCCGGCGCATCCGCTCGGAAGCGCCGGCGAGAAGGCCGGTCACCAGTCGTGAATTGGCGAATGCCGAGTGAGGGCGCCCCGCAGGAAAAGGTCTGGATGGCCTTTCCGCCGGCCGGCTACACCCTCGGTGAAACGGCTGAGGATGCCCACGAGGCGCGCGCCACCTGGAGTGCTGTCGCCCATGCAATTCTCGAGTTCGAGCCGGTGACGATGATCGTCGACCCCCGCGACAGGCAGGTGGCCGAGCGCTACCTCTCGAGCGGGATCGAGGTCATCGAGGCTCGACTGGATGACGCCTGGATGCGGGACATCGGCCCGAGTTTCGTGCTGGACGAAAGCGGTTCCCGGCTGGCCGGGGTGGACTGGGTCTTCAATGGCTGGGGCCAACAGGATTGGGCGTCCTGGGGAAACGACTCCCTGATCGGAGCCGAGGTCGTCCGGCGATCGCAAGCCGAACTCCTCTCGTCGGCGCTTGTGCAGGAGGGCGGCGGAATCAACGTCGATGGGCTCGGCACCGTGCTTCTCACGGAAACGGTCCAACGGGATCCGTTTCGAAATCCCGGCATCACGCGCTCAGCCGTCGAAGCCGAACTGGCCGCGATGATCGGTGCCACCCACGCCATCTGGCTTCCCCGCGGGCTGACACGCGACTCGGAGCGCTTCGGCACCCGCGGACACGTGGACATCGTCGCGACCATTGCCTCCCCCGGGGTCTTGCT
>CANFBG010000101.1 GCA_947444785.1 Microbacteriaceae bacterium | reverse complement strand
GCGACAGCTACGAAACGGCCCTCGCGTATTCGCAGACCCGCCTCCCGTTCGACCGTCCCCTTGCCGGGTTCCAGCTCACGCAGCAAAAACTCGTCGACATGGCAGTGGAGATCAACAAGGGCACGCTCCTGGCTCTGCACCTCGGCCGGCTGAAGGATGCGGGGCGTTTGAAGCCGCACCAGATCTCCGTCGGGAAACTCTCCAACACCCGCGAGGCCATCGCTATCGCCCGGGAGGCCCGCACGATCCTGGGCGGCAACGGCATCACCCTGGAGTACTCACCGTTGCGGCACGCGAACAACCTCGAGAGCGTGCGCACGTACGAGGGAACAGACGAGGTTCATACTCTCGTGATCGGGCACCAGATCACCGGCATCCCCGCGTTTAGGTAGGCCGCACGCCGCGAGCAGCCTGCTAGATATTTGCCCCAGGCTCCGGCGCCGCGGGCATGGCCGGCGGCGTGGGCATGGGCGCATCGGTGATGCTCATCGAACTCAGCTGAACGATCAGCACGATGGCGCCGGCGACCGGCAGCAGCAGCCAGAAGATGTTCGTCCACGCCCGGCCGGCATCTCGCAGCCGCCTGATGGTCACGGCGAACATCGGCAGCAGTACAGCTACGGAGAAGGCCGAGGCCAGGCTCGTGCCGAGGTAGAACGTGCCCCCGGGCGTACGGATGTCGAGCGCGCCTAGCGCCAAGTTTCCCAGCACGACGAAGAGCGCGAACCACCAATACTCCGACCTCCGGGCCAGTCCCGTGAAGGTGGAATAGTTCCGAATGTCCCTCTGGACGGCTTCGATGAATGTCATGGTTTTCCCCATCCTTACGACGTAGATTCAGACGCCGAATCAAGCCTATTCGCTAGCCCGGTCGTCCCACCAGAAAGGACTTTCCCGGCCGATTTCTGTCACAGACCGCTCACAGGTGTCATGACGTAACTTCGGCATTGTCTTTCTGGGGGATTCACAGCCGATCTTGGAGCAACAATGGCGTCACCACGCCTTATTCTGAGCACCACAACGACCATGGTTATCACCGCCGGAGCCCTTCTCCTATCCGGTGGCTCGGCGCTCGCCCTGCCGGCACCGGGCATCCCGGTGGGTGTCAGCCCATTCAACATTGCTCTCAGCCCAGATGGTTCGACCGCCTACGTCACCAACAATGGGGCCGGCACCGTTTCGGAAATCGACACGGCCACTAAGGCTGTCACCCATGTCATTACAGTTGGCGCGGGACCCTACGGTATCGCCGTTAGCCCGAACGACGCCACGGTTTACGTCACTAACAACGATGACAGCACGGTGTCGGTCATCGACACGGCAACCCACACGGTCACGTACACCTACTCGACAGTCGCGGGCGGCTTCGGCGGGCCCTACTCGGTTGCCATCAGCCCGGACAGCAAGACTGCGTACGTCACCAACAACGACGGCAACTCGGTCTCAGTACTGGATACGGGCTCCAAGACCTTGACCACGACCATCCCCGTTGGCCTGAAAGCATTCACCGTCACACTGAGCCCGAGCGGGGCCACTGCGTTTGTCACCAACAATGGCGGGGGCTCGGTCTCAGAAATCGACACCGCAACAAAAGCGGTCACCCACACGATCCCCGTGGGTGCGGGTCCTTATGGCCTCGCCGTCAGTCCTGATGGCACCATGGTTTACGTAGCAAACAATGATGGCGCCTCGGTTTCGGTCATCGACGTCGCCACTCACCTCGTCAACTACACGTACACCGTCGGCTTCGCCGGTCCCTACTCGGTGGCAATCAGCGCCGATGGCGCATCCGCCTATGTCACCAACAACGACGCCGGCACGGTTTCCGTTCTCGATACCGCCACCCACACTCTCACCCACACGATTTCCGTGGGCACCAACCCCTACGGGATCGTTCTGAACGCCAACAGCAGCTCCGGCTATGCCGTGAACACCACCAGTGATTCCGTCTCCGTGCTCACCCTCGCCGCCGTCGCCATGGGAGAACCGACCGACGCAACTAAGGGGCAGGCTTTCTCGTTCGCCGTTCCCGGAATGAACGTCGTCTCGTACGCCGTGACGGCGGGTTCACTTCCCACCGGCCTGAGCTTGGACGCGACGAGCGGCCTCATCTCGGGCATACCCCAGCTGATCGGACAGAGCACGTTCACTGTCACGGCGATGGGCGCGATGAATGACGCCGTGCATGTTTACGCGATCAACACACTGGCCGACCCGCAGCCCCTTCTTGCAGCGACCGGTAACAATGCCGCACCTGTGGGCCTGGCCGCGGGCAGTTCGATCACGCTGATCCTGCTGGGTCTTGTCGCCATGCGCAGACGCGGTCGCGGTCGCCGAGTCTTCTAGCGCCCGATCCCTCGGGCATCGACCAATGGCCGCCGCCGAATCGAGAAATCGGCTCGACGGCGGCCATTTATATGCGCGTTGCGAGTTTGCCTGATCAGGCCTTTATAACCTCAAATTCGACGACAGACCAGGAGAGTGCCGGGAGCGTAAGGCTCGCGGTACCGCCATTGACGGCCACACCGGGCAGCGGCCGCAGACCAACCTGGTCCTGGTTCTCGAGGGTGTTGGCCGCGAAGCGATCGGCTCCGTCGGGAACGTCGAGAACCTCGGCCCGAATCACCCGGCCACCGACGAACCCACGCAGGCTCACCTCGACGTCGGCGGCCTCCTCCAGCCCCCGGTTGGCCAGAAAGAGGGCCACGCGTCCGTTGTCTTCATCCCACGTAGCGCTGACGTCTACGACGTCAACATCGCCGAACTTGTCCGACTCGAACCTGTCGCTGGTAACGGCGGTACGCAGAATCTGGCCACGCGCGAGCGCCGCCATCCGGGCGAAGGGCCAGAAGATGCTCTGGCGCCAGGCCGGCCCATTCTCCTCGGCGCGGATCGGCGCAATGACATTCACCAGCTGGGCCTGGTTCGCGATCTTGACCCGGTCACCGTGCCGCAGCAGCGAGTTCAACAGGGTTCCAACGACGACCGCGTCGGTCACGTTGTAGGTGTCCTCGATCAGCCGCGGATGCTCGCGCCACGTCTTGCCCACATTGTGCGGCTGGTCGTCGGTATCGAGGCCCCGCTGATACCAGACATTCCACTCGTCGAACGAGAGGTTCACGACCTTCTTGTGCCGGCCCTTGGCCTTGACCGCGTCGACCGTGGAGACCACGGAGTCGATGAAGCGGTCGGTGTCGACGGCGGTCGCCAGGAAGCTCTTCGCATCGCCATCTTCCTCCTGGTAGTAGGCGTGCATCGAGACATAGTCAACCTCGTCATAGGCATGGCTCAGCACCGTGTGCTCCCACTCACCGAAGGTCGGCATTCCTGAACCCGAGCTGCCGACCGCGACGAGCTCGATGCTCGGATCGACGAAGCGCATCGCCTTCGCGGCCTCCTGGGCCAGCCGACCGTACTCGTGGGCGGTCTTGTGCCCGATCTGCCACGGGCCGTCGAGCTCGTTGCCGAGGCACCAGAGCTTGATATCGAACGGGTCGGCCGAGCCGTTCTTCTTCCGCAGGTCCGAGAGGTAGGTCCCACCCGGATGGTTGGCGTATTCGACCAGCTCACGCGCCGCATCCACCCCGCGCGTGCCGAGATTCACGGCCTCCATGATCTCCGTCCCGGCGAGCTTCGACCAGTCGACGAACTCGTGCAGGCCGAAGGCGTTGGTCTCGACCGTGTGCCACGCGCCATCGAGGCGGCGCGGGCGGGCGGCCACGGGCCCCACCCCGTCCTCCCAGTTGTAGCCGGAGACGAAGTTGCCGCCGGGATAGCGGATGACGGTCGCACCGAGCTCCTTGGTCAAGGCCAGTACGTCGCGCCGGAAGCCGTTCTCGTCGGCTTCAGGATGGCCCGGCTCGTAGATTCCCGTGTAGACACAGCGGCCCATGTGCTCGACGAACGAGCCGAAAAGCCTCCGCGGCACCTCGCCGATCGTGAAGTCGCGGTCGATGGTGATTCGTGCCTTGGTCATTGTTCTCCTGGTGCGTTGTTTTTGAAAGGGGTGAGTGTGAGGCGGGCGGATGCGCGCGACTATTGGCCGCCGAGTCCCGTCGTTGCGATGCCGCGGATGATCTGCCGCTGGAAGATCAGGAACACCACGATCAGCGGCAGTGCGGCAAGAATGGCCATCGCCATGTTCTGGGCGTATTGAACCCCGAAGGCACTCTTCACGGTCTGGAGTCCGACCGGCAGCGTCATGAGCGCCGTGTCGTTGGTGATGATGAAGGGCCAGAGGAAGTTGTTCCAGGCCGCGATGAAGACGAAGATCGCGACGGCCGCGAGAATCGGCCGGGACAGCGGCAGCACGATGGTCATGAAGACCCGCAGCCGGCTGGCACCGTCCATTCGCGCCGCCTCCTCGAGTTCGATCGGGATCTGGTCGAAGAACTTCTTCAGGATGAAGACCATCGCCGGTGCGATCACCTGGGGAAGGATGATTCCCCAATAGGTATCGACGAGGTCCATCGCGAGCATCTGGTAGAAGAGCGGGATGATCAGCACCTGGGGCGGGATGATGATCGAGCCGATAATGACGGCGAAGAGCCATTTGCGGCCGCTGAAGTCCAGTCTGGAGAAGGCGTAGGCGGCCAGCGCCGACAGGCCGACCGTAAGCACCGTGATGATCACGGATGTGAGCAGACTGTTGAACGTCCACGTCAGCAGATTCCCGTCACCCAACACCTGGGCGTAGGCGTCGAATGTGAAACCGCTCGGGGGAATCCACGAGACCGGCGTGGAGCCGGCATCCGTCTCGGTCTTCAACGACGTGACGAGAGCCCAGGCGAAGGGCAGCAGCCAGCTGACAGCCAGGACACCCAGCACCATGAGGGCCGCGATATTTCCGATGGTGATCGGTTTGCGACGGGTCTGGATGGCGGTCATTTCTTCAAACCCTTCCGGGAGGCGACCGCGAACTGGGCGATCGAGATGATGACGACGAGGGCGAAGAAGATGTACGAGATCGCCGATGAATAGCCGAAGCGATAGCCGGTGAAACCGACCTCGAAGATGTACTGCACGGCCGAGCGGGTCGTGCCTCCGGGGCCGCCGGCTGTCATCTGGTAGATCTGGTCGAAGACCTTGAGGGAGGCGAGAATCTGCAGGATCAGGATGAGCACGGTGGTCGGTGCGAGGTTCGGAATCGTGATCGAGACGAGCTGACGCCACGTGCCCGCGCCGTCGAGGGCCGCCGCCTCATACTGCTGCTCGGGGATGTTCTGGAGGGCCGCGAGGTACAGCAGGAAGTTGAAGCCGACAGTCCACCAGACCGTGGCGATAACGATGCCGAGCATCGCGTATTTGGGATCCTGAAGCCAGGCGATGGGCTCCGCCCCGAAGAGCCCCGTGATGGCGTTGATCAGGCCGAGCTGCGGGTTGAACATCCAGACCCAGAACAGCGAGACAACGCTGGATGCAAGTAGGTACGGCATGAAATAAGAGAGCCGCCAGAGCCACTGCCCGGGGAGGCCGAGATTCACCAGCACGGCCATCGCCAGGGCGATCAAGACCAGGGGAACGGTGCTGATGAGGACGAACCAGAGCGTGTTGCCCATGGAGCGCCACATGTCGGGGTCGACGAGGGCTTCCTGATAGTTCGCGAATCCGACGAGGCCGCCGCCTCGCCCGGTCAGCGTCTGACCGGTGAAGCTCAGGTAAAGACCCCACACGATCGGCACCACCAGGAAGAGGATGAAGAAGATCATGAACGGGCCGATGAACATCCAGCCGGTGAGATTTTCACCCCGCTTGCGGCTGGCTGGGCCGCCACGTCGGGCCGTCGGTGTGACCGCAACCTTTTTCGGCGCATGATTCGGCGCGTGATTCGTCAGTGTTGTCGTCATGATCAGCCCACCGGATTCGGCTTGGAGAGGAGTACGTTCAGGCGGCGAACGAACGCCTGGAAGCCCGCACGGGCATCCGTTTTGTCGAGCAGAACCGACTGAAGGCTCTCGGCGAAGAAAGTCTGGAAATCTGAGCCAGAGCCGCTGAACCAGGCCTGCGGGTCGTAGTTGAGGTGATCGACCGCGTTGGCGTAGTGCGCCTGGGGCACGAGTTCTTGATACGCCACACTGTCGACTACCGGAAGGTACGCCGGGATATGTCCGGCCTCCGCCCAGGCCAGCGAACTCTTGAGGATGTCGGCGACGAAGGCGTAGACGTCTTCCCGGGCGACGGGATCGAGGTTGGCCTGGCGCGGAAGCACGAACGTGTGCGAATCGGCGTAGGTTGCGGGGGCGCCGAACAGGTTCGGGATGGGCATGGCGTCGAACGAAAGACCCGCAGTCTGCATCGTCGGCAGCTCCCAGACCCCGGTCAGGAACAGCCCGCTCTCGCCGTTCACGAACTCTGCCAGTGCCGTGGCGTAGTCGCCGGCCGCCGTTGCGATGGTGCCGTCGAGCAGCTCCTGCATGAACTCGAGCGCCGTGGTTCCGGCATCCTCGTTCACCCGTGCGGGCTTTCCCGGCTCAAGCGTCATGGTGGCGCCGAGCTGGCGGTAGAACGTGTAGAAGAGACGCCACATCTGGGCGCCGTCTCCGAGGTAGCCGTAGGAGAGCCCGCGGCGCCCCGTGACCGCCTGCATCTTTCGGGCGACTTCGATGAACTGCGCGGGCGTTGTCATCAGCTCGAGCTGGCCGTTCGCGCCCAGAACCCCTGCCTCACGGGCGATGTCTGTGTTGTACATAAGGATGAACGGATGCGCATCCAAGGCGATCGCGTAGAGCTTGCCGCCGCTGAAACCCGAGTTCCAGATCGCCGCCGGGAAGTTCGCCTCCGTCACCCCATGCTGGGCGAGGCGCTCGAGGTCCCACTCGTCGAGCAGCCCGCCGGGTGCGTAGCCGGGAAGCCGGGATGCATGCATGATGGCGACGTCGGGGGCGCGACCGCCGGCCGATGCCATGGCCAGCTTCGTGTAATAGGGAGTGCCCCACGTGAGGATCGTCTGTTTCGCGAAGAAGCTCGAGCTATCGGCGTTTGCCCCATCGACCAGGGCTGACATCTTGATGCCGTCTCCGCCAGTCAGCAGGTGCCAGAACGAGAGTTGCGTCGAACCCGGGGCCGCCGCCAGAGCTCCGGCGGGGGCGCACCCGGTCAGACCTGTGATCATCCAGCCGCCACCGAAGATCGCTGCGGCACCCACGATCAATGTTCGCCGAGACAGCCCTGCACCCGAGTCCGCCGATATTTTGCCGTTCATCATTCGTCACTCCTTCGTGAGATACCTCGAGCATTACATCGATGTAATGCAAGCGCAATGAAATTGACTCTTTTGACCCCCGAATAGCCGATCTGAAGGTCAGATGCGCGCGACTGCGCTGGCCCGCGACACGATTGCATGCGGAATCGCAACCTGACGCAGCGGTGCGTTTCGATCGACCATCCGGTCGAGCAGGAGAGAGAACGCCTGCTCGGCGAACACACGCTTGTCGAAGGTGACCGTGGTGAGCGGCGGGGTCGCGAACTGGCCATCGACGATATCGTCGAAGCCGGCCACCGACACATCCCGGGGCACGGAGATGCCAGCCGACCAGAGGGCGCTCAACACACCGATCGCCATCGAATCCGTAAAACAGAAGAAAGCATCAGGCAACTCATTCGCCTGAAGAAAATGGGTCACAACTGCAGCCGCAGCCGCCGGGGTCCACGACGAGCACACCAGTTCGAGTCGAGAATCGGAATCGAGTCCCGCGGCAGCCAATGCCTGGCGATAGCCCTCACCGCGAAGCCGGGCCGTTTCTGTCTCAAAGCCGAGCCCGGCATACCCAACGGCTGCGATTCTCCGATGACCAAGGGTGATGAGGTGTTCCGTCATGTCACGCGCCGCAGCCACGCTGTCTACCCAGACCTGGTCTGCGACATTCTGCCGAACCTCCCCGATCATGACAAGCGGGGGAAGATCGACGTTGTCAGCCATCTCACTCTCTTTCAGCGTCACAGGGTTCAGGATGACGCCATCCACCAGATGCTGCCTCGCCCGGGACACGAGCGACAGCGCCCGCTCAGGTCCCGCCTCGACCGCAGTCTCCTCGAACTGAACCCCCCAGCCCTGCTCGCGGGCGACCTCGACGAAGTGGTGAGACATCTCGGCGGAGTAGGGCGTGCTGAGGTCGGGCATCGCGAGGGCAATCACCCCGGACTTGCCATTGCGCAGGCTTCGAGCGCTGAGGTTGGGCACGTAGCCCAGCTCATCGATGGCCCGTTCTACTCGCTCCCGGGTCTCGGGCCGCACGTACACGACACCGTTCATGACATTGGAGATCGTCTTGGGGGAAACGCCTGCCAGAGTGGCGACATCCTTGACGGTCGGGCGCATGATTTGAGGCTACCTCCCCACAGCGGCCTTTCGCACTGCACCCCAGGGGTCAGGCCCGTGAGGCACGCGCAAACCACCCACGAACAGAATTGACTTTGCCCATCAGGGATTCCTTTTCCGTGATGCACGATTAGCGAAGTTCTCAGCAAATACTTTCCACAGCCTCGTATTAAGCTTCGAATCTTCGTAGAATAGTGTCATGACAACAATCCCGGAGCAACTCAGAAACGCGACCACCGCCGTGGCCTGCGTCGAGTGCACCGGAGCCGCCCTCGGCGCCCTGACCGACATCCACCTCCTCGAAGCCCTCACCCTCAGCGCAGGCCTCACCCATGCCGCGGAACTTACCACCGCCGCCGTCGCCGCCGAGATCGCCCAACGCTCCCGGTACGAACTCGGCGCCAACCGGCTCTCGTCCCGGGAAGGACACAAAGACGCCACCGCGATGATCCAAGCAACCCTGAAATCCTCCAAAGTCGACGCCGCCCGCAGCATCCAGGTCGGCACCCTTCTCGCCGCAACCGAAGCCGGCGACCGCGCCGACTCCCCCGCACCCGTCCTCTGGCACGCCCCCCTCGGCCGCGCCGTCGCCACCGGTGTCCTCACGGGGGCCGCGGCCGCGAGTATCCAACGCGGCCTCGGCACCCCCACCGACCGGGTGTCGGCCGCGGCACTGACGGCGGCGTGTGAGCAGATCATCGCCGAGAACGCCGATTTGAACGCCGACCAGCTCTACGCCCTGGCCCGCTCCACCCGCGACGAGATCGATTCCACCGGTGTCGCCCTCCGGGAAGAGGAACGCCATGCGCTCCGGTCGTTCCAGTCCCGCCGCGCCGCCGATGGCACGTATACGGCGTCGCTTCGCCTCGGCACCGAAGACGGCCTGTTGGTCGACACGTTCTATCGCAGCATCATCGGTGTTCGCGGCGGCGGCCCCCGATTCGTCACCGGGGACGCCGCCGCCCGAGACGCGGCCCTGAAAGAGGACCCCCGCACCGTGGCCCAGATCGCCGCCGACGGATTCGTCGCCCTCGTGGCCCGAGTCATCGACGCCGACCCCGCAACGATG
>CANFBG010000100.1 GCA_947444785.1 Microbacteriaceae bacterium | reverse complement strand
CGCTCGAGCGGAGCGGCCCGTGGGCGGCGGTGGCCCTCAGCAGTACGCGGCCGGCGGCATCCAGCGGGGCACACTGCTCACCCTGGAGCACGGAGCGGGTGGTATTTCGGTACCAGATTCGATCGAGCTGCTCGTAGAGAGCCCGCTCGTCGGCAATTCGTTTCGTAGTCACTCTGACAATAAACCGGTTGCGCGGCGCAACTATTCCCGAATGGGGGTCACGCGTCCCGTCGAGATCGTCCAGAACCGCCCTCCCGGAAAGTTTTGGGCTGTTCTGGACGAACTCGGCGACGGAAGCAGGCCGTACCGCGCGCGAGCACCTACGAGAGGATGTCCTTCGATGTGAAGCGTCCGATCGCCAGGCTGCCGAAGATGAGCACATACGCCAGCTGCAGCAGCGCGTTGGAGGAGAACGACGAGAACTCCACGGGCTGGCGCAGGAGGTCGGCGAAACCCAGCCAGTAGTGCGTGAAGAGGTACGGATGCAGCCAGTCGAGCTGGGGCAGCGAGTCGAGCACCTGGGCCACGATCGACACGACAACGGTCGCGGCCATCGCGCCCACCGGGGCATCGGTCAGGGTCGACACGAACAGGCCGATCGCGGTCAGCCCGGCGAGGGAGACCGTGACGTAGCCCGCGATCAGCAGGGCCCGCACGATCGAGTCGGGCACCCCGATCGTGTCGCCCGAGAGCAGCACGACCGGGCCGACCGGGAAGAGCGCCGCACCGATCAGGGCTCCGGCGGCCGTGATGACGACGGTTGCGGCGAGGCAGAATGCAATGGCGGCGGCGAACTTCACCAGCAACAGGCGGATGCGCCCCACCGGCGCCACCAGCAGGTAGCGCAGCGTGCCGGCGCCCGCCTCCCCCGCGATGGTGTCGCCCGCAACGACGCCCACGGCGAGCGGCAGGAACAGCGGCACGCAGATCGTCAGCGCCACGACGCTGACGAACAGGCCGTTCTGGGTGATCTGGTCGAGGAACGCGGGGCCGCGTCCCGAGCCGGGGGCCCGGGCGGTCGACAGGCGCACCGCAACGGCGACGAGCACGGGGATCGCGGCGAGGGTGGCCAGCAACACCCAGGTGCGGCGGCGGCGAAAGAGCAGAACGAGCTCGGAGGCGAGAAAACTCCAGCCCGCGCGGGGCCTGGCGGCAGCGGCAGCGGCACCGGAGGCCACGGAGGCGACCCCAGAGTTACTGGGCGACATCGAATCCCTCCCCAGTGAGGGCGACGAAGAGGTCCTCGAGGGTGGATCCCGCGACGGTGAAGCCGCGAACGCGAACGCCGTTGGCGACGAGCGCCTCGACGATCTGCTCGGCGGCGACCTCCTCGGGAAGCGGCGCAATGAGCTGCGGGTCGGCGGACGCACCGCCCCGCTCCGGCGGGGCTTCGACGTCCGCCGCGAGACCGAGGCCGGCCAGCACGCCGAGGGCGAGTTGCGCATCCGGGGTCACGAGGCGGATGCGGGTCTGGCCCGTCTGGCGGAGCTCATCGAGGCTGCCCTGGGCGACGAGGTTTCCGGCCCGCATGACGGCGGCGTGCGTGCACATCTGCTCGATCTCGGCCAGCAGGTGGCTGGAGACGAAGACGGTCGTTCCCTGGTCGGTGAGCGAGCGCACGAGGTGCCGCACCTCGCGGGTGCCCTGCGGGTCGAGGCCGTTCGTGGGCTCATCGAGCACGATCAGCTCGCGCGGGGTGAGCAGGGCGTTGGCGATGCCGAGCCGCTGCTTCATGCCGAGCGAATACGCCTTGACCTTCTTGCCCGCGGCGTGGGTCAGGCCGACCCGTTCCAGGGCGTCGGCCACGCGCTTCCGCCGGGTGGCGGGCGACGCGAACCGGTCGGCACTGTCGAGACGGATGAGATTGGCAGAGCCAGAGAGGAACGGATAGAACCCGGGCCCCTCGATCAGGGCGCCGACGCGGGGCAGCACGCCCGGCAGCTGTTGCGGCAGTTCCTGGCCGAGAACCCGCACCTCGCCGCTGGTCGCACTCGCGAGGCCCAGCAGCATGCGAATGGTCGTCGTCTTGCCGGAGCCGTTGGGCCCCAGAAAGCCGAAAACCGAGCCGCGCGGCACGGCGAGGTCGAGGTTGTTGACGACGGTCTGCCTGCCGAACGTCTTGGTGAGCTGGCGCGTTTCGATCGCCAACTCGGGGGCGGCTGCGGTCACCGGCGGTGGCTACTTCGCCGCAGGGGCTGCGGCGAGGGGGGCCGCCGCGGCTGCGGCTTTGAGCGCCTCGGCGGAGACGGAGCCGGCGAAGACGCGGCCATCCGTCGTGAGGAGAACGTTGACCAGCGACGTGCTGAACACACTGCCACCCTCGACCGGGGTCATGAGCTGGGCGAACAGCGGCGAACCGGTGAGCGCCGACTGATCGGTTCCCACGTTCAGCTCGACGATCGACGACCAGCCGGTGCCGGTGACGACGGGGCGATCAGCAGACTTGCCCGCTGACCTCCCCGTGCCCTTGCCGGCCTCGCCCGTGGGCTTCGCCATCTCGGCGGGCAGGGCCTGCTCGGTGACCGTCGTGCCGGCCGGAGGGGTGAAGGCGAAGAGGTCGGCCGAGGGGGCATCGAAGCTGATCGAGGTGAAGGCCGTGGTGAACGCGGGGTCGGCCGAGCCCTTCGGCACGATCGTGACGCTGAGGGGCAGTCCGGTCGAACCGTCGACGGCGATCGACACGGTGCCGATGAGGGTGTCGCCGGCCTGGGGCGTGAGCACGAGGTCGTAGGCGCTTCGGCCAGCAACGCTCAGATCGTTGCCGACCGTGACCGTGGTCGTCGGGGTGACGGCGGCGAGCAGCTTGGCTGCCAGCTGGTCGGGCGTCAGTGTTGACGCGGCGTCCCCGGCGTCGGGGGCGCTCGTGGCGGCATCCGACTTCGCGGGGAGCGTCGCGTGCGTCGCGGTCTGCTTCTTCGAGTCGTACAGCCACACGTCGCTGCCCGAGCGGATGACGTCACGCTCGGCCATCGAGTCCAGGACCTGCAGGCGCATGTTCTCGGCGCCGTTCGTCGAGTCGGCGTAGACCCGGGCGGTGTGGTTTCCGGTCAGGAGTTCCAGGGCCGAGGCGGCCTGCGCGGTGGAGCCGGAGCCCTGGGCACCCGTGCCGGTCGGCAGCTGCGGGAGGCCGAGGTTCGAGGTCTGCTCAAAGGTGGCGCTCAGGGCGGTGACGTTGCTCGATGCGACAAGCGCGAGCACCTCCTGCGCACTCTTGTCGGGGAGGCTGCCCGTGGCGTTCGCCGCCATCGGAACGGCGATGACGACTCCGGCGATGACCACCGGGACGACTGCCGCAGGGATCCACTTCGTAAACTTCTGGGCCACGATAACCATCCTTCTGAGCTGGTGTTACGACTTCGGTTCCGGGTTGGGGGTCAGCCCTGAACTGAAAGCAATGTACACCCGCAGTCCGAGCGTTTCTTGGGCGTTTTCAGCGGCGCAGAAGCGCGCGCCGACCGCTAGACCCGGGCCTTCGCCTGCCGGGACTTCACGGCAGTGCGGCCAGCCTTCGATAGCTCGATGAGGATGGGCACTCCCGACAGCAGCACGATCGCGATGATGAAGAACTCGGCGTACTCGGCGACGAAGGCGATCTGGCCGAGGAAGAAGCCGATGAGCGTGAGGCCGACGCCCCAGAGGAATGCGCCGATCAGGTTGAACGTGACGAATGTGCGGTACGGCATGCGGCCAACGCCGGCCGCGACGGGCACGAACGCGCGGAACACCGGCAGGAAGCGCGCCATGACGATGGCCTTGCCGCCGTGCTTGGTGAAGAAGGCGTTCGTGCGCTCGACGTTGGCGGGGTTGAAGAACCGACTCTCCTGGCGGGCGAACACGGCGGGGCCCGCCTTTCGGCCGATGGCATACGCCAGCTGGTCCCCGGAGAATGCCGCCACGAAGATGACGGCCGCCGTGAGCCAGATGGGGAGGTTCACAAACCCGGTCGCGGTCAGCAGGCCGACCGTGAAGAGCAGCGAGTCGCCCGGCAGGAACGACAGCACGACGAAGCCGGTCTCGACGAAGACGACGGCCGCGACCCCGAGCAGGATGAACGGGCCGAACCAGCGGATCAGCCAGTCTGCGTCGAGGAACTCGATACCCAGCAGGGTGGGCTGGATGCCGGCGACAAGGGAGAGGAACATGGCTGGGCATCACTTTCGGTGCAGAGGGCCAGGGGTTGGCGCAGCTCCTGTCGAAGCTAGCCTCCCCAGATCCGAAAACGCCCCGAACAGGGGTGTTTCAGGTGCCGAATGACGGAGAGCAGGGGCGTCGATGCGCCAAGGGGTCGGTGGAGACTGGAATCCAGCCAACCCGAGGGAGCTCATCGAAATGGACTGGTACTGGTGGGTACTGCTCACACTCCTGGTCATTTTCTTGATCGTGCTGCTGTTCATGTCGATCAAGGTCGTGAAGCAGTACGAGATGGGGGTCGTGCTGCGTTTCGGGCGGCTGATCGGCGTCAGAAAGCCGGGACTCCGGATAATCATCCCGATCGTGGACGTCATGGTGCGCGTGGCGCTTCGCATCGTCACCCTGCCCATCCAGAGCCAGGGGATCATCACCCGCGACAACGTCAGCGTGGGGGTCTCGGCCGTCGCGTACTACCGCGTGGTCGACCCGGTGAAGTCGGTGATCGCGATCGAGAACGTGCAGGCAGCCATCGACCAGATCGCCCAGACGACGCTGCGCAAGGTCGTCGGCCAGCACACGCTGGACGAGACCCTGGCCGAGACGAACGTGCTGAACATGAACATCCGCGAGATCCTGGATGCCCGCACGCTCGACTGGGGCGTGGAGGTCACCCTCGTGGAGCTCAAGGACATCCTGCTGCCCGAGTCGATGAAGCGGGCGATGGCCCGCCAGGCCGAGGCCGAGCGGGAGAAGCGGGCGAAGATCATCAACGCCGAGGGCGAGTCCATGGCCGCGGCGGCGCTGGGCGAGGCCTCGGACACGATGATGGCGCATCCGCTCGCCCTGCAGTTGCGCAACCTGCAGAGCCTCGTGGAGATCGGCGTCGACAAGAACACCGTCGTCGTCTTCCCCGCTCCCCTGATGAGCACGATCGGCGACCTGAGCTCGTTCCTGAAGCGCGAGGCCCAGGCGTCGGGAACCACGGCGCCGACGGGACTTCCGACCGCAGAGTGAGGCGCTCAGGCAGAGGTCCTAACCTGAACCCATGACGGTTCTTATTGCAGGATGCGGCGACCTCGGCACCGAAGTGGGCCTCAGGTTCGCGGCCCTCGGCTACCCGGTCACGGGCCTCAGGCGCTCGGCCGACGTGCTGCCGACTGCGATCACCGGGCAGTCGGTCGACCTCAGCAGGTCGCAGCCCACGATCCCGGCAGACACGGAGTTCGTCGTGATGCCGATCGCGCCGACCTACGCGGCCGGCGCTCCCCGCTCGAATGAGACCTACCGCTCGACCTACCTCGACACCCTGCACAACCTGCTCGACGCGCTGGATGCCGCAGCCGTCACCCCCCGCCGGTTCCTGCTCGTCTCCTCCACCGCCGTCTACGACGTCTCGGATGGCAGCGCCGTCGACGAGTCGACTCCCGCACGGCCTGAAACGGAGAACTCCCGCATCCTCCTCGAGGCGGAGGAGCTGCTGCGTTCCCGCCAGCCCGGCGCCATCGTGTTTCGCCTCACCGGGGTGTATGGCCCGGGCCGGGAACAGCTGATCACTCAGGTCAGGGAGTCGCGCGCGGCGCTTGTCGGCCCCGGTCACCACACGAACCGCATTCACCGAGACGATGCCGCCGCCGCCATCGTGCACCTGCTGACGATGGATGCCGCCCCGGCAGCGCTCTACTTAGGCGTCGACAGCGCTCCCGTCGAGCGGGACGAGGTCGTGCAGTTTCTCGCCACGGAGCTGGGCGTGCCCCTGCCGGAGGCCGCAGCTTCCACCGCTCCCGCGCCCTCGGCGAGCGCCGGGCCGACCCGCGGCGGCGACAAGCTCTGCCGGAACGACCTGCTGCTCGCCACGGGATTCCGCTTCACCTACCCCGACTATCGCGTCGGCTACCGCGCCATCCTCGCGGGCGAGGGCATCCGCCACCCCTAGTCAGCCGACGCCGAGATCGCCCACAACCGCCCAAAGTTCGCGGGGAAGGCGGTTCTGGACGAACTCGACGAGCGACGCTGCACCCCGGCGCGCCGAGATCGCCCACAACCGCCCAAAGTCTGCGCGGAAGGCGGTTCTGGACGAACTCGACGAGCGCCACTGCCGCGTGGGCGCGAGCGAGAGGGCATCGACTAGGGTTGCGCGCGGGGTGCATAGGCCCTGAAACGGGAGTGAGGGCGAGATGGCAGCGAACGTCTCGGCCCCGAGCTACGCATCGATCCTCGCGCTGCCCCACGTGAAGTTCATCTTCGGCAGCGCCCTGGCAGGGCGCTTCGCCTACGCGCTCGTCGGGTTGCCGCTGCTGCTCGCGATCCAGGGCTCGAGCGGGTCGTTCGGCGCGGCAGGCCTGGCCGTCGGCGTCTTCGGGGCGACCGTGGCATTCCTCGCACCCGTGCGGGCGCGCCTGATCGACCGCTTCGGCCGCCGGCGCACGCTGCCCCCCTTCGCCATCGCATTCGCGCTCAGCCTCGTTGCCCTGGCGGCCGCGACGAACAGCGCATCCTCGGTCGCGCTGTGCGTCATCCTTGCGGGACTCGGCGGGTCGGTCGCCCCGCCGCTCGGGCCCTCGATGCGCGTGCTCTGGGCGCAGCTCACACCGACGCCGACCCACCTGCGCAAGGCCCTCAGCCTCGATGCCGTGCTCGAGGAGTTGCTCTACCTCGGCGGCCCGGCGCTGTCGGGATTCCTGTTGCTGATCATCAGCCCAAGCGCCGCACTGCTGATCCCCGCCGTGCTCGTCGTCTTCGGCGCGGTCGCCATGGTCGCCTCCCCTGCCGCTCAGGAGAACGCGCCCGAGCCCACGGGGCCGAGCACCGACAGCACCAGCACCAGCACCAGCACCAGCACCAGCACACCCGAGACCGTGCCGGCGCGCGAGCGAATGCTCCTGTCGCAGGGGCTCTTCCTCGCCCTGCTCATCCCTGTTTTGGCCGGCGGGCTCATCGTCGGCGCGGTCTATGTCGTGATCCCCGCGGCGCTGGCCGGGGCGGGTACGGAGGGGGCGATCGGCATCGTCCTGGCGGCGTTCGCGGCGGGCAGCGCGGTCGGCGGGCTCGTCTACGCCCGCACGCATTCGACGGCCTCGCCGCAGAGTCAGCTCCTGCTGCTCGTCAGCGCCCTGACGGTGGGTGCCGCGGCCATCGCCCTCGGGGCCGGAAGCGCGCCGGGACTCGGCGTCATCCTGTTCGCCAGCGGGCTCTTCCTCTCGCCCATCATGATCGTCGCCTACTTCGCGGCCAGCGGCTTCGGCGGCGCCCACCGCCAGACGATGGCCACCACCTGGGTGAACACCGCCCACAACCTCGGCGCGGCAGCTGGAAGCATCGTCGCCGGGCTCGTCATCGAGGCCGGCGGTCCCGCCACGGCCAGCCTGGTCACCGCCGCCGCGTCGGCCGCCCTCATCGTCGCAAGCGCCACCGTCCTGACCCTCGCCCGTCGCGGAATACGCCTCCCGGTCACCTCCGCTTAACCCGCAGGCAAGCCGCCGGAAAACCTGCGAACCTATCGTCGCTTCTCAAGCGTGTCCCGCTTTGTCGTCATTTCCCGGAACCGTCCGGAATCGATCGGGATGCAATCAATGGGGACAGAGGTGAGCGCGTGAAGAATCCAGAGGGTTCCACCTCGATCATCCCCAACCGATCCTTCGGCACCGAGCGCCTCGTCGACCTGGCCATCGATGCCGACGGCAACGTGTACGGCTCCGACTACCAGCACAACCAGATCACCGTCTACGCCGCGAATGCCGATGCCCGCGACCTTCCGGTTCGGGTGATCGCGGGCCCCGCCACCGGCATCTCAAACCCCCAGGGCATCGCGATCGGCCCCGAGGGCGAGCTCTACGTGGCCAGCCTCGGCTCTGCCAGCATCCAGGTCTTTTCCGCCGGAGCGTCGGGCAATGAGGCCCCGATCCGAACGATCAAGGGCGTGCGAACCCTGCTGTTCCAGCCCATGGGCGTCGCGCTCGATACCCTCGGCAACCTCTATGTCGCCAACCGCGGCACCGCGATGATCACCGTGTATGGCCCCGAGGCGAGCGGCGACATCGCGCCCCTGAACAAGATCCATGGCCCGGCGAGCGAGCTGAGCAAGCCCCAGGGCATTGCGCTGGATGCCGCCGGCCAGCTCTTCGTCGCCTGCGCGGGTACCGGGGCGATCACCGTCTACGCGCCAGGCGCGCGCGGGAACGCAATGCCGGCGCGCAGCATCCGAGGCGCCAAGACCGGCCTGACCTCGGTCTACTGGGTGGCCGTCACGGCGTTCGGACTGCTGTACGCCACGAATGCGCCCAGCTCCGCGGCCGATACTCCTGCCGTGATGGCGTTCGATGCCGAGGCGAGTGGGAATGTTGCTCCGCTGCATCGATTCACGGGCCCCGGCTCGCACATCTCGTACCCGTACGGGCTCACCGTGACCTCGGGCGGAAGCGTGCTGGTGACCGATTTCATCGCCAGGGCCGTCGAGAGCTTTGCCCCGCCGGCGCCCGAGGTTCATTCCGTCTCGCCCGAGACCGGCCCGGTTTCCGGCGGGATGGTCATCACCGTCACGGGAGCACACTTCACCCCCTGCACCACGGTCTCGATCGGCGGCGTCTACGCTGCGAACGTCTGCGTGACCAGCCCCACCGCACTGACGGTCGAGCTTCCCCCGCACGAGGCGGGACCTGCCGAGGTCGTGCTGGCCACGGATGGCGGCACCGCAATGGCCGCGAAGGCGTTCCGGTACGAGGGACCGACCGCGGCGTCGAGGCTCGTGCCCGTTCCGGAACGACAGGTCACGGCCGGCTTCTGGCGCGCGATCTCCGCACGCCTGTCCCGGTCGGCGTCCGACGTGGGCTTCTAGCGACGCGGGCTTCCAGCGACGCGGGCTTCCAGCGACTACTTGCCGCCGAACAACCGGCTGAAGAAATTTCCCTTGGCGGGGGCATCGTTCTCGTGCCCGCGGCACCTGTTGGCGCTCGGCACGCCGCGCATGACCTGGTCAACGTGCTGGCCGCAGCCCGCCCAGGTTGTCTTTCCACACTTCTTGCAGGTCACAGCACGGCACATGTCGGTCTCCCAAGGTCAAGGTAGCGAGGCGAGTGCCTCTCACCTCAGTATACCCCCGGGGGTATCTGTCCGACGACGGTCCCGGATGCGTACGATCGAGTAGATCACGACGACGGCCACCAGGCCCATCGCCGAGATGCCGAGGCCCGAATAGCCCGCGGCCGACAGGATGAGCCCTGCCGAGGCGCCGCCGAGGGCACCCGCCCCGTTCATCGAGAAGTCGGAGAAGCCCTGAACCGCGG
>CANFBG010000099.1 GCA_947444785.1 Microbacteriaceae bacterium | reverse complement strand
GACGTCCATCATCGAATGCGCGGCGAACTTGCTCGCGTTGTAGCCGCCGCCACCCTCGTAGGACGTGTGGCCGGCGATGGAGGTGACCGTCAGGATGTCGGCGACGGTCCCGGTTGCGATCGACGCCCGGAGCTGGGGAAGCAGTGCAGAGATGACCCGTTTGACCCCGAGCACGTTGATGTCGAACATCCACTGCCAGTCATCGACCTGGCCGTCCTCGACGGAATCCAGTCCCAGCGCGCCGCCGGCGATGTTCACGAGCGTGTTGACGCCGCCGGATTCCGCGAGATAGGCCGCGAGGGCATCGACGTCCTCCTGTTTCGTCAGGTCTGCCGCAAAGACCTGGGCACCCGTTTCCGCGGCGAGCGCCTCCAGCCGATCAACCCTGCGGGCGACACCGACAACATCCCAGCCGTGGGCGCGAAGGAGCCTGACGGTCTCCGCCCCCATCCCCGAGCTTGCTCCGGTGACTACGGCGCGGCGAGGGGGCATGGCTTCTCCTGAGGGAATTACGGTCGGGGGCGACGGGTCGATGGGTCATAACTTTACGCGTCATGATTGTTACGGCATATTTCAGTACGCATTGACGCTCACGATCGACCTTTTTATGCTCACATCAGAGCCGCCCTCCCCCACACCAGCAGAAAGAAGAAACACCATGACCGACAACGCCGCGGACTGGAAGTTCGAAACCAAGCAGATCCACTCGGGCGCTGCGCCTGACCCCGTCACCAATGCGCGCGCGACGCCGATCTACCAGACGACGGCCTATGTCTTCAACGACTCGGAGCACGCCAAGAACCTCTTTGCCCTCGCCGAGTTCGGCAACATCTACACCCGCATCCAGAACCCCACCCAGGGCGTCGTGGAAGAGCGCGTGGCGGCATTGGAGGGGGGAACAGCAGCGCTGCTCGTTGCCTCCGGCCAGTCGGCCACGACGTTCGCCGTGCTGAACATCGCCGAGGCCGGGGACCACATCGTCTCCAGCGCCTCCATCTACGGCGGAACCTACAACCTCTTCCACTACACCCTCGCGAAGCTCGGCATCGAGACCACCTTCGTCGAGAACCAGGACGACGCCGAGGAGTGGCGCCGCGCCATCCGGCCGAACACCAAGCTGCTGTTCGCGGAGACCATCGGAAACCCCAAGATCAACATCCTGGACATCCAGCTCGTGGCCGATGTGGCGCACGCGGCCGGTGTGCCCCTGATCGTCGACAACACCATCGGCACCCCGTTCCTGATTCGCCCGCTGGAGCACGGAGCCGACATCGTCGTGCACTCCGCCACCAAGTTCCTCGGCGGCCATGGGACGGTCATGGGCGGCGTCATCGTCGACGGCGGCAAGTTCCCCTGGAGCGAGAACGCCGAGAAGTTCCCCGGCCTGTCGACGCCAGACCCCTCGTACCACGGCGTCAACTACACCGCGGCCCTCGGTAACGGCATCGCCTACATCATCAAGGCCCGCGTCCAGCTTCTCCGCGACGTCGGCGCCTCGATCGCCCCGGCCAGCGCATGGCAGCTCATCCAGGGCATCGAGACGCTGAGCCTTCGGGTCGAGCGCCACGTCGAGAACGCCCAGAACGTCGCCGAGTGGCTCGAGGGCCACAGCGACGTCGCCACGGTGCACTACTCGGGACTGCCCTCCAGCCCGTGGTTCGCCGCGGCGAACAGGTACGCGCCCAAGGGCGTGGGCGCGGTGCTGTCATTTGAGCTCAAGGGCGGCGTCGACGCCGGCCGGGCATTCGTTGACAGCCTGACGCTGTTCAGCCACGTCGCAAACATCGGCGACGTGCGCAGCCTCGTCATCCACCCGGCCTCGACGACGCACTCGCAGTTGAGCCCCGAGGAGCAGCTGACCGCCGGCGTCACCCCGGGCCTCGTCCGCCTGTCCGTCGGTCTCGAGAACATCGCCGACATCCGGGCCGACCTCGAGGTCGGACTCGCCGCCGCCCGTGCGGTGGTCCTCGCCAACGCGATCTGATCCCTGAACCAAGCAGCACCCGCGAGCCGTCGACACGTAACAATGTCGGCGGCTCGCTTTTTCACAGGGAGAATGGTCTCCTATGGACTGGCAAGCTTCCGAAGACACCGTACCGAGTGAATTCGTCACTGACGCGCAAATCAGGTCCCTCGCAGGCAAGCCCCCGGCGAGCGGGGCGTGGCGGGACGGCGACCCCGTGGGCCGCCGGCACTTCGCCGCGATCGGTGCATTCGACTTCGAGGGCGGCGGGCATCTCGACTCCGTCAAGATCGCCTACGAGACATTCGGCGAGCTGAATGACACGCGCGACAACGCGATCCTCGTGCTGCACGCGCTCACCGGAGACAGCCACGTCGTGGGCGCTGCAGAACCGGGTCATCCGACGGGGGGCTGGTGGGGCGGTATCGTCGGCCCGGGACTCGCCATCGATACCGATCGCTTCTTCGTCGTTGCGCCCAACATGCTGGGCAGCTGCCAGGGCAGCACCGGCCCGTCATCGCTCGACGCCAACGGTCGCGAGCTGGGCGAGGACTTTCCCTTCACCACCATCCGCGACCAGGTTCGGGCCCAGGCGGCGATGAGCGACGTGATCGGCATCCAACGCTGGGCCGCGATCATCGGCGGCTCCATGGGCGGCATGGATGCCCTCGAGTGGGGAATCGAATACCCCGATCGGCTGGACAGGCTCGCCATCATCGCCGCGCCTGCCGTCTCCAGTGCAGACCAGATCTCGTTGAATTCCGTGCAGGTGGAGGCCATCCACACCGACCCGCTGTTTCACGGCGGCCAGTACTACGACGCCAAGGACGGCGACGGGCCCCACCGCGGTCTCGCCCTCGCCCGCCGGATGGCCCTGCTGAACTACCGGAGCCCGTCCGAGCTGAACGAGAGATTCCAGCGCAGCTGGCAATCGGGCATCAGCCCGATGGGCGGCGGCGGACGATTCGCGGTCGAGTCGTACCTTGATTTCCACGGGAACAAGTTCACGAGGCGCTTCGACGCCAACAGCTACATCACGCTGATCCAGGCCATGAACTCTCACGATGTCGGCCGCGGCCGAGGGGGCGTGGATAGCGCCCTGGCCCGGGTCACGGCCCGAACGCTGGTGATCGGCATCGACAGCGACCGGCTCTTCCCGGTCGAGGACCAGCAGTTGCTTGCCCGCCTCATTCCCGGAAACATCGACGGAACCGAGGCCGTCGTGATCTCATCCCCATACGGCCACGACGGCTTCCTGATCGAATTCGACGCGGTGGGCACCGAGCTCACCCGCCTGCTCGCCGACTGATCGGGTCATCGGCCACGAGTCACACTCCCCCGAGCGCGGGTAACATGAGCGGCATGCGGCTTTGGCAGGACACCCCGGAGAACGGAGCCGGGTCATGACGGTTTCCGGCCAGCGCGGAAATGCCCGGCTCATGCGTCGTACGACGCGACTGATCGGTTTGATCTTCATCGTTTCGTCGTTCTTCTGCATCGAAGTGCCGGGCGCGGCCCCCTCCGTGATGCTGTTGACGGTGCTGCCGCTGTACGGCATCATGGCGATCGGCCTTTACCTGATCGGCGGAACGCTCACCTTCATCTGGCTGCCGATCACATTCGTCACCGGGCTGGTCACGATCTGGGCACTGGGATTCGATCGGCTCGGCGGCCCGACCGAGTCCACCGTGAGTGCGGCTACTCTCCTCGGCGCGGGCGGACTCGCCTCGTTGTCGATCCTGTTCATGGGCAACTCGTGGCGACTCGGCAAGCCGTGGCGGATCGGCTGGCGGATCGGTTGGGTGGCCTTCGCTTTCGCCGCCACCGCGGCCCTGACCGAGTGGGCATCGGACACCCTCACCCCGGCAGGCTCGACGGTGGCGATCGTCTTCGTCGGGTGGCTCGCGATCTCGATCGTCGGCTACTGGATGTCGGTGAGTGTCGCGCGCGCGCTCAAGCGCGTCAACCATCTGGGCCTCGCCCACCTTGCGGAGCGCCAGGCAACCGAGGTGGAGTCGATGCGGCGCCAGGGCGCCCGACTCATGCACGACACGGTCTTGGCCACACTGACACTCCTCGCGCATTCGGGTGTCGGAGTCAGCCCCGATGCCCTTCGAGAGCAGGCTGCCGAGGATGCGCGGCTTCTCCGTCAACTCCGGCTCGGCGGCACCCCGATGCCCCGGGAGACCGCGGGCTACATGGTCGAGGCCACCGAGACCACCGAGCTCGGCCATACGCTCGAATCCGTCAAGCAGCGCTGCCTGCGAATGGGACTCGAGGTCTCCTGGCACGGTGCCGGCCGCATCCTGCTGCGCAGCACTGTGCTGGACGCATTTCTCCTCTCGCTCGCCGAATGCCTCGAGAACGTCCGTCGGCACTCCGGGGTCGGCGCCGCCGATGTGACGATAACCGAGGACGACACGACGGTTCGCGCCGTGGTCACCGATGCGGGCGTCGGGTTCGACCCCGGCGGAGTGGGCGGCACCAGTCTCGGCATCTCCGAGTCGATCGTCGCCAGGATGCATGATGTCGGCGGCCGCACGAGGCTCTTCTCCGCCCCCGGCTCCGGGACGACAGTCGTGATCGAGGCCCCGAAATGATCGCATCGAGGCGCCAAATGACCGCTGATGACTCCCCGCGCGAATTCAGCAAGCGGATGCGCGCCCGCCGACGCGGGCCGCGCCCCATTACGACGCTCCGCGAAGACATCTCCCGCGACGCAGTTCTCGGCTTCGGCTACCTGGGCATCGGCGGCACCGTCATCGGCCTGCTGCTCTGCCTGCGCGGAGTGCTCATCTTTGCGCTCCAACTGCCGATGTCTCCCAACCCCATCAGCGGGGTTGCCGCGTGGGTCCTGGCGTTCTGCGCGCTGATCGGATCGTTCGTCGCAACCAAGCGCCTTGGCGGGCGACTCTCGAACACCGGATTCGCGGTCGCGATGGCCTTGCTGGCCGCGGCACTGCTGCTGGACCTGGTGCCGGCCCTGGGCAACACGAACGCGCTCCTGGACACGACCGTATTCTTCGGAATAGGTGCCACGCTACTGACGATCGTCGCCACTCGGCCCGTGCGCCAGCTCCTGATCGCAGACGGCATCCTGTTCGCCATCATGGTTTCGGTGCTCGTGAATTCCCTGTCCAAGCCAGGATTTGCTCCCGGTCCACACATCGAGGTGATCGTGCTGTCGTGTTCACCCGCCCTGATCGGCGTCGCGATCGTCGTGGGATACGAGCACCTGGTGAAAAGGGAGCTCGACGTGACCCTCGTCGAGAGCACCGTGGGCAACCCGCGTTTCGCGTTCGGCATCCATGCCTCAGACGAGCTGGCCCGCCTCGATCTCAGTGCCGAACAGCTGCTGCAGGAGGTCGCGAGCGGGCGGGCAGCACTGCCGCTCGATCCGAAGCTGGCAGCGGAGGCCTCGTCGCTCGCAACGGAGCTGAGACTCATTCTGCTGGCCGGGCGCAACGAGACCTGGCTGCAGCATGCGATTCGGGAATCCGATGCACTGGGCCCCGTGGTCACCTGCAAAGATCCCGATGGGCTGGCGGGGTATCTCGATCAGGGCCAGCGGGAGGGGCTGCTGTCGGCGATCTGGCTGCTGGTCGGCGACACACCCCGGGTACATCCGCAGGTGGGAATCACAATTGGGCCCGCTGTTGATCAGCCAGCTGTCCAACTTCCCGCTAGAATCGAATTCCCAATAGAGCTAGATATCGACGGGATACCACCCCGTCGTTATGATCCAGCTTTTTGGTCTGAGTTTTCACGGGTAGGGACGCAGGCCGAATTCGTAGCCAGAGGAACGCTCAAGATAACCGCAGTTGTGGAAACAACGGCGCACGACATCGCTTTTTCGAGCGACCTGAAGGAGACCCGATGACCGAGACCGGATCAAAGATTCGACTTGCCATCGTCGACGATCACCGCATGCTCCTTGGAGCGTTGACCGAGTGGATCCGCGGTGCCGCGGACGACATCGAGATGGTCGCAGCGGTGACGACGTGGCCCGACCTGCTGACACACCCGGAGTTCCCGGTCGATGTCGTTCTGCTCGACCTCGACCTGAAGGACTCGCTGCCGATCTCGGTCAAGCTGCGCACCCTGAAGACCACGGGCGTCAAGACGGTTCTCATGAGCACCTATTCCGAGCCCGCCGTCGTTCGCGAGGCCATCGCGGCCGGGGCCCTCGGGTATCTGGTGAAGAGCGAGGAAGCCGGCATGATCGTCGAGGCGATCCGTGCCGCCTACGCGGGCGAGCAGTTCATCTCGAGCGAACTCGACCTCACGCTGAGCGCGGACGCCGTCGGCGGTCCCCCCAAGCTCTCGGCGCAGGAGCGTCGAGTGATGGCCCTGTACGGCGGCGGCGAGCCGGTCAAGCTGGTCGCCATCGCCCTCGACATCTCTGAGGAGACGGCCAAGAGCTACCTCAAGCGCATCCGCGAGAAGTACCGCGTCGCGGGAATCGACGTGGGAACCAAGGTCGCTCTTCGGAAGCGGGCAATCCAGGACGGAATGCTCGTTCAGGCCGACTTCCACGGCCAGAGCGAAGCCGACCTGATCGACTAGTCATTTACGGAGAGAGCGGATGCGGTCCGGTGGGGCGCATCCGCTCTTTTTATTTACCGGCTCACTGCCCGTCGATCAGCGCCTTCTCCAGCCGGTCGAGCTTGCCAGTCAGCTCTCCGGTGTAGCCCGGGCGGATGTCTGCCTTCAGCACGAGGGAGACCCGGCTGCCGAACAGGGCGACGGCCTGAGTCGCTGCCTTCACGACCGCGAAGACCTCGTCCCAGTCACCCTCGATCGTGGTGAACATGGAGTCGGTGTGATTCGGCAGTCCGGATGCGCGGACGACCGCGACCGCGGCGGCGACGGCATCGTGCACCGACGCCTCATCGTTGGCGGCCGCACCACCGGAGGGGGCGACGGAAAAGGCTACGAGCATGGCGACTCAGACTTTCTGGGATGGCGGACAGTGCCTTGCGCCCAGCCTAGTGTCCGAGCCGGAAGGCCTTCCGAGGCAGTCGCCTGCTCTGCCACATCATCCGGAGGGACAGGCCCAGGAGCACCACGAGGAGGATATTCCGGATGGTGAGGAGCAGAAGTGCGCCCGGGTTCAGCATCAGGAGCTGGTCGTAGGCGAACGGGTAGACGAGTTGGGTCATGAGGGCTATTCCGGCCGTCAGGTACGCCGGCACCCGGAAGTGGTTGCCCATGCTCACGAGGCCCAGCACGACGGGGGCTGCCAGCCAGAGCACGAACTGGGGGGAGCCCACCTTGTTGAAGACGATGAGAGCCGTGACGACCGCGAGGCTGAACGTGGGCAGGACGTGCGTCGGAAATGCCCCGGTGCGAACGACGAAGACGCCCAGGAGAAGCACCGCGACCAACGCCACAACGGTGAGCGGGGTCATCCAGTCGCTGGTCACAGCGGTCCCGGCGCCGCTGACCTGGAACGTCAGGATGTCGCGGTCGTAGTACACCTGAGCCGCCTGCGGGTTGCCGGCTGCGATCCAGAGCCAGATGTTGCTGACGGGCGATTCGATCTGAAGGCCACGGCCGGTCTGCTCGCCGATGAAGCCGAACAGGTTCATCCCGCTGCCGGCCAGGAGGGCGCCCACTCCGATCGTCACTCCGACGACCAGTGCGGCGACCAGGGCCGAAACCCGGCGCCGGATCGTGATGATGAGAACGGCAATGAGTGCCGCCGGCCAGACCTTGATCCAGGCCGCGATGGCGAGCAGTGCACCGGCAACAGGGGGCCGGGACTGCGCCACCAGGAGCCCCACGATAGCGAAGGCCACGGCCATCACGTCTATTCGCCCGAGTGCCACCGGGCCGAGCAGCAGGAGAAAGGCCAGCCACCACCAGGCCGCCCGGACCCTCAGCAGATTGCCGGTGCCGCCGAGTCGACCTCGACTGAGCAGGAACGCGAAGACGGCGGCGTTGGTCACGATGACAACCATGAGCCAGCCAACGAGGTAGAGCTGGGGGCCGAGCACCATGGCGGCGAGCATCGGCAGCAGGGCGACGACGGGATAGACCCACGGCTCGGTGATTCCGACGACCTGGCCCTGGAGGGCGTTCTCCACCCACGGCCGATAGACGAGCGTGACATCGCCGAAGGGCAGGGCGGCATTCGTTATTCCGACGACGACGAGCCACGCGTGCACGACGAGGAAAGCCAACCAGAGCGCGCTCGGAGCGACGGCGATTCTGCGGATTCTCTGGAGCACGCCGCCAATTCTAGGGGGATTCGGCCGAAGACCAGAGGCACCCCGCCCTGCCCGAGGCAGCGAATGTGCCGCCGGCTCCCAGCAAAGCACCAACCAAACCTGATTGTCTTTGACTAGCAATCTGCCCGTCAGACCCTCCCCGTGAAGCGAAATGGCCCATGAAGATCACAGTGACCGCGATGGTGGCCATCACTGCATCCATCGTCGCCGTCGGTGTTCTGGGTGCCGTCGCAGGTCCCATCGTCTACGGTGACGTGATGTCCTCGCCGTCAGCCGCCGAGGCCCGGGTCATGCCGACGATCAGACAGGAGGCCCCGGACATCGTTGCGGACACTCCTGCGGCGCTCAGCGGCAAATGGGTTCTGACCGGCGGGTCATCGGCGGGCTACCGGCTCGACGAGATCTTGAACGGATCCGAGGTCACGGTCACGGGGAGCACCGAGCATGTGACCGGTACCGCGACAATGTCGGGGCTGAGCCTGACTGCGGCCGATTTCGACGTCGACGTCGCCTCGATCACCAGCGACAACATCACGAGGGACAGCTTCTTCCGGATCCAGGCGCTCGAGGCGAGTCAGCACCCGGAGGCGACCTTCACGATGACGGGGCCTGCCGTGTCGGCGACCGCGCCCCAACTCGGAGTCGCCCAGCACATGACCGCCAACGGTGAACTGACGTTGCACGGAATCACCAAGCAGGTATCGGTGGAACTCACCGCGGTCCTGGGCAAGTCCAGCGTGCTGGTGACCGGCAGCGTACCCATCCGGTTCAGCGACTACGGGGTCGAGCCGCCCAAGCTCGGCTTCGTCACGGTCGACGACACAGGATTCGTGGACTTCTCCCTGAACCTCATTCCGGGCTGAGTCCCGCGATCACGCCCGGAACGGCACCCGCGATGTCGAGCGCCGTCACCGGACCGCCCTGGGACGCCCGCTGGGCCGCAGCCTGATGCACGAACGCTGCCGCCGCGCCCAGCCGTTCAAGGCTCGTGTGCCCCGCGAGGATCTCAGCGGAGGACGCAGCCACGAGGGCACCAAGGATGCCGCCCAGCACGTCGCCTGAACCGGCGGTGGCCGCCCAGCTGGAGGATGCGATCACCTGGAACGACTCGCCATTCGGCGCCGCCGTGACCGTCGTGTGCCCCTTCAGCAGAACTGTCACGCCGAAGCGCACCGCCGCCCGCTGCGCCCAGCCGGCCGGATCCGCCATGATCTCGGCCCGGGTGACCGATTCATCGCCGGCATCGGTGAAAAGGGTGCGCAGCTCCCCCGCGTGCGGCGTGATGATGACCGGCCCCG
>CANFBG010000098.1 GCA_947444785.1 Microbacteriaceae bacterium | reverse complement strand
CTGGAACACACTTCTGATACTTTCTTGCCCCACTCTTGGGGGACGTAGGGTAAAGGGTCAATCCAGGCGGATCAGGGCTCACGAAGGCAAGAATGAACATGGCACCATTGACCGGCACATCCGAGGCTCACGCCCGCCGCTTCATCGAGCGTCCCGCCGCGCGCGAGGTGATCGGGCACCGGGCCAACGAGTCGTTTCGCTGGATCGAGCACGATTATCCGAGCGAGATCGCCCGCTGGAACTTCCATCCGGAGTACGAGATCCACCTGATCCGTGAAGGAACCGGTAGCTACGTGATCGGCGATCAGGTGGGCCCATTCGTCGCGGGTCACGTCACCCTGATCGGCTCCGGCCTCCCCCACGACTGGATGAGCGACCTGGAGTCGGGCGAGGTGATCCTCAACCGGGATGCCGTGATCCAGTTCAGCGATGGGTGGCTGAACAACTGCCTCGCCAGCCTGCCCGAGCTTTCCGACGTTCGCGAGCTGCTGGACACGGCTGGAAGGGGTATCGAGTTCACAGGCGAAACGGCCCTGGTGGCTGCGGTCGCAATCGAGGCGATCGGTGAAGCCCACGGCACCGAGAGGGTGGCTCGCATGTTCACGCTGTTGGGAATCCTCGCCAACTCACCGGCCCGGGATCGGGAGTTCATCGCTCAGGAGTGGTTCGTGAACCTGCCCGGCAGCGATGGCAGCACCGCGGTCGAGATCGGCCTGCACTACATCTTCGAGAACCTGAGCGAGAACCTCAGCATGGCCGCTGCGGCGCAGAGAGCACGGATGTCCGAGCCCACCTTCTCGAAGTACTTCAAGAAGGCCAGCGGGCTCACCTTCACGGATATGGTTCGAAAGCTTCGGATCTCGGATGCCTGCCGTCAGCTGGAGCGCACCGCAGCATCCGTCTCCTCGATCGCCCTCGGCGTGGGCTACTCGAACCTGGCCAATTTCAATCGCCAGTTCCGAGCACAGATGGGCATGACGCCAACCGCCTATCGAAAGCTGAACACAGAGGACCGGCCACGCCAGCAGGCCATGGGGCTCGGTCTCTCAGCGCCCCTGTAAGGCCGCAGATGCCCAGACTTGCGCGGGAGCGTTCTGCGCGTCTCAGCGCTGGGTCGCGCGGGCCCAGACGTCCAGCTTCTCCGCCGCAGCCCCCGAGTCGATCGCCATGGCCGCCACGGTCATCTTCTCGTCGAGGCGCGACAGGATGCTGCGCCGCACCTCATCGGGGTTCGCCGCCAGCTCGAAGGCCGCCAGGCCCGCGGCCGCGTTCAGGAGCACGATGTCGCGCACAGGCCCCGCGTCGCCCGCCAGCACCTGGCGGGCGATCGTCGCGTTGTGCTCCGCGTCTCCCCCGATGAGATCCGAGAGTTCGCTGCGGGCGATCCCCAGGTCGCGCGGGTTCAGGTCGTGCTCCACGACAGACCCGCGGGACACCTCCCAGATGTGGCTGTGCCCCGTCGTCGTGAGTTCGTCCAGGCCGTCGTCACCGCGAAAAACCAGCGCCGTCGCACCCCGGGTCTGGAAGACGCCGACGACGAGAGGCACGCGTTCGAGGTCGGCGACACCCACCGCGGAGGCCTCTGGACGCGCCGGGTTGCACAGCGGGCCGAGAAAGTTAAACACTGTGGGAATTCCCAGCTCTGCCCTGACCGTCGCCGCGTTCCGAAAACCCGGGTGGAACTTGGCCGCGAACGCGAAAGTCAGGCCCGCCTCATGAAGCACCTCGGCGACCCGATCGCTCTCGATATCGAGGTTCACACCCAGGGCTGTGAGCACGTCGGAGGAGCCCGATTTCGAGCTCGCGGCACGGTTCCCATGCTTGATGACGGGAACACCGGCAGCGGCGCAGACGATGGAGGCCATCGTAGAAATATTCACCGTTCCGTGCCGATCGCCCCCGGTTCCCACGATATCCAGCGCCATCGGATCTACTTTCAGGGGCACGGAATGATCAAGAATGGCGTCCCGGAAGCCCACGATCTCATCGACGGTCTCCCCCTTGGCACGCAGGGCCACGAGGAAGCCGGCAAGCTGCGCCGACGACGAATTGCCCGTCATCACCCGATCCATGGCCCACGTCGCATCCGAGACGGAGAGGTCGTGACCGCCCAATAGAGAGGTGATGATTCCCGGCCAGGTCTGAGTGTTCTCCATGCCCCTAATTGTAAAGCCAGGGGATCCCGCGACACCCCCGCCAACGGGGAAGAGCCGAAGTGGGCCGGGTGCAAAAACCCACCACTAAATCGGACATAATAGACAAGTGACTAGCGCCTCCCTGACTCAGACTTCAAGTGCCCCGATGGTTCAACGACCGAACGTCGTAGCCGTGGGCACGATCGTTTGGCTAGGCAGCGAGGTGATGTTCTTCGCCGGCCTCTTCGCCATCTACTTCACCCTGCGATCCACGTCGCCTGCGCTGTGGGCCACCGAGGCCGGGACGCTCAATATCCCCTACGCCCTGACGAACACCATCATCCTGGTTTCGTCGTCGTTCACCTGCCAGTTCGGCGTCTTCGCCGCGGAGCGCATGCAGGCCCGTGCCACCGGCTGGAAGCCCAGCCAGTGGGGAACCGTCGAATGGTTCTTCCTGACCTACGCACTCGGAGCGATCTTCGTCTCTGGCCAGGTCCTGGAGTACGCGACGCTCGTCTCTGAGGGAATCAGCCTCAACTCGGATGCCTACGGCTCGGCCTTCTTCCTCACCACGGGATTCCACGGACTCCACGTGACAGGCGGCCTCATCGCCTTCCTGCTCGTGATCGGCCGCATCTTCGCCGTCAAGACCATGGGACACCGCGAGGCCACCAGCGCCATCGTCGTCTCCTACTACTGGCACTTCGTTGACGTGGTCTGGATCGGCCTGTTCCTCGTCATCTACGTCCTCAAGTAACCCCTTCATCCCCGCGGTGAATCCCAAGCAGAAAAACCCCCTGACGAAAGAGACACGAATGGCCCGCCAAGGCAAGAAGGCAAATAGACGTCACCCAATGGCGACTGTGGCCCTGATCGCAATCGGACTCATCTTCACCGGTGGTGGCTACGCCCTGTTCAGCAGCACGGCAACGGCCGGCACGAGCGCAAGCTCACAGACCACGATCGACGAGGGAAAGAAGCTGTTCGCGGCAAACTGCGCGAGCTGCCACGGCGCGGCCCTCCAGGGCACCGCAGCCGGCCCCAGCCTCATCGGCGTCGGCGCCGCATCGGTCGACTTCCAGGTCGGAACCGGTCGGATGCCCCTGGCCATGTCTGGCCCGCAGGCAATGCAGAAGCCCGTCCAGTTCAGCCCTGACCAGGTCTCGGCGATGGCCGCGTATGTCGCGTCACTCTCCCCCGGCCCGGCCATCCCCGATGCCAGCCTTCTCGACGGCAAGGGCGACGCCACCAACGGCGCCGAACTGTTCCGCATCAACTGCGCCATGTGCCACAACGTCGCAGGTGCGGGTGGAGCACTCACCGAGGGCAAGTTCGCACCGCCCCTGACCGGCGTCGCCTCCGTGCACATCTACGAGGCAATGCTGACCGGCCCGCAGAACATGCCCGTCTTCAACAACGCCAACCTGACGCCCGAAGACAAGCGCGACATCATCACGTACCTGAAGTACCTCGAGGCGAACCCGTCTCCCGGCGGGTACGAGCTCGGCTCCCTGGGCCCGGTAGCAGAAGGACTCTTCGTCTGGATCTTCGGCCTCGGCGCGATCGTCGCCGTCACGATCTGGCTGACCGCCAAATCGAACTAGCTCGCAGCTGCATCTTCGTTCAATAATCACGTTATTCAGGCTCGAAAGGCACTCTCATGGCACATGACGACAACAGCGGCAAGGAAGTAGCCGCTCCAGTCTCGTCCGCCGCTGACAAGTATGAAGGCCCGTCCACTGGGACAGCCGTCATCGCGTCCGACGCATTCACCGACCCGGGCTTCCCGCCGCACCGCGAGCGGATGACGGACCTCGACCCCAAGGCAGACAAGCGTGCCGAGCGACAGGTCTTCACGCTTTTCTACCTGTCGATCGCCGGCAGCATCTTCGCCATCGCCTCCTACATCGGGTTCCCGATCGAAAGCGGCGCCACCGGCGACCTCCGCCTGAGCACCCTGACGCTGGGAGTGGGCATCGCCCTCGCCCTGCTCGGCCTGGGTCTCGGCGCGGTGCACTGGTCCAAGGCCCTCATGATGAACGAAGAGGGCATCGACGAGCGCCACCCAATTCGTGGCACGGAGGCGACCCGTGATCGCGCCGTCGAGATCTTCAAGCAGGCCAACGAGGAGTCGGGAATCGGGCGACGCACCGTCATCCGCAACACCCTCATCGGCGCCCTGGTTGCGTTCCCGCTGCCCGCAGTGGTGCTGTTCCGAGGCCTCGGCCCGATGAACGTGAACCCTGTCGAGTCCCTCTCCTCGACCATGTGGAAGAAGGGCATGCGCCTGACCCTGGACCCGTCGGGTCTGCCCGTGAAGGCAGCCGATGTCACCCTGGGCTCGGCATTCCACATCATTCCCGAGGGAATCAACGATTTCCACGACAAGCTCGAGCGGAAGGCCAAGGCGGCCGTTCTGCTCATGCGCCTGGATCCGAAGGATCTGAATCCCAGCCCGGGGCGCGAAGGCTGGGCGTACGACGGAATAGTCGCGTATTCCAAGATCTGCACGCACGTGGGCTGCCCGGTGGCACTCTACGAGCAGCAGACGCACCACCTGCTCTGCCCGTGCCACCAGTCCACGTTCGACGTGGAAAACGAGTGCAAGGTTGTTTTCGGACCTGCCGCTCGCGCCCTGCCGCAGTTGCCTATCACCGTTGATTCAGACGGGTACCTTGTCGCTCAGAGCGACTTCAATGAACCAGTCGGCCCGAGCTTCTGGGAGCGATCATGACAAATCTCCTGACCAAGGACGAGGCGCCCGCCGCCACGACCACCCCCACCAAGGGCAGCCGCTTCACCGCTGCCGCCAGCAACTACATCGAAGACCGCACGAGCATCTCGGGCGCAGTCAAGGAGTTCGGCCGCAAGATCTTCCCCGATCACTGGTCGTTCATGCTCGGCGAGGTCTCGCTGTACAGCTTCGTCATCATCTTCCTCACCGGGTCGTTCCTGACGTTCTTCTACCAGGCCTCCATGGCGACTGTCATCTATGACGGCTCCTACGTACCCCTCAAGGGACTCGAGATGTCCACGGCGATGAGCTCGTCGCTGCACATCTCGTTCGACCTGCGCGGCGGCCTCCTCATCCGCCAGATCCACCACTGGGCCGCCCTGGTCTTCGTGGCGGCCATCGGCCTGCACATGCTGCGCATCTACTTCACGGGTGCGTTCCGCAAGCCGCGCGAGCTGAACTGGGTGATCGGCTTCGTGCTGTTCATCCTGGCCATGGCCGAGGGCTTCACCGGCTACTCGCTCCCCGATGACCTGCTGTCCGGAAACGGCCTGCGCATCATCGAGGGAATGGTTCAGGGAATTCCCTTCGTCGGAACGTGGATCTCATTCCTCGTCTTCGGTGGCGACTTCCCGGGGACGGCGATCGTGGGCAGGCTCTATACGCTGCACATTCTGCTGCTGCCCGCGATAATCGTGGCGCTGATCGCGATGCACCTGGTGTTCGTCATCGTGCACAAGCACACGCAGTTCTCTGGCCCCGGCAAGACAGAGAACAACGTCGTCGGTGCCCCGATCCTGCCGATGTTCGCGGCCAAGGCCGGTGGATTCTTCTTCATCGTCTTCGGAATCATCGTGCTGATGGCCTCGTTCTTCACGATCAACCCGATCTGGAACTACGGGCCGTACGACCCCTCCCCCGTTTCCGCGGGTACCCAGCCCGACTGGTACATCGGCTTCGCCGACGGTGCCCTTCGACTGATGCCGCCGGGACTCGAGGTCGTGTTGTTCAACCACACGTACTCGTTCAACATCCTGATCCCGCTGGTGGTTCTGGGACTGTTCATCCTCGTCGTGTTGATCTACCCGTTCATCGAGGCGTGGATCACCGGAGACAAGCGTGAGCACCACCTGCTCGACCGCCCGCGCAACGTGCCTACCCGCACGGCGATCGGTGCTGCCGGCGTCACGTTCTACGCGTCCCTCTGGGCCGCTGCGAGCTCGGACATCGTCGCGACGCACTTCCAGCTGTCGATCGAGGGTGTTATCCACACCGTCCAGGCCACGACCATCCTCGGCCCGATCGCGGCCTACCTCATCACCAAGCGGGTCTGTATCGCGCTGATGAAGAAGGATCGCGAGATCGCCCTGCACGGCTATGAGTCCGGTCGAATCGTTCGCCTACCCGGCGGCGAGTACATCGAGGTTCACCAGCCCGTAGACGAGTACGAGCGCTGGAAGCTCGTGAACTTCACGGACAACAAGCCGCTCATGATCCGCCCGAATGCCAAGGGACAGATCACCGGCCTGCAGAAGGTGCGCGTCGGGATGTCGAAGTGGTTCTTCGAGGACCGCATCTCCCCCGTCACCACCAAGGAACTCGAGCACGGAGACCACCACTAGGTCTTCCGCCGCAGACACAGAAGGGCGTGACCTCCGATTTCTCGGAGGTCACGCCCTTCTCTTTGTTCCCTCAGGGATTTCTACCCGCGTCCGTGCTGCCCAAAGTTCGTCGGGAGCACGACGCCCGTGGGCAGGCGGGCGATGACCACGGTCAGGTAGGCGTCGTGGTGAGCACCCAGATCGGTCAGGGGAGACGACCTCTTCGGACGTGGAGCCTTCACCAACACGCTCAGGGCCTGGGATACGGCAAGCCACTGACCATCAGCAACGATCACCCAGCCAGAGCTGAAGAGTCCACTCCCCCGCGGTCCGTACACCGAACGCGGTCTCATCCGGCAGTCGGTCAGCGCGCCCGATACGGGCCCGTGCTGCTCTCAGTCCGTCGGGAGCACGACGCCCGCGGGCAGACAGGCAATGACCACGGCAAGGTAGGCGTTGTAGTGGGCATCCAGGTCGGGCTGGGTGGACGTCACCTCCGGACGCGGGGCCTCCACCAACGCGCTCAGGGCCTGCGACAGAGGAAGCCACTGATCGTCCGCAACGGTTGCCCGGTCAGAACGCTCCGCCGCGGCAGCCAATCCGTCATAGAAGACGCTGTCGCCTTGATTGCGAGCCCCGGCCACTGCCGTACAGGCGGCCGCTGCGAGCTCTCGGGGAGCGAGGGCAGCGGCGTCGGCATCGTCGGTCATGGCCGAAGGCAGGACGGCCTCTGGGACCGCAGCGGTCCCACCAATCGACTCGGCCTGCACGCCTGTGCCGCTGGCGCAGCCGACGAGCAACAGGACTGTCGCGGCGCAGAGCACGACGCTGGCCAGGGAGCGATAGAACATCGAAGACCCTTCCCCCTGACACACGAACCTCGTGAAGCCATATGCCAGTCAAACATGGCGACCTGAAAGCCCCACCCAGAGAAAGCAGAATGGCCCGTCTCCCAGGGGAGACGGGCCAATCAGGTTGAGCAGGTCGGGCCTAGCGGGCGAAGTATCCCCGGTAGTACTCGTAGGTCCAGCCGACGACCGCGATGATCGTCAGGGCCGCACCGATGAAGCTGATCCAGATTCCGACTGCGAACCCAAGCACCATGATCGAGGCGAAGCCGGCCAGCAGGATAGGCCACCAGCTCCACGGGCTGTAGAAGCCCATCTCAGGGTCGCCGTCGTCGATGTTGGAGTCGAGTCTGTCCTCGGGCAGATCGCCGCCCTGGGAGGCATACACGCGCCCCAGGTAGAAGCCCAGGAACGCCGCGAGCACAGCGCTCAGGCCGATGGCCATCGTGCCGACCCACTCGACGTGACCGTAGTAGATCAGGGCCCAGACAATGTAGGTGGTCTCCGCCAGGGCGAAGAAGACCGCGAGAATCCAGAAGAGGTTTTTATTGGCTCTCATGCTTACTTGACCTTGTCACTCGAGATGTCGTACGTTGCTGCGTCAGGCGCGTTCTTCGTCGGACCGAAGCCCAGCGGAAGTCCGGCTTCAGGGTGGTTCAGGTCGAAGGCAGGAGACTCGCTGCGGATTCTCGGGATCGACGTGAAGTTGTGACGCGGCGGCGGGCACGACGTGGCCCACTCGAGTGAGCGGGAGTAGCCCCACGGGTCGTTCACCGTCACCTTGGGAGCGCGGCGGGCCGTGATGTAGACGTTCAGGAAGAACGGCACCATCGACACCGCGAGCAGGAACGCCCCGATGGTCGAAAGCTGGTTCATCTCGGTGAAGCCGTCCTGGGGCGAGTACGTCGCGTAACGACGGGGCATGCCCACGACTCCGAGCCAGTGCTGCACAAGGAACGTCGTGTGGAAGCCGATGAACAGGATCCAGAAGTGCCACTTGCCGAGCGTCTCGTTCAGCATCTTGCCGGTCATCTTGGGCCACCAGAAGTAGAAGCCGCTGAACATGGCGAAGACGACGGTACCGAAGACCACGTAGTGGAAGTGGGCGACGACGAAGTACGAGTCGGACACATGGAAGTCAAGCGGCGGCGAGGCCAGGATGACGCCGGTCAGGCCACCGAAGGTGAACGTGATCAGGAAGCCGATTGCCCAGAGCATGGGCGTCTCGAACGTCACCGATCCACGCCACATCGTGCCGATCCAGTTGAAAATCTTCACGCCCGTGGGCACAGCGATCAACATCGTCATCAGCGCGAAGAACGGCAGGAGAACCGAACCGGTGACGTACATGTGGTGAGCCCAGACGGTCACGGACAGCGCCGCGATCGAGATGGTCGCATAGATCAGGGTCTTGTAACCGAAGATCGGCTTGCGGCTGAACACGGGGAAGACCTCTGACACGATGCCGAAGAACGGCAGGGCGATGATGTAGACCTCAGGGTGACCGAAGAACCAGAAGAGGTGCTGCCAGAGCAGGACGCCGCCATTGGCCGCGTCGTAGATGTGGGCGCCGAACACTCTGTCGGCACCCAGGGCGAACATCGCCGCAGCCAGGACCGGGAATGCCATCAGGATCAGGATGGACGTCACGAGGGTGTTCCAGGTGAAGATCGGCATCCGGAACATGGTCATACCGGGGGCACGCATCGTGATGATGGTGGTGATGAAGTTGACCGCACCGAGGATCGTTCCGAAACCGCTGATCGCGAGGCCGAAGACCCACAGGTTTCCACCATCGCCCGGGCTGAACGTCGTGCTCGACAGGGGCGCATACGCGAACCAGCCGAACGACGCCGCACCCTGGGGGGTGAGGAAGCCGGCAACAGCCATCAGGCTGCCGAAGCTATACAGCCAGAAGGCGAACGCGTTCAGACGCGGGAACGCCACGTCAGGCGCGCCGATCTGCAACGGCATCAGGAAGTTGGCGAAGCCCGCGAACAGCGGCGTCGCGAACATGAGCAACATGATCGTGCCGTGCATAGTGAAGAGCTGATTGTACTGGTCTTTCGTCTGCAGGAGTTCAAGACCCGGCTCGAACAGCTGGGCGCGGATGACCAGGGCCATCACGCCACCGAGGCAGAAGTAGACGAAGGAGGAGATCAGGTACATGTACCCGATCGTCTTGTGGTCGGTGGAGGTGAT
>CANFBG010000097.1 GCA_947444785.1 Microbacteriaceae bacterium | reverse complement strand
TCGGCGTTCTGCTCGATACGCTCCTGGTTCGCACGGTGCTCGTGCCGTCGCTCGCGTTCATCACGGGCGACCGGTTCTGGTGGCCGCGCAGGCTGCGGCCGACGCTGTCGCACGCCGAGCCCTACGCGCTGGATTGATCATCTTTCGTCCTGTCGATGCTTTGTCTTTACATATAGAGTTGTCCGGTGCCCCTCGGCGCCCTCAGCACACCCAGTAGAGAGACCCCAATGAACGAGCTTCGCATTGCCGTCGTCGGCGCCGGACTGATGGGCGCCGATCACGTCACCCGGATCACCACCCGCATCGTGGGTGCCTCTGTGGTGGCGATCGTCGAGCCGGATGCCGGCCGCGCGGCCGCCGCCATCGCATCCGCTCCGGGGTCGGTGCACTTCGCCAGCATCGAGGAGGCCATCGCGGCCGGCATCGTCGATGCCGTGCTGATCGCCACGCCGGGCCAGTTCCACGAGCCCGTGCTTCTTCCCGTGTTGGCCGCCGGACTGCCGGTGCTGTGCGAGAAGCCGCTCACGCCGAGTTCTGCGGCAGCCCTCCGGGTGCTGGAAGCGGAACAGAAGGCCGGGAAGAAGCTGCTCCAGGTCGGGTTCATGCGCCGCTTCGACCGCGAGTACATGCAACTGCGTTCGCTGATCGCCTCGGGCGATGCCGGTGAGCTGCTGGCGCTTCGATGCGCCCACCGGAACCCCAGCGTGCCCGCGAGCTACACCAACGACATGCTGATCAACGACTCCGTCGTGCACGAGATCGACGTCGTTCGCTACCTGACCGACTCGCCGATCACCGCCATCGAGGTGAAGCACCAGAAGCGCAACTCGCTCTCGCCCGCGGGACTGAAGGAGCCAATTCTGGTGCTGCTTGAGACCGAGAGCGGCATCCTCGCCGATGTTGAGATGAACGTGAGCATCCAGTTCGGCTACCAGGTTCGCACCGAGGCCGTCTTCGAGCGGGGGCTGGCCGAGATCGGTCGCACCTCCGGCATGACCACCTGGACCGACGGGGTCATCGGCACGGCCGAGCACATGTCGTTCACGACCCGGTTCGCCGACGCCTACGACACCCAGATCCAGCGGTGGGTCAACGCGACTCTGGTCGGTGAGATCGATGGGCCGAGCGCCTGGGACGGCTACCTCGTCGCCGTGGCGTGCGAGGCGGGCGTCACGGCGCTGAACGGCGGCGGACGCGTCAAGATCGAGTACGCGCCGCGCCCGGCGTTCTACAGCTAGACGTTCTACAACTGGAAGAGGCAGAGGATGTCACAACGAAAGATCGCCGGCGCTCCGATCTCCTGGGGAGTCTGCGAGGTCCCGGGCTGGGGCCATCAGATGCCGAGGGACCGGGTGCTGGCCGAGATGAAGAGCGTCGGCCTTACGGCCTGCGAGTTCGGGCCGCTCGGGTTCCTGCCCGAATCGCCCTCGGAGCGAACCGCGGTGCTTGCGGCCCACGGGCTCACGGCCGTCGGCGGATTCGTGCCGGTGCTGCTGCACAGGGCCGATCACGACCCCGAGCCCGAGATTCGCACGGAACTCGAGGCGTTCCGTGAGGCCGGCGCCGAGGTGCTGGTGCTGGCTGCCAGCACGGGACTCGACGACTACAACTCACGGCCCGAGCTGACCGAATCGGAGTGGGCGACGCTCCTGGCGAACCTCACCCGGCTGGAGTCGGTCGCCGCGGATTACGGGGTCACCGCGGTCATCCACCCGCACGTCGGCACCCTCATCGAGGGCCCCGCCGATGTGCAGCGCGTGCTCGACGGCTCGAGCATCGGCTTCTGCTTCGACACCGGACACATGATGATCGGCGGCACCGACCCCGTGCGGTTTGCCCGGGAGCACCCGGACCGCATCGGTCATGTGCATCTGAAGGACGTGCGTTCACGTGTCGCCAAGCGCGTCATCGATGGCGAGATCACCTACTACGAGGGCGTCGTCGACGGGCTGTACACCCCGGTCGGCGAGGGCGACGTCGACATCACTGCCATCGTTCGCTCCCTCGAGGGCGCAGCCTATGCAGGCTGGTACGTGCTCGAGCAGGACAACGTCATCGATTCGGAGCCCGAGCCGAATGGTGGCCCCGTGGCCGATGCCCGGGCCTCGGTCACTTTCCTCGAGCGCATTTTCGCCGCCGGGTAGACGACACCCTGATCGCGGAGTTCCTAGCTCTGGCTGGACTCGACCGCGACGTTCGCCGTGTCCGTGTCCGTGTCCGTGTCCGCGACCGCCACCGGGACTCGGGCGAGAGCGAGGGCGACCTCTGCGCCCGGTGCAGGGTCGTCCCGCACCGGATGCTGAACCGCGAGCACCGTTCCGTCTGCAAGCTGGATCTGGGAACGACGCAGCGAACCGAGGAAGCTTGTGGACAGGACCCGTCCGCGGAGCAGGCCGGCATCGCTCGAGTCGGGCGCTGCCAGTGTGATGTCCTCCGGGCGGATCAGCACCGAGGCCGGGCCGTCTGGGGTTGTCGACGGTTCCAGGAGCGGGAGCCGCTGGCCCAGAACCAGCACCGTGTCACCCTCGACGGTTCCGGCGACGCGGTTGCTGAGGCCCACGAACTGGGCCACGAACGGGGTCGCCGGACGGCGGTACAGCTCCTCGGGCGTGCCGATCTGCTCGATTCGGCCATCACGCATCACGGCGACCCGATCGGCGACGGCGAGGGCCTCCTCCTGGTCGTGGGTGACGAAGATCGTGGTGATGCCGAGCTCGGTCTGGATGCGCCGGATCTCATCCCGCAGCTGCACCCGAACCTTGGCATCCAAGGCGCTGAGCGGCTCATCCAGCAGCAGGACCCGCGGTTCCGTCACCAGCGCGCGGGCCAGTGCGACCCGCTGCTGTTGGCCTCCGCTCTGCTCGTGTGAGTAGCGATCGGAGTGGCCGTCGAGGCCGACCATCTTCAGGGCGGCGGCCGCCCGGCGGCGTCGATCCTCGGCGCCGACCCGGCGCATCCGGAGGCCGAACTCGACGTTCTCTGCCGCGGTCATGTGCGGGAAGAGCGAGTACGACTGGAAGACCATGCCGAGGTCGCGCTTGTTCGCGGGCGCGTCGGTGGCGTCCTTCCCATCGATGTGAATGGAGCCTGCGTCGACGTTCTCGAGGCCGGCGAGGGCGCGCAGGGCGGTCGTCTTGCCGCAGCCGCTTGGCCCGAGCAGCGCGATGAACTCGCCGGGCTCGACCGCGAGGTTCACGCCGTCGAGGGCTCGGTGCCCGGCGAAGCTCTTGGTCACGTCGGTCAGTACGACGGCGGCTCCCTGAGGGTTGGTCATGAGGCGACTCCTTGTGTCAGGTCAGGTTTCGAGCTCGGCTTGCTGCTGCGTGCACCGGGACGGCGGGTACCGACCTTTCCGATCACCAGCAGCAACAGGAAGACCAGCAGCAGCGACAGCAGCGCGAAGATGACGGCGACGTAGGGGTCGCTCTTCGAGATGAGCAGGATGGCGGTCTGCAGGTTCTGCCGGCTGAGCAGCGACGCGATCGTGTATTCGCCGAGCACGACGGCGACCGAGATGAACGACGCCGCGAGGATGCCCCGGCGCAGGTTCGGCAGGAGCACCCGCCACAGCACGCTCGGCCAGCCGGCGCCGAGCGAGCGGGCCGCCTCGCTGAGGGTGATCGCATCCAGCGCGCCGAGGTTCGACGCCAGGGTGCGGTAGGCGTAGGGCAGCACGGTGATGCCGTACGCGAAGGCGAGGGTCCAGATGGAGCTGCCGAAGATGCTGCCGATGAAGCGGTAGACGGGGGCGAGGCCGACGACGAGCACGATGGCCGGAACGGTGATGGGGATGATGCAGATGAACTCGAGCACCCGCCTGAGCCTCGGGAAGCGCAGCTGCACGAGGATCATCGTCGGCAGCAGCAGGAGAAGGACGATGCCGACGGTGACGACGGCCAGGAGCAGGGAATTGCCGAGTCCCGTTGTCAGGGAGCGGTACTTGGCGACCGAGGCAGGATCGACAAGGCTTGTCCAGTGGCTCAGGGTGTAGCCGCCCGCGAGGCCGTCGCGCAACGAGAACTCGATCATGGCGATGATCGGGATAGCGAACAGCGCGCCGATGATGCCGAGGATCAGGCCCCGGGTGACCCGGCTCGGGGCGGCGCCGATGCTCGGCGCTGTGCGGCTCATCGTTGCCACCGGGTCGTGCGCTTCTGAAGGATCGAGTAGGCCGTCATGACCACGATCATGACCGCGATCATGCCGAGCGCGAGTGCCCCGGCCATGTTGGAACGGCCCAGCACCGTCTCGCTGATCAGCGCCGATCGAATCTGGAGCGGCACGATCTGCGAGCCCTGGCTGATGAGGGCCGCGGCCGTCGCATAGCCGGAGAAGGCATTGGCAAACAGCAGCAGGAGGCTGCCGAAGAACGCGGGGGCAAGGATCGGCCCGGCGATGCGGCGCCAGTAGGTGAATCGGCTGCCGCCGAGGGTGGCATTGGCCTCGGCCCACTGCGGCTTCAGGCCGTCGAGGGCGGGCATGAACGTGATGACCATCAGCGGCACCTGGAAGTAGATGTAGGGCAGGATCAGGCCGGGCAGCGCATACAGCCAGACCCCGTCGGCGTAGATGTCGAGGCCGAACTGGCTGCGCAGCATGACGGTGATCAGGCCCTGAACGCCGATCGTTGCGATGAACGCAAAGGCCAGCATGACCCCGCCGAACTGGGCGAGAACACTGCTGGCAGACTCGATCATCATGCGCAGGGCGCCGTCGGGACGGGCGCCGAGCAGGGCGTAGCAGACCAGGGCGCCGACGACCGCGCCGATGACGGCGGTGAGGGCCGAGATCCAGAAGGAGCTGACGAAGGTGTCGAGGATCAGCGGATCGAACAGCGTCGCCACATTGTCGAGGGTGAAGCCGCCCGCCGAGTCGAAGAAGGCCGTCGTGAGCGCTATCGCGGTCGGCAGTGCCAGAAAGGCGAGCACGTAGAACGCGAAGGGCGTGAGGCCGAGGATGGACGCGGCGCGGCCACGGGGCCGTCCGGGCCGCCGGCGCTGGCTTTGGCCTCGGGCCGGCACCGCGCCCGGGGGCTCTGTCGAGAGAGCCCCCGGGGTGTCTGTCAGGGTCATGTTGTGTTTGCTGGGTTCTAGCCGATTGCCCGGGCCCAGTTCAGGGCGAGCAGGCTGTTCGCCGAGGCCACCTCGGCGACGGTCGGTGTGACCGCGGTCGTGGGCAGGGGGCCGACAGCGGCGAGGGCGGCGGCGTCAACGGCGCCGGCGGTGGTCATCGCGGCAAGGGTGACCGGGTAGGCGCCGGCGGCGAGGTAGAGGTTCTGCGCTTCCGGGCTGTAGAGGAACTCCTGCCACAACCGCGCGGCTGCCGGGTTCGGGGCATCCTTGCTGATCGCCTGGTTGTAATAGCTGATGTAGGCGGTGCCGGGAAGGGTCGTGACCTTCCAGCCCGGCACGGTCGCGGCCGAGGCCAGGTTGTTGTAGCTCCAGTCCACGACGACGCCCGTCTCGCCCGAGGCGATGGTGGCCGGTGTCGGGTCGACCTTGAGGAAGTTGCCCGCGGCGTTGAGCTTGCCGAAGAAGTCGATGCCGGGCTGGAAGTCGGCGAGAGTTCCGCCGTTCTGCACGGATGCCATGCCGATGGCGGCGAAGGCCGCACCGGCCTGGGTGGGGTCGCCGTTGATCGCGACGGCGCCGCTGTAGGCGCTGCCCAGGAGTGCGTCGAGGCTGGTCGGAGCGGGGTACTTGGTCGAGTTGTAGCCGATCGACATGCTGCCCGTGTAGTCGTTGACCCAGAGGCCGGTCGACTCCTTGTTGCCGTCGGGGATCTCGGCCCAGTTGGCGACCTTGTAGGGGGCGAACTTATCGGTGCTGGCGAGAGCGACGGCTGCGCCGAGGTCGAACACATCGGGGGCGGTGTCCATGCCCTTGTTGTCGTCGGCGGCCTTGATCTCTTCGGCGCTGGAGCCGTCGGGGTTGGCCGAGTTCACGGTGATGCCGTACTTGGCCTCGAACGCGGCGATGATCTTGCCGTAGTTCGCCCAGTTCTCCGGGAGGGCTATGACGTTGAGCTTGCCCTCAGCCTTGGCCGCGGTCACGAGTGCGTCGAGCCCGCCGAAGGTTTCGGCGCTCGTCGCGGTCGCGGCGTCTACTGCGCCGGCCGCCGGTGCGGTCGTGGACGAGCATCCTGCCAGGGCGAGAACCAGAAGCGCGCTTGACGCCCAGGCAACCTTGACTTTTCGAGATGTGAACATTGTTCCCCCACTGAATGGAGCCGGACCCGCACGAAGTGGCTGGTCGGGGTGCCCCGTTTTGGGGCCCCCTGAACGGGATGCTAACACTGCAGTGGTGTCGATCGGTTAACTTCCGGTGTCGAGCGCCCGGCTTTCTGGCGCACGCCGTTTGTGGGAGGTGCGGTCTCTTGCGTGCGCCACGCGAGGCGCTCCAGAAGACCGCACCTCCCACATTTGCTACGGGGCGGAGATCTCGAATATGCGTTCTACACAGGTGTGGATAACCCTGTGGACAACCATGTTGGTGGCCTGTGGAAACTCAGACGTGAATCGAACACCGGGGCGTGCGGGTCCCGGCGCACGTCTCGCAGGCGACGACCTGGGCGGTGCAGCCGGGCTCCGAGCAGTTGGCGATCAGCTTCGTGGCGGTGCCGCACACGCTGCACTGGCCGATGACCTTGGCGTTGGGCGTGAAGTCCAGGGAGCCCCGGCCATCGAACACGTAGAGCGAGCCGTCCCAGAGTCCCGTGTCGCCGAAGGCCTCGCCGTAGCGGGCGATGCCGCCCTCGAGCTGGTACACCTCGGAGAATCCACGTGCGGTCATGAGGGAGGACAGCACCTCGCAGCGGATGCCCCCGGTGCAGTAGGTCACGATGGGCGACGCCTTGAGGTGGTCGTACTTTCCGCTGTCCAGCTCGGCGACGAACTCGCGGGTGTTGTCCACATCGGGCACGATTGCGCCCTGGAATCGGCCGATGGCAGCCTCGAACGCGTTGCGGCCGTCGAAAAAAACGACGTCGGAACCTCGCCCGTCCACGAGCTCGTGCAGCTCTTCAGGCGTGAGCTTGGTTCCGCCGCCGACGACACCGTCTTCGCTCACCTGGAGCTCGTCGGGACGCGCCCCGAAGCTGACGATCTCCTCGCGCACCTTCACGACGAGCCGCGGGAAGTCGTTGCCGGTTCCGATGCTGAACTTCACGTCGAGGTTCGTAAACGCGGGGTACTCCCGGGTCTTCCGCAGGTAGCGCTTCACGGCGTTCAGCTCGCCGCCGACCGTGCCGTTCAGGCCCTGCGCCGAGATCAGGATGCGCCCGGTGAGCCCGAGAGACTCGCACAGGTCGCGCTGCCAGAGGCGGATCGCATCCGGGTCGGCCAACGGCGTGAACACGTAGAAGAGGAGGACTTTGGAGATTGCCACCCGACGATTTTACGCGAGTAACCGCGGGGCCGTCCGGAGGGCCTGTGAAAAGGGCCGCGATCGGCCCGTGTCCCGACGATTATTCTGGGGGGATGAGCTCATCGGAATCGGGCATTTATGCGGCTGACCCCGTCGGCCTGTTGCGGGGCCTGCCCCTGGGCAGCCGGGTCGTGGTGCGCATCCGTCTGGCGGCATCGCCTGATGCCGGGGCACCCAGGCTGACGGATGCGCTGGGCTACCTGCGGCGCCTCGACGCCGGCGAGTGCGTCATCGAGACCAAGCGCGGCGACGTTGTGCTGCGACTGGCGGATGTCGTGGCCGCCAAAGAGGTGCCGCCCCCGCCCGCGCCCCGACCTCGGCCCGGCTCGGGCACCGTTTAGGGAGGAGATTCCGACTCATACGTCCTGTACAGACGTATGAGCGCTGATCTCCTCCCTAAACGGGGAAACCCCGTGCTGAAACCTACGGAATCATGTTGAACACGTCGGGGTTCGGGCCCGTGCGCTCGTCGCGGTTCAGCGCCGTGATGGCGTCGATCTCATCCTCGGCGAGAACGAAGTCGAACAGCTCGAAGTTCTCCTGAACGCGGCTGCGGGTGACCGACTTCGGGAAGACGATGTCGCCGCGCTGGATGTGCCAGCGGAGCGTGACCTGGGCCGCGCTCTTGCCGACGCGCGCGGCGATGGTGGTGATCACGGGGTCGTTCAAGACGCCGCCCTGGGCGATGGGCGACCACGCCTCGGTGGCGATCTTGTGCTCGGTATTGAACGCGCGAACGTCGTTCTGGGTGAGGTACGGGTGCACCTCGATCTGGTTGATGACGGGCACGATCGAGGTCTCCTCGAACAGGCGCGTCAGGTGCGCCGGCTGGAAGTTGGAGACTCCGATGGAGCGCACGCGGCCGGTGGCAAGGATCTGCTCCATGGCCTTCCAGGTCTCGACGTAGTCGAGCACGGCGGGCATCGGCCAGTGGATCAGGAACAGGTCGAGGTAGTCGAAGCCGAGGGTCTCAAGCGACGTCTCGAACGCCTTGACGGCATCGGCTGGCGCGTGGAAGCCGTTGTTGAGCTTGCTCGTGACGTAGATTTCTTCGCGCGGGATGCCGGAGGCGGCAACGGCCTCGCCGACGCCCTTCTCGTTGCGGTACATCTCCGCAGTGTCGATGTGGCGGTAGCCGATCTCGAGTGCGGTGAGCGTCGCTGCGCGGGTCTCGGCGGGGTCGATCTGGAAGACGCCGAATCCGAGCTGGGGGATGCTGGTGCCATCGTTCAGGGCGATCATGGGGACAACTGACATGCGGTGAATCTCCTTTAGGGATTGTTGCGTCGCAGCGCGTTGGAGACAACCGCTGCCCAGAGTGTTTTGTTCCTACCCGAGAGCTATTGTGTCGAGGGTGCATCTTATTTTCCGGACAATCCACATATTTCTGCGGGCGCGTCGCGGACAACGCATCAGCCGCTTCGGGGTCGCGAGCACACCGTTCCGGGTCTGGGCCACAGACCTCGACATCTTCCGGCACATGAACAACGGCGTGTACCTGTCGATTCTCGACCTCGGCCGGGTCGACCTGCTGAGCCGCAGCGGCATCTGGGCGATCTTCACCGCCCGGCGCTGGTACCCCGTTGTGGTCGCGGAGACCATCAGCTTCCGCAAGTCCCTGACCCTCGGGCAGCGCTTCACGGTCGAGTCCAAGGTGTTGGGATTCGACGCCAAGAGCGTCTACATCCAGCAGCGGTTTGTCGTTGCCGGCGAGATATACGCCGAGGCCTTCGTGCGCGGCCGGTTCCTGAAGCGGGGCGGCGGTGTCGTTCAGATTCCCGAGGTTCTGGATGCGATGGGCGAGCTGCCGGCAGACCTGGTCGTCCCGAAGTGGGTACTCGCGTGGGCCGAGTCCACCGCGCTGCCGGCCACGAGGGCGCCCGCCCCGAGCGAGTGGCTCTAGAGCGAATGGCTGAGAGAGATCTCGTGACCGAGGCGCCGCTTCGAGAGGTCGCCACGGTGTATCGGCCGGGGCGGCCCTTCTCGCTGCGTTCGACGTTCGGCCCGAACCTGCGCGGCACGGGGGATCCGACGTGCAGGGTGACGGATGCGGGGATCTGGCGCACCAGGCGGACGCCTTCGGGCACCGCGACACTGCTGCTCCGGCAGGAGGGCGATGG
>CANFBG010000096.1 GCA_947444785.1 Microbacteriaceae bacterium | reverse complement strand
GAGGCCGGCGGCGGTCACGGCGGCCGAGCCGAGTCCCGCTCGGCCCATCCGATCGCCCAGCCCATCGCCCAGCCCATCTCCCAGCCGAATCACGCCGACAAGGAGCATCAGGCGACAGACAAGCCAGCCGGCGACGATACCGAAGGCGATACCTGATGACCCCGGCACCCCGGACTGCGCCCCGTGCATCATGTCCGCCATGTCCGCCATGGATGCCGTGCCAGCGTCGGACAGGCCCCCTGCTCTCCCCGCCGCACCCGCGGCTCCCGCCGCACCCGCCGCACCCGCCGCACCCGCTGCCCAAAGAAGCAGCCCCGCCATCGCCCAGAGATCCACAATGTGGCGCCAGTCGGCGAAATCGCGTCGCGCGAGCGGGGCACACGGCACGCTCGCGATGATCAGGATGACGGCGCCCACGAGCATCGCCTGAACCGATGGCACGAGGATCATCGTCCACGCCATGACGAGGAGCATCAGTGAGTGCAGGCCGAGGTCCAGCGCGACCCCTCGCCCCGGGCGGGTAACTCCGACCGGCGCGACCGGCGCGACCGCTCGCACCGCTGAAAGAATGCCTGACACGACCGAGCCCTTCTCTCCGTCTGTCATTGATATCACGCCGCGCCCGACACGGGTGAAAAACCGGGATTCAGTGGGCAATAGGCCCTGTTGCTCGCCGATTTCGTCTGATAAGTTGTGGCTGTAAACAAATCATCACCAACGACGTTGAAGGAATGTACAGCCATGGCTTTGACCCCATCCCGCGCAGACAAGTTCTCATTCGGACTCTGGACCATCGGCTACAACGGTGCCGACCCGTTCGGCGGCCCGACCCGCGCCCCCCTCGATGTCGTCGAGGCGGTCCACAAGCTCAATGAGCTGGGCGCCTACGGCCTCACCTTCCACGACGACGACCTCTTCGCCTTCGGCTCGAGCGAGGCTGCTCGCCAGAAGGAGATCGACCGCCTGAAGGGCGCCCTGGCCGAGACCGGCGTCATCGTGCCCATGGTCACGACCAACCTCTTCAGCGCCCCCGTCTTCAAGGACGGCGGCTTCACCTCGAACGACCGCGACGTTCGCCGTTTTGCGCTGCGCAAGGTCATCAAGCAGCTCGACCTGGCCGCAGAACTCGGCGCCGAGACGTTCGTCATGTGGGGTGGCCGCGAGGGCGCGGAGTACGACGCCGCCAAGGACATCCGTCAGGCGCTCGAGCGCTACCGCGAGGCCGTCAACCTCCTCGGCGACTACGTCACCGACAAGGGCTATGGCATCCGCTTCGCAATCGAGCCCAAGCCCAACGAGCCCCGCGGCGACATCCTGCTGCCAACTCTTGGCCACGCGCTGGCGTTCATCCAGACCCTCGAGCGCCCCGAGCTGGTCGGCGTCAACCCCGAGGTCGGTCACGAGCAGATGGCCGGGCTGAACTTCACCGCCGGAATCGCCCAGGCCCTCTACGCGGGCAAGCTGTTCCACATCGACCTGAATGGCCAGCGCGGCATCAAGTACGACCAGGACCTGGTCTTCGGCCACGGCGACCTGCACAACGCCTTCTCGCTGGTCGACCTGCTGGAGAACGGCGGCCCGAACGGCGGCCAGAGCTACACCGGTCCCCGACACTTCGACTACAAGCCGTCCCGCACCGAGGACATGACGGGTGTCTGGGATTCGGCCGCCGCGAACATGCGCACGTACCTCCTGCTGAAGGAACGCGCCGCCGCATTCCGCGCCGACCCCGAGGTCCAGGAGGCCCTGACCGCCTCCCGCGTGCCCGAGCTGGGCACGCCAACCCTGGCCGCCGGCGAGAGCTACGACGACCTGATCGCCGACCGCTCCGCCTACGAGGACTTCGACTCCGCCTCGTACTTCAACGCCCGAGGCTTCGGCTTCGTGCGCCTGCAGCAGCTGGCCCTCGAGCACATGCTCGGCGCCCGCGGCTAGGCTCGTCACCCCCGCCGTTTTCAGGCCATAGCCGCCGCCGACCTCCCCACGGGGGTTGGCCGCGGCTATGGCCTGAAAACGGTGTCCGCACGAAGAAGTACCCGAACCGCACTGATCCCCAAGGAGACCGCATGACAACCCTCGTCGCCGGCGTCGACTCATCGACCCAGAGCTGCAAGGTCGTCATCCGCGACCTGGAGACCGGTGCCCTTGTGCGCACCGGCCGAGCCACCCACCCGAGCGGAACCGAGGTCGACCCCCAGCTCTGGTGGACTGCCCTGAACGAGGCCTTCGCCGATGCGGGCGGACTCGCCGACGTTTCCGCGATCTCCATCGCCGGCCAGCAGCACGGCATGGTCGCCCTCGATATCGACGGCCGCGTCATCCGCGACGCCCTGCTCTGGAACGACACCCGGTCGGCCCAGGCCGCCCTCGACCTGATCGCGGAGTTCGGCGCCGACGCCCTCGCCGCTCGAACCGGATCGGTCCCCGTCGCCTCCTTCACCCTGACGAAGCTGCGCTGGCTGCGCGATGCCGAACCGGCCAACGCCGCGCGGGTCGCCGCCGTCGCCCTGCCGCACGACTGGCTGACCTGGCGCCTGCGCGGCTTCGGGCCGGCCGATGCCCCAGACGCACCCCTCGGCCCCGTTCTCGAGGAGTTGACCACCGACCGCTCCGACGTCAGCGGCACGTCGTACTGGAACCCCCGCACCGGGGAATACGACCGCGAACTGCTCATCGCCGCCCTCGGCCACGATGCCGTTTTGCCCAGGGTATTGGGCCCCGCCGAGCCCGCCGGAGTCACCGAGGCCGGCGCGCTCGTCGCCTGCGGTGCCGGCGACAACGCCGGGGCCGCCCTCGGCCTCGGCGCCCGCAGCGGCGACGTCGTCATCTCCATCGGCACCAGCGGCACGGTCTTCGCCGTGACGGATGCCCCCGCCCACGACGAATCCGGGCGGGTCGCGGGATTCGCCGATGCGAGCGGACTGTTCCTGCCGTTGGTGGCGACGCTGAATGCGGCGCGCGTGCTGGATGCGACGGCGAAACTGCTCGGCGTCAGCCACGACGAGCTCGGCCGCCTCGCCGAAGACGCCGAGCCCGGCGCGCTGGGCTTGGTACTGCAGCCCTACTTCGAGGGTGAGCGAACCCCCAACCTGCCGGATGCCACGGCGACCCTGTATGGCATGACCCTGGCTTCGACCACCCGGGAGGGCCTGGCGCGCGCCGCGATCGAGGGACTCCTCTGCGGCCTCGCGGACGGCCTCGATGCCGTCGTGGCCCAGGGGGTCTCGGCCGAGCGCCTCCTCCTGATCGGCGGTGCCGCACAGAACTCCGCGGTGCAGAACATCGCCGCCCAGGTATTCGCCGTCCCCGTCACCGTGCCCACGCCCGGGGAGTACGTCGCCGACGGTGCCGCGGTCCAGGCGGCCTGGGCACTCACCGAGCAGCGGCCGACGTGGACGGTCGCCACGGCGGCCACCCCAGCAGTTGACTACCGTCCCGAGATCCGGGCCCAGTACGCCGCCCGGGCACTGTAACTTCCGGCCAGCACGGTGACGGACTGACATATTCCGAAATCCGTCACCAAACGGGTGCTCACAGCCTGGATCCGAAATATGTCAGTCGCTCACCGGGAGCGCGCACCCCAACCGACGTAAAAAGGGCCGGACTCCCGAGGGAGCCCGGCCCTTTTCAGGCGGGAGGGTAGGACCCGGAGGCCTAGCGACCGCCGGAGCGGCGCTTGTTGAACACGTCGAAGGCGACGGCCAGCAGCAGCACGAGGCCCTTGACGGCCTGCTGCCACTCGACGCCGATGCCCATGATCGACATACCGTTGTTCAGCACACCGATGATCAGACCACCGATGATGGCGCCGCCGATGGTGCCGACACCACCCGTGACTGCGGCGCCACCGATGAAGGCGGCGGAGATGGCCTCGAGCTCGAAGCCGTCACCGGCCTTGGGGCCGGCGAGGTTCAGGCGCGCCGTGAAGACGAGGCCGGCGAGGGCCGCGAGCACGCCCATGTTCACGAACAGCCAGAAGGTGACGTTGCGGGTCTTGATGCCCGACAGCTCGGCGGCGTGCAGGTTGCCGCCGATCGCGTAGATGTGGCGGCCGAAGACCGTGCGGTTCATCACGATGCCGTAGACGAGAACGAGCACGGCGAGGATGATCAGCGTGACCGGGATGCCCTTGAAGATGGCGATCGCGTAGGCGAACACCAGCACGGCAGCCGTGATGAGCACGATCTTCGCGGCGAACCAGGTCAGCGGCTCGACGGCCTGGCCGTACGCGGCACGTCCCCGACGCGACCGAACCTGACCGACGATCATCGCAACGACGGCGATGATCGCGACGCCCATGGTCAGCGGATCGACAGCGAACTCGCCGAGGACGTTGGTCAGGTAGCCGTTGCCGAGCGCACGGTAGAACTCCGGGAACGAGCCGATGTTGCTGGAGCCCAGCACCACGAGGGCGAGGCCACGGAAGATGAGCATGCCGGCCAGCGTCACGATGAACGCCGGGATACCGACGTAGGCGATCCAGAAGCCCTGCCACGCACCGACCAGGGCGCCGACCGCGAGGGAAAGCACGATGGCGATCCACGTGGGCATGCCCCAGTTGACGGCGAAGACACCCGAGATCGCGCCGACGAACGCGGCGACGGATCCGACGGACAGGTCGATGTGCCCCGCGACGATGACCATGACCATGCCGATGGCAAGGATCAGGATGTAGCCGTTCTGAACGATCAGGTTGCTGACGTTCTGCGGGCGAAGCAGCACGCCGTCGGTCAGAATCTGGAACACGACGACCACGAGGATCAGCGCGATGAAGATACCGTTCTTGCCGAGGTCGGCCAGCACGTGGCTGAACCAGTCGGTGAACCTGTTCTCGGGCGGGTTCACCCGGCTGCCGACGGCGACGCTCTCCGTCGTGTTGGTGTCCAGATCAGTCATTCTATTTCTCCTTCAGAATTCTAAAAAGTGTGGGGGATCCGCGTGAGCGCCGACGCTCTAGCGGGCCTTTTCCATGGTCATGTACTTGATGAGCGTCTCGGGGGTGGCTTCCGCGATCGGGAGCTCACCGGTGATCCGCCCCTCGGAGATCGCATAGATCCGGTCGCAGATGCCGATCAGTTCCGGCAGCTCGCTCGAGATGACGATGATTCCCTTGCCCTCGGCCGCGAGCCGGTTGATGATCGTGTAGATCTCGTACTTGGCCCCCACGTCGATGCCGCGCGTGGGCTCATCGAGGATCAAGACGTCGGGGTCGGAGTAGATCCACTTGCTCAGGACGACCTTCTGCTGGTTGCCGCCGCTGAGCTTGCCGACCTTGGCCAGAACCGAGGGCGCCTTGATGTTCATCGACTTGCGGAACCCGTCGGCGACCTTGTACTCCTCGTTGTCGTTGACGAGGCCGGCCTTCTCGAGCTTCTTCAGCGAGGCCATCGAGATGTTGCGCTTGATGTCCTCGATCAGGTTGAGGCCGTAGAACTTGCGGTCCTCCGTCGCATAGGCGAGGCCGTTGGCGATCGCCTCCGAGACAGTGCGGGTCTTGATCTCTTTGCCGTTTTTGAAGACGGTTCCGGAGATCTTGCTTCCGTAGGACCGGCCGAACAGGCTCATGGCGAACTCGGTGCGACCGGCGCCCATCAGGCCTGCGATTCCGACGATCTCGCCCGCGCGCACGTTGAGGTTGACGTTGTCGACCATGATGCGGCTGGGGTCCTGCGGGTGGTACGCGGTCCAGTTCTCGACCCGAAGCAGCTCGTCGCCGATGTGCGGGGTGTGATCCGGGTAGCGGTGCTCCAGGTCGCGACCGACCATGTCCTTGATGATGCGCTCTTCAGTCACATCGTCCTTGGCGATGGTCTCGATCGCCTTGCCGTCGCGGATCACGGTCACGGTGTCGGAGATCTTCTTGATCTCGTTCAGCTTGTGACTGATGATGATCGACGTGATGCCTTGGCCCTTCAGGCTCAGGATCAGGTCAAGCAGGTGGGCGGAGTCTTCGTCGTTCAGCGCCGCGGTGGGCTCGTCGAGGATGAGCAGCTTCACTCGCTTGGACAGCGCCTTCGCGATCTCCACGAGCTGCTGCTTGCCGACGCCCAGGTCGCGCACCTTCGTCGTCGGGTTCTCGCGCAGGCCGACTCGCGCCAGCAGCTTCGAGGCCTCAACGTTGGTCTTGGTCCAGTCGATCAGGCCGCCGAAGCCCTTGATCTCGTTGTTGAGAAAGATGTTCTCGGCGATAGACAGGAACGGGCTGAGCGCCAGCTCCTGGTGGATGATGACGATTCCCTTCGCTTCGCTGTCCCGGATGTCGCGAAACTGCATGGTCTCGTTTTCAAAGACGATGTCACCCTCGTAGGTGCCATAGCCGTAGACCCCGCTGAGGACCTTCATAAGGGTTGACTTGCCGGCCCCGTTTTCGCCGCAGATGGCGTGAACCTCGCCGCGGGCGACATCGAGCGTGACGTCCTGGAGTGCCTTTACCCCGGGGAAGGTCTTCGTGATGTTGCGCATTTCCAGAATGTTGTTGGCCACGCTTCTCCTGCTTCCTTGCTGTGGTGATGGTCGTGATGCCGGTGTTGTTCGTGATGCTACCGACGATTAAGCCCCAGCGGTGAGGAAGGGCGCCTTTCGACGCCCTCCCCCACCGGGTGGAGCTAGTTCAAATGGGTGTTAGCCAGAGACCTGAGCGGAGGTGTAGTAGCCACCGTCGATCAGGACCTTCTGGACATCCGCCTTGGTGACAGCGACCGGCTGCAGCAGGTAGGCCGGGATGACCTTCTTGCCGTTGTCGTAGGTCTTGGTGTCGTTGGTCTCGGGGGTGGAACCGGTCAGCAGGGCCTGAGCCATGGAGACGGCGACCTTGGCGAGCTCGCGGGTGTCCTTGTAGATGGTCGAGTACTGCTCGCCCGAGTTGATTGCCTTGACCGAGTCGAGCTCAGCGTCCTGGCCGGTGATGATCGGGAAGCCGGCGCCGACCTTGTAACCAGCGGAGGTTACGGCCGAGATCAGGCCACGGGAGATGCCGTCGTACGGGGACAGGATTCCGTTGACCTTGGTGGTGCCGTTGGAGTAGGTCGACGTCAGGATGTTCTCCATGCGAGCCTGCGCGGTGGCGCCGTCCCAGCGGAGCGTGGCAACCGACTTGAAGTCGGTCTGGCCGGAAGCGACCTTGACGACGCCCGAGGCGATGTACGGCTTCAGGGTGTCCATCGCGCCGTTGAAGAAGAACGTGGCGTTGTTGTCGTCGGGGCTACCGGCGAACAGCTCGACGTTGAACGGACCCTTGTTGCCGGTGTCCTTGCCGTCGGCGCCGAGGACGCCGAGGCCGGTCAGCAGTGACGTGCCCTGCTCGACGCCGACCTTGTAGTTGTCGAACGTCGCGTAGTAGTCAACGTTGTTCGAGTCGCGGATGAGGCGGTCGTAGGCGATGACGGGGATCTTGTTGTCGGCCGCGGTCTGCAGCGTGTTGGTCAGCGTGGTGCCGTCGATGGAGGCGATGATCAGGGCCTTGGCGCCCTTGGTGATCATGTTCTCGATCTGGGTGACCTGGGTGGGGATGTCGTCCTGTGCGTACTCAAGGTCAACGGTGAAGCCGGCGGCCTCAAGCTGCTTCTTGATGTTGTCGCCGTCGGCGATCCAACGCTGTGAGGACTTCGTCGGCATCGCGACGCCGATGAGGCCGGTCGCGGCAGCTGCCGTCGATCCGGAGGTGGTGGAAGCGGTGCTGGAGCAGGCCGACATTCCGATGATGATTGCACCCGTGGCCGCGACCGCGAGGAGTGACTTGAGCTTCACTGTGTTCCTTCTTCTTTGAGTGGAGTGTTTCTTGGTGGTGCTGCCGGGACGGCGCCTCGACTACGAGGCATCGTCCTTCTGTGTGGCGCTTTCTGCTACAGGCCCTGAGCGAGTCGGTAGTAGGCAGCATTCCAACGGACTTCCTTCTGGAAGTCGCGCAGGCGGGTGTCGCGGTCGATGATCAGGAGTTCAGTCCTGGCGATCTCGGCGAAGTCTTCGAACACCTCGATGCCGACGGCGGTCGACATCACGGTGTGGTGGGCGGCACCGGCGATGAGCCAGGCCGCGGCGGAGGTGGCGAAGTCGGGCGCTGGGCGCCAGACGGCTCGTCCCACGGGAAGTTTGGGGAGGTCCTCGGTCGGCTGAACGACCTCGACGACGTTCGCCACGAGGCGGAACCGGTCGCGCATGTCGCTCATCGCGACGACCACGGCAGGGCCCGAGTCGGCGGTGAAGACCAGGCGAACCGGGTCATCCTTGCCGCCGATGCCGAGCGCGTGAATCTCCAGCGACGCGCGCTGGCTGGAGAGCGAGGGGCTGACCTCGAGCATGTGGGCGCCGAGGATCTTCTCGTCGCCGGGGATGAGGTCGTAGGTGTAGTCCTCCATGAGGCTTGCGCCGCCGGGGAGGCCGGCACCCATGACGCTGGCGGCGCGCACGAGAACGGCGGTCTTCCAGTCGCCCTCGGCGCCGAAGCCGTAGCCCTCGGCCATCAGGCGCTGAACGGCGAGACCGGGCAGCTGCTTGAGCGCACCCAGGTCTTCGAAGCTCGTGGTGAAGGCGCTGAACCCGCCGCCCTCGAGGAACGAGCGAAGCCCGAGCTCGATGCGGGCGCCGTCGCGAAGCGACTCGTGGCGCGAAGCGCCGGGCAGCAGTTCGACCGCGACGTCGTAGAGCGAGATGTACTCGGAGATGAGCGCGTCGACATCCGCTTCGGATGCGGCGTCGACGGCGTCGACCAGCTCATTGACGCCCCAGGTGTTGACCTGGACGCCGAAGCGCAGCTCCGCCTCGGTCTTGTCGCCCTCGGTAACGGCGACGTAGCGCATGTTGTCGCCGAAGCGGGCGAGCTTCATCTCGTGGGTGGCGGCCCAGCCAGCGGCGGCACGGGTCCACGTGCCGATCTGCTGCTGCACAGACGGGTTCGAGGCATGGCCGACGACCGTCTTGCGGCTCACACCGAGGCGGGTCTGGATGTAGCCGAACTCGCGGTCGCCGTGGGCGGCCTGGTTCAGGTTCATGAAGTCGAAGTCGATCTCGGCCCAGGGCAGTTCCACGTTGGCCTGCGTGTGCAGGTGCAACAGGGGCTTGCGGAGCAGGTCGAGTCCCGTGATCCACATCTTGGCGGGCGAGAACGTGTGCATCCAGGCGGTGACGCCGATGACGTTGTCGGCCGCATTGACCTCGAGCGCCATGCGGCGAATGGAGTCGGAGTCCTTCAGCACGGGCTTCCAGACGATCTTGACCGGAATAGCGAGCGACTCGGAAAGCGTGCGGGCGATCTCCTGAGACTGCTCGGCGACCTGGCGCAGAGTCTCTTCGCCGTACAGGTTCTGGCTGCCGGTGAGGAACCAGACCTCGTAAGCGTCGAGGGAGGTGACTAGCTTGCTCATACGAGGGAGCCCTTCGGGTCTTGGCCGTACACGTTCTGGTAGCGGTCGTAGAGGGAGTCGATGGCGTCCGTGACGATCGGCGTCGGGGCACCCAAGGCGCGGGAGATGTGCACCGTGCGGGCGACATCCTCGACCATGACGGCCGCCTTGACGGCGTCGCGGGCGTCCTTGCCGATGGTGAACGGCCCGTGGTTCTTCATCAGCACGGCACGCGAGCGGTGACCGGTGAGGGTCTCGACAATGCCG